>CAZIDW010000009.1:29144-30476 GCA_964538225.1 uncultured Candidatus Peribacteria bacterium
TGATCGCTTCGGTGACCGTGCTGACGCCGGTGGCTTCGTTGGAGATAGAGACGGATTCGACCGTGGGCGGCTCCATGTCCTCGATCTCACAATACGCGCTGCAGCCGTCCCGGTCGATCGTATTCCCATCGTCACATTGTTCACCGCGGTCTTCTTCTAACGCGCCGTCCCCGCAGTAAGCCAGTACAGTGGGGTGGATAAGGCACAGGCCGATAAGAAGACCGATTCCTGGCAGAAAAAAACGCCGCATGGATTTAGTTTTAAAATCTTTCACGATTTTAACAGATTGAACGGGAAATAAAAATAGCCCTTTTTACTGCAACCGGCTCACATAATCGCCGGTTTCCGTGTTCACCAGCAGGCAGTCACCTTTTTTGATGAACAGGGGAACGGTGATGGTGGCGCCGGTTTCCACGATAGCCGGCTTGGTGCCGCCGGTGGCTGTGTCGCCTTTGACGCCCGGCGGCGTATCCACCACCTTCAATTCGATCTTGGGCGGCAGCTGGACAGCGATGGGCTTGTCTTCGTAAAATGTCACATGAACCTCGGTGCCTTCTTTGAGGTAAGGGAGGGCGTTTTCGATCTGATCAGGTGTGAGTATGAACTGGTCGAAGGTCTCATTGTCCATAAAGACCGCCCCGTCATTATCTTTATACAGATATTGGCAGCGCTTGTTACTGACATCTGCGAATTCAAAGGATTCGCCCGCCAGAAAGGTCTTATCCAGCACAGAACCGTTGATCAGGTTTTTGAGTTTGGTGCGCATGACCGGTTTACGGGCCTGTTTGCGGTTGAACTGGTTCCAGACTACCAGGTAAGGGTCGTTGCCGATCTTCACCACGCGGCCGGTCTGTATGTCGGTGAGGTTGCCCATAATTTTATAATAAAATTAGAAATTATTCAATAGATTTCCCCACGAGCTCCAGGATTGCTTCATGGATTTTACTCCCGTTGCTCACCAGGATGTTCCGGTCGCCGGGCTGCCAGTTTTTGCCGCTGAAATCCGTGGCTTTGCCGCCCGCTTCGCGCACCAGGAGAGCTCCGGCCGCCAGGTCCCACAACGGCAGTTTGTTCATCAAATAGGCTTCCACCACGCCTTTGGCCACCAGCGCCATCTCCGCGCCGGCGCTCCGCAGGCGGGAGGCGTCCCGCGAGGCGGTTTTCAGTTTCACCACATAATGCTCCGCTTCCCGGATAGACGGCACGTCCGCGGCATGGCAGTAAAGGAGCATGGATTCTTCCAGTTCATCGGTTTTGGATACATGGATCAGCTCCTCGTTTTTAAACGCCCCGCTCCCTTTTGCGGCATGAAAAAGATGGTCGGTCATCGGT
>CAZIDW010000010.1:0-8299 GCA_964538225.1 uncultured Candidatus Peribacteria bacterium
CGGACGGTTCCGTAACGGTCGGCGGCGCGGGTGTTTCCGTCACCTCCGACGGCGGCGCCCTGGCCTTGACCGGCGACGGCGCGAACGACGTCGATATTTCCAATGCCGGCGCGGCCATCGACATGGATTCCGCGACCATGACCGTAGATACGACAGCCGGATTATCTTTGGATGCAGGAGCTGCTTCAAATTTAACCACCTCTGCCGGCGCCCTGACGTTAGACGGCGCGGGCGGTGTGAACATCGCCGGCAATGCCGCTGAAGTGGATGTGACCACTACCGGCGCAGTCGACATCAACTCCGGCGCGTTCACGCTGGACGGTTCCACGGTTTCCATCGACGGCACGGATGATTCCAATTTCACCATCACCGCGAATGACGCGGCCGATAAAACCCTGACCCTGTCCGCCACTAATGCGGGCGCGGGTGATGGACTAGTCGCCGTTTCATCAGATATATGGAGTGTGACTGGCGCAGGTGTCGGTTCCGGATTCACCGGATTCACGTCCACCGGCACCGTCAATTTCTCCGGTACAGATGAATTCCGTATCCGGGAAGTGGCCGATGAAGCCGCCGCGGACTGTACGACCGTAAATGAAATCGTACTGGATACCACTGAAGACAAGATTTACGTTTGTACAGCAGCCGGCTCACCAGGCACCTGGACTTCAGCCGCCGATAAAGTGGACACCATGGTGTTTGAACCGGAATACCCCAACTATGTTTTATGGGGCGACGGCGGCAACAACAGAGGTACAATGAAAGCCCTGTACGACAGCGCGAACGGCGAACATTATTACCGCTGGATCACCAAAAAGAGAAACCAGCAGCACGACTATGACATCCGCTTCCGTTACACCCTGCCGGATGATTATTCGGGCGCGGGGAACATGGTGCTCCGCCTGAGGAATGACACCGCGGCCGCGGCCGACAACGCCCTGCAGGTGTTCACGGTGCGCAACGACACCGATAACCAGGTTTGCCATGCGGACGGTTCCACAACCGCCGCCGCGGCCAATACCTGGGAAGACGTCACCATCACAGGCGCGGAGATCGAGACCGGCTGTACCGGCGCGACCGCGCTGGATCCCGGCGACGTGGTCGAAGTGATCATGCAGCTGATGGCTGATAACGCAAACAGCGGCGGCACTGATGTTGGTACGCTTAGTTTCGATTACACGAACTAAACCCTAATTGGCACTCTGACCCCCCCTCCCCCTTATCATCATGCTGAATTTATTTCAGGATTCTGACTAGGAGGGGGGGCTGACAGTGTTAATTAGCTCAAACTTATACCTTACATATAAGATGAATAAAATCAGACAAATAATCGGAAGTTTCCTAGCCCTCAGCATGATATTGCTGACCACTCAATCTGCCCATGCCATGCTCCTGTTCGCGAATGATGATGTGTTTGAAAATACGTCTGAGATCTTCCAGATCGGTTCCAACGACGACGCAGCCACTACTCCGCTGAGCCTGGAATTCGGAGGTATCAACACCGAAAGCCTGTCCTGGAGCACCAGCCAGTTCAGCCTTAGTAATAACTTAAATGTTGATGGGGATTTAACACTATCAGGCACAGTGGACGGCGTGGATGTGTCAGCAGTCGGCGCTCAGGCACATGACCAGAACACCGACACTGGCACAACCAATACCATTTTCACCCTGGATTCCGATAACGCCGGGGCAGGCGCGGATGTGGATATCATCGCCAACCAGGGAAGTGATTTGGACGGAATTTTAAGGTATGACGCTACCGACAATGTATGGAAACTAAGTAATGATGGCAGTACATTTACTGAAATCGCGACCGCGTCGAACGATTTAGCGGCAGTACAGGCTCGCCGGACCACCACCTATACACTCACAACCACACCCACCGATATCACTTTGGATACAACAGATATTGAAAATAACGCGGCCACTGTATCGCATGATGACACCAATACCGACCGTGTTTACGTTTATGAAGATGGTATTTATCTGATTTCTTACGATGGAACGGGTGGCGGAACCGCTACCTCAACCCATTTGACCTACGCACAAGTAAGAAAAAACGACACGACAGTACTGCCAGGCTCTTATACGGAAAACAGCAACTATCAGGGAGAATACTCTTCAAGCTCAGCCACGTTCATAGCCAGCTTGACAGCCAATGATTTTGTCTCTCTGCAGTTCTGGCGCGACGCGACAGCAGACGCGACCCAAAACGATATCACCTTTGGTATCGTAAAACTCGAGGGAATCAAAGGCGATGACGGGACCGGGGGCGGCAGTCAGGACTTTGAAAACGTTTACGGAACAGATGCCGACAACAGCCTTGTAACAGGTGACGGTCCATTTACTATCAACACCGGCACCGGCGATTTCATTGTGGACAGCAACGACTGGAATATAGACGCCAGCGGGAATTTTGACACAGTCGGCGCGGCAGACTTCAGCGGCGCCAGCCGGCTTGCCCTGCATCAGGGATCGTCGAACCCGGGCACGTGCGCGGAAGGGGATATTTTCTATAACACAACAGATGACACGACCTATATATGTACCGCAACAGACACTTGGAGTGAAGTCGGCAGCAGCGACGCGGACACCCTGGACACGCTGGATTCCACACAGTTCCTGCGGGCGGACGCCACCGATACCTACGGTGATGGAGGAGCCTACACTTTAACAGTGGGGTCCGATGACACCTTGCAGGTAGACGGCACTTTTGATGCCAACGGTGCTGTTACCATTGGGGATGGCGGGAACAGTGTGAGCATTGATTCCTCCGGCTGGGACATCAGTTCCGCCGGCGTGGCAAGCGGACTGACCGGTATTACGTCATCCGGAATCGTGGACTTTAACGGAGCAACCAGCTTCCGCCTGCAGGAAGCCACCTCTGACCCGGGAACTTGCACCGAAGGCCAGCTTTATTACAACACCGCGTCAAATAAATTAAGGGTCTGCACAGCGGCGGACACCTGGGAGGATGTCGCTGAAAGCGAAACGCTTGTAGTCGGCGCCTTTTACGACAGTACAGGAGGAGTGGATTTGAACGGGGCCGCCACCGCCGTCGGCTGGGACCAGGAAGTGCGCAAAGACACGGGCCTGACCCATAGCAACACCACCAACAGCTCACGGGTCACGCTGGACGAAGCCGGATGGTATGAAGTGAATTATAGTGTTTCAACAGAAAACACGACCACTGGCCGAAAAAACATTCGATGCCGTGTCCGGCTGAACGGTACCACGTTTGTAACACCATCCGATTCCTACGCATATTCCCGAAACACAACCGACGAATGGGCCACCAACACAGCCACCACCATTTTTGAAACCACCGGCGCCGATGAATACTATGAAGTGGTCTGCAACGGGGAAGGAAGCACCGGAACGGCCAATTCAGTGGCCGATCAATCCTGGACAGTGGTAAAAAACATCGTAGCCGGCGCCAGCGGCGGTGGCGGTGGCAGCGGTGATGACTTTGAAACGGTTTTTGCCAATGATGCCGACAACAGTTTGGTAACCGGAAATGCTGACTTTACAATCAATACCGGTACCGCTGATTTCATTGTGAATAGCGCCAATTGGAATGTGGATGCCAGCGGGAATTTTGATACGGTCGGCGCGGCAGACTTCAGCGGCGCCAGCCGGCTTGCCCTGCATCAGGGATCATCGAATCCGGGCACGTGCGCAGAAGGGGATATTTTCTATAACACAACAGATGACACGACCTATATATGTACCGCGGCGGATACATGGGGATCTGTGGGGAGTGACGCCGATACCTTAGACACTTTGGACTCTGCCCAATTTTTAAGAAGTGACGCGAGTGATAATTTCACTTCCGGAACATTGACCTTTGATAACGGCACCACCTTGGCGGTAAACGGAGTGGCCGCCATTGGGAACAGCAGCAATACGGTTACGATTGATTCCTCGGACTGGGATATTAATGCCGCCGGTGATATGGCAGGTATCGGTTCCATCAGCTTCGACGGCAATCTGACCCAATCCGGAGCCACCAATATCTCAACCGGAACCGGCACGTTCACCATCAACAGTGCCACCACCGTGGCCAATGGGGTGAGCTTTACGACCAATGGCCCTGTTTCCATCGGCGATAACGGCGATACGGTAGCCATTGATTCTTCCAGCTGGGATATTTCTTCAGCCGGCCTGGCCACCGGCCTGACAGGAATCACTTCCACCGGGAATATTGACTTCCGAAATACCACCAGTTTCCGTATGCACCAAGCCGCGTCAGACCCGGGCGCCTGCAACGAAGGCCAGACCTACTACAACACCACCACCAATAAGGTCAGGCTTTGCAGCGCGGCCAATACATGGGAAAACATGGTAAGCGGAATAGTAATTGACCGGGGAACAACCAGAGCATTAAGCGGAGGGGTAATTACGACCAGCTTTAACGAAACCTTCTCGTCAGCTCCGATTGTAACAATCACACCAAACAGCTCAGATACGATCAGCCCCAACAGCACATGGCCCTATGTATCAGCCACCTCAACAACCCAGTTCACCATTACCGCTGACACAAACTTCAACGGCAGTACTTTCAACTGGATCGCCATTGGACAATAATCAGCGGGTCACTTTGATTTGGGGCGTACTCCCGGCGCCGCCGGCCTCTTCGCCTTCCGCGTAACAGGCCTGTATTGTAATACCGCCCTGGCCGTTCCGGCTGATGGCGTAACCGGTTTGCTGGTAACTGCCTTCCTTAGGGTCAAAGGGTACATCAGCCAGATAATTGGCTCCCATATCCGCCAGGCTCACACAACTGCTCGATGTATTATCCAGTCCGCAGGTAATGGCGCAGCCGGTTTTGGCAGTGCCGATTTGGTAAAACTGGTCAATTGTCATCAAGGCGATCGGCGCGTAAAGGTCGCCTTCATTATCCGCCTGATACTTTTTAACAGCATCCAAAGTCGTCTGGATATCATTCCAGCGCCGCGCGTTGCGGGTTTCATGCAATCGGCGGGCCGGGTCGATGGCCACAAAAATCACCCCCGCCAGGATAGCGACGATGGCGATGACGATGATGAGTTCGACCAGGGTAAAGCCTTTGCTTATTGAAAATTGATTATTGGTCATTGGAAATTGACTTATCGCGTTACTTTGATCTGCGGCGGCGTCCCAGCCCCTCCGGGCCCTTCGCCTTCCGCGTAACAGGCTTCGACGGTAATGGCGCCATTGCTGTCTTTCTCGATGGCATACCCCGTGGCCTGGGTGGTGCCGTGTTGAGGGTCTGCCGGCACAGAAGCCAGGTAATTACTGCCCATATCCGTCAGATCCACACACGACCCCTGGGTGTTTTCCAGACCACAGGTGATTCCGCAGTTCGTAGCGGACGTGCCGATCTGGTAATACAGGTCAAAACTCATGTTTTCCACAGTGGTATAATGTGTGCCCCCATTATCGGCCTGATATTTTTTGACCGCGTCTAAAATCGTGGCAACATCTCCGCTGCGCCGCGCGTTCCGGGCCTCATGCAAACGGCGGGCCGGATCGATGGCCACAAAAATCGCCCCCGCCAGGATGGCCACGATGGCGATGACGATGATCAGTTCAACCAGGGTAAAGCCTTTTTGCTTTTTCATTTTTTTGATGTTTAACTTTCTTCAAAAATGATTCTACCTTAAAAAGAACAGTGTATCAATAGAGTGCCTGCTAAACCAAAAAATAATAAAAACAGTCTCCCCCTCAGGTGAGGGGGAGTGCCGCCTTTGGCGGCGAGGGGGTCCGCAGCGAGACAGAGGGGGTCGAGGGGGGTCTTCACCGCGTCACACTAATAACCGGCACTGCCCCGCTCCCGCCGGCCCCCTCCCCTTCCGCATCACACGAGCCGATGGTGATGGCGCCGTTACCATGTTTATAAAGGTAATAACCCGTATATTCCTGATCGCCGGTTTTCGGATCCGCGGGCACAATGGTAAGATAATCGGAGCCGATATCTGTTAAATCCACACAATCCGTACTGGTGGCTTCCGGAGCCGCGTCACATCCGTAATTGCATAAAAGGGCATCTTCCCCCAGAACCGAATATTCCTCTTCATAAGCGTCTTCCACCTCGTAATAATGTTCGCCGTCGTTATCCACCTGGTACTGTTTAATGGCATTAACAATCGTATTCACATCACTCCACCGACGGGCATTCCGAGCCTCATGCAAACGGCGGGCCGGATCGATGGCCACAAAAATCGCCCCCGCCAGGATGGCCACGATGGCGATGACAATGATGAGCTCGACGAGCGTGAAGCCTTTTAAGTTAAACCAGGCTTTAATCATGGGTATTTTTAAGCAAGTTCAGCGCCAATCCAATGAGAGTGGTGGAATAATCCTCTTCCGGAAGGATGGAAGAAAGCGAGTGGTCAGCTTCTTCCAGAAAGGTTATCGGACAGATAGCTTCAAAACCGGCTTTCAGGGATTTTTCGGCGGCAGACGGCAAACCGGCAAAATAACAATGGTCGATGGACGCTTCCAGATTCTTTTTAAAACTATCGAATTCTTTTTTGGATTCCGCCAGCAGGCCGTCCGCGCCCTTGCCGCCTTTTTCCAAAACCGTTTCCATCGGGAACGTGTCATACAGAAGGCCATAATAAAACAGGGAAAGAAAAACCATTCCGTCCTGCCGGGAAAACAGGGCATAGTGGGAAAGTTCCGGGATGTCCGCCAGCGCCGTCTGCGCGGCCGGTTCAGATATAAAATGGAGTTTGCCGAAATCCATTTCGGAACAAGCCTTATGCACCGCGTGGGCCCAAAGTTTGGGATACGCGCAAGCCTGGCAGATAAAACCTTTCGGGGTTTCCTTTTCATACGTGTCCACCGTCAGCCTGCCCAAAGCAAAAGGCGCGTGAGCCTCCACAAATTCCCTCAGGCCTTTTTCCCGGTGTTCTTTTTTGGAATGAAGCGAAAAGGTCTCGATAAACGGGTAAGTCTGCGAAAAAGGGATATTGACATAAAGATGTTTGGCGCGGATGGGATGGGGTTCGGCCTGGGAAAAGAGCATACGCACGATTTGCCGGAAAGCGGTCTCCCGTTTGACCACCCCTTCTTCTACAATGCCTTTTTCAAGCGGCAGGCGGTTCGCCCCGGCCAGTTCAAAACTATCGCCGGACGGGCGAAACTGGAACGCTTCCAGTAAATCGTCATGGATAGCCAGGCAGGCGTGTTCTTTAGAAGAGCCGAATAATTTTTTAAGAAAAGACATATTTATTTGAGAATTGAGAATTGAGAATTGAGAATTGAGAATTGTGATTTGCGAATTCAATCAGAAATCAGAATTCAGAAATCAGAAATGTATTACTCACCCCACCCAATAATACCAAACGATGGCTCGAGTTGCACGTTCAGCGCCGCGTCGCGGGTGATGGTGTCCCGCGTGCCGGCAACCGTTACCTGGCGGGTAGTATCCGCGCCGCTGACCACCGCTTCGCACTCCACATCACCCACATCATACAACCCGCCCGCATACGTTTCATCGCGGCTCAGGCGGATAAGGGCGTCTTCAATACACCCCTCCATGCCGATAAAGGTCTTTTCGGACTGGTTAAAGACAAACGCGTTTGTCCGGCTGGAGACGCCCGTCAGCACCACCATCGTCGCCAGCATTACCAGCACGATCCCCAATACCAACGTGGTTAAAATGCCGATCGCGCCTTTGTTGTTGAATTGAAAATTGAAAATTGGAAAATGAAAATTAATTATAATTCCTGCCGGACCTGAGCGGTCATCTGGACGGCCAGCGACGCGTCGTAATCCGGATCGCCGCCGGGATTGACGGATGAAAGCTGAAAGGCCAACCGGACGGCATCCGGGCCACTAGCCTGAGTGACGTTAGCCAATAAAAACTGGTCAATTTCCACTTGGTCGGAGGTAAGATCATAGGATTCCCCGCCATACGTCAGTCGCAGTTTGCGGATTGTTATAGGCGCCCCGCCCACCGTGATGTTTTTGGTGTACGTATCAAACACACGGCTCCCGCCCGCGTAAACCAGCGACAGCGCGCCCGGATCCGCGCCGAATGAGGACGCCCCTTCATTCACCTCCTCCGCGTTGCGGACGGTCTGGCGGAACTGTTCGACCGCCTGCGCCGTATTTTCCTTCACCTCACGCATAACATCCCCTTTCGCCTCCGCCTGCTTCAGCTGCCAGAAAAACCCCAGCGCCCCCCACAGAAAAATAGACGCGATGGCGATATAGACAATCGTTTCAACAAGCGTAAACCCTTCATTATTTGTGATTTGAGATTTGAGATTTGTGATTTTATTTTGCATTGTGGATTTTTATAGATGAG
>CAZIDW010000010.1:8399-29483 GCA_964538225.1 uncultured Candidatus Peribacteria bacterium
CAAGTGTCCGGAGTCAGGGGCCAGTCAGATGATTTCAAATTAAAATTTGTCATTTGAGATTTGAGATTTGTGATTTTATTTTGCATTGTGGATTTTTATAGATGAGACTGGATTAAAGTATTGCTGGCTCCGCGGCTCCTCGCCTGAACGCAGTCGGGCAAGTGTCCGGAGTCAGGGGCCAGTCAGATGATTTCAAATTAAAATTTGTCATTTAAAATTTAAAATTGGTCATTTAAATCGGTGGCCACACGCCGGGATTAAGATAATTCGTGAGCAGGCTTTCAGCGGTCAGCGAGCGGTTTTCGTAAGGGGTCGGCTGCCAGGAAATCTGTAACTCAACCTGCTTGGAATCCGGATCCGGCGTTCCGCCGGAGGCGACCCGATCACCATCCGCGTCCCGATACACATCGCTGACGGTTATGACGCGTGTAAACCTATCCGTTTCATCCGAGGTGCCGTAAAATTCCCACACCCCGCCGGCTAAACGCAGGCCATGGGCGCCGTTTACGATGTCGCTCCAGTCATTCGACCGTATCGAACGGACGGCTTCCCAGGCTTCTGTTAAAAGAGTGTTCGCCTGAACATTTTTCCGGTTTTCCAGACTGTTTAAATGGTTGCCGATGATCGGCACCGCCACCCCCGCCGCGATGACCGCGAAGATCGCGATGGCGAGGATGAGCTCGATGAGGGTAAACCCCCTTCGATTAAATTTTAAATTTAAAATTTTAAATAACAAATGACCATCTCTTTTAGTGTGGCAAACCTCTGATTTCAAATTAAAATTTGTCATTTAAAATTTAAAATTGGTCATTCATAAATAATCCCCAACGCGTTGAGAGAAATTTGTACATTTTCATTGTCCGTCCCCAATGTCACCGTCCCGTAATCCCCGGTCTGGCCGGTGCGTTTGGCGAACACGATTTCACTGAGCCCGCTGGCCAGACTGATCTGCTTAAAGGAAACGCTTTTATGGAAGGGGGTGGTCTGGTCGAAACCCTCATCCCGCAGGGGATAACTGCTCCCTTTAAATAAAATCAGCCGGTCCGGGTCGGTCACCGTATCTAAATAAACCCCCCACTCTGAATCATGATGCTGGGCCACAGAAAAACTCCGCGCGTCGTGAAGGGACTGGGATAAATAGTTTTCAGCCGTATGCAGACCCTGTCCGGACACAAAATTTCCCAGCGCCACGGCTCCGGTGCCGAATAAAATGATGAAAATGGCAATAACCAGCGTGAGTTCGACCAGGGTGAAACCTCTTCGATTAAATTTTAAATTTAAAATTTTAAATAACAAATGACCATCTCTTTTAGTGTGGCAAACCTCTGATTTCAAATTAAAATTTGTCATTTAAAATTTAAAATTGGTCATTTAATTAGCGGATACTGCCCGTTATTTTATAAATCGGACCGAGGATAGAAAACGCCACAAACGCCACGATCAGCCCCACAAAGATGATGAGAATAGGTTCCAGGCTGATGGTGAGGTTTTTCATGGTGTCGTCCACTTCGTCTTCAAAGTATTCCGCGATATTATCACACGCCTCTTCCAGACCGGCCGTGGATTCCCCCAGCGCCAGGAGCTTAAGAAAAACATCATCAAAATAAGCGGAATGGCCGGAAAGCGCCTCGGCTACGGTCTGGCCTTTGCGCACCGGCAGAAGGATGGCCTGCAGGGCTTCCTGGTAATAATAATTGGTGACCACGGACGCCGTGACTTTCAGGCTTTCATCAATCGGCATTCCGCTGCGGGTCAGCGACGCCACCGACCGCCCGAACCGCGCCATATTCAGCTGGCGGACCAGGCGCCCCCAAATCGGTATTTTTAAGGTGAGCCAGTGGGAGACCGGCTTAAAGGAGGCCCGCCGGAACAGGATGATTAAAGCGATGATGAGCCCCAGAAACGTGAAAAAAATCAGCGTGCCGTAGGCCTCAAACCATTCCGCGAACCACAAAAGGACGCGTGTAGAAAGCGGGAGCTCCACATCCATACTGCCGAACAGGGGGATAAGGCTGGGAAGGACAAAAAGCGCGATGGCCAGCCCCAGACCGATTACCGCGACCAAAATAAACACCGGGTACATCATGGCGGAACGGAGTTTGTGCTTAAAATCCATGTCCTTTTCCAGGATGACCATCAGCTGTTTCAGGTTTTCCTCCAGCGACCCGGACAATTCGCCGGTCTTGATGAGATTGAGAAAAAGCGGGGGAAAATATTTTTTAAACTTACCGAGCGACTCATGCAGGTAAGCCCCGTGTTCCACATCTTTGGCGGCTGTTTCCAGCACCTGCTTCAGCCTCCCTTTTGATTGGGATTGGGCTAATTCGAGCGCCTGAGACGTATTATACCCCGCCCGCACCGCCGCGTGCATCTGTTTCACGAAGATCATTCGCTCTTTATCCGATATCCCGCCGATGATGATTTCTTTGTTCTTCACAGAATAGATTAAAGATTAAAGTTGTTACTTTTTATTACTCTTCAAAGAATACTCTAAGCCAAAAAGCATTTTTGAACACTCTTCATATGCGGAAATAAAATAATTTAATTTCGATGCGTCTAAATATTTCTTTTTTTGGGCGATTCTTAAATGGTGTTTTGTTTCTCTGATTTCTCCTTGAGCTCTGCTAATGCTTTCTAAATAAATATTTGTGTGTTTATTTCCAAAACCTTCCGCCAAATTTGCAGGCGAAGAATTAGAGGAGCGACGTAGTTGAGAGCCAAGTTCATACATCTCAAATTTTGGAAATGTCATGGTCAATTCATGCACTTCTAAAACCAATTGGAATAATTTTTGATAAACTTTTAAATCCTCTACCATCATGATCGTTACAGTTTAAATAATGAAAACTTTAATCTTTAATCTTTCAACTTCAATCTTTCAACTTTAATCTTTAATCTTTCAACTTTAATCTTTAATCTTTAATCTTTAATCTTTAATCTTTAATCTTTAATCTTTAATCTTTCAACTTTAATCTTTAATCTTTAATCTTTCAACTTTAATCTTTAATCAGTTATTGATTAATAACCCTAAACACCTCTTCCAGCGTCGTCACGCCCTCATTCACTTTCATAAGACCGTCTTCCAGCATCGGCACCATGCCGTTTTCCCGGGCGGCTTTTTCGATTTCGGATTCGGATTTATTGGCCATGATGAGCTCCCGGATGCTGTCCTTCATTTCCAGGGTTTCCGCGATCACGGTCCGGCCATGAAAACCCATGTTTCCGCATTTATCACACCCGCGCCCTTTAAACAGGCGGGTTTTTGGTTTGCTCAGATACTTTTTTACCAATACCTGCTGGTCTCCGTCTAAAGCGAACTTTTTCACAACATCATCAAGTTCCTCTTCTGAAAGCGTGTAGCTGGTCCGGCAGTTCGCGCAGACCCGCCGCACCAGCCGCTGGGCGATGATGAGGTTGACCGTGGTGGTAATAAGGTATGGGTCCACCCCCATCTGCAGCAGGCGCAGAGGCGCCAGGCTGGCGTTGTTGGTGTGCAAAGTGGAAAGGATGAGGTGGCCGGTCAGCGCGGCATTCACGGCAATCTTGCCCGTGTCGAAATCGCGCACCTCGCCGATCATCAGGATGTCCGGATCCTGGCGCATCAAAGACTTCAGCCCTTCCGCGTACGTGATGTTGGTACGCGGATTGACCTGGGTCTGCAGGATGCCGGGCAACCCGTATTCAATGGGGTCTTCGATGGTGGAGAGGTTCACGCCTTCCTGGTTCAGCGCCTTTAAAAGCGCGTACAGCGTGGTGGTCTTGCCCGAACCGGTCGGCCCGCAGCACAGGATCATGCCCGCGGTCTTTTCAATATGTTTTTCAATAATCGAACGGTCATTAGCGCGATACCCCAGTTCGCCCAGATCCCATTCCTGCGTTTCAGACGTGAGCAGGCGGAGCACGGCTTTTTCACCGTAATGCGTGGGCATGAGGGACACGCGAAAATTGATAGTGGTGTCTTCATAGGTCACATAAAACCGGCCGTCCTGGAACGCGTTATGGGTATCGATGCGCAGTTTCGCCAGCACTTTAATATGATTGATGATGGTTTCCTGAAAACGGATAGGCAGTCTGGCGATCTCGTGCAAAACCCCATCAATACGAAACCGGATACGGATATCTGTTTCAAACGGTTCGATATGCACATCCGACGTGCCTTTCCGAAAAGCCAGTAACACCAGGGAATCGAAAATTTCCGACACACTGCTCAGGGAATCCAGATGGGATATATTGTCGCTGGCGCGCGCCATCAGGACATCCAGCCTGTCTGTGAATTCAGACGGATACGATTTCAGCGCCTCATGGATCTGGCTGGGCAGGGTAAAATACACCTCGGCGGATTTACAGGTCTTCTTTTCCAGCAGGTGGATGAAGTGCAGGTCTTCGGGATTGACCATAGCCACCTTGATGAAATCTTTTCCTTCCTCAAACACCACAGCGCCGACTTCTTCGCACACCTCCTTGGGCACAAGCGCGAGCGTATCGGGCGGCAGGGACACGCCTTTAAAGGATGCATACGTGCAATGGAAAAAAGTGGCCGCGGCCCGCCCCAGTTCGTCTTCCTTTAAAATCCCGAGCTTCACAATCGTATCGCCAGCGCATTCGCCTTGCTTGCGCGACCGTTCCTTCACAGTTTTGATCTGCTCATCAGTGATGAGGTCAAGAGACTGGAGATGTTTCAAAAGCTCCCGGCAGGTCTCGTCGGAAAGCGCGCCCGGCGCGCCTCCGATGCGGTGCACTACCCATTCCTCATGCGGAACAGGAGGGGCAGAAGTTTCAGGGGCGGGAGCATCAGGAGTGGTCACATCCGTCTTGCCAGAAGGCGCCTCGGCGGCCTCCGGTTCATCGGCCACAGTCTGAGCGACCGCGTGTTTCTGAAACGGATTTTTTCCTTCCTGAACCACATCCTTTTTAGATGTGTTTTTCTTAGGAGTTGTTTTTTTGGTTTTTTTTGGGGACATTTTAATTAGTAATTTGTAATTCGTAATTTGCCCCGATATTACATCGGGGCGTAATTTTTATTTAGCTTCTGCCTGTTCTCTTGTTGACTTGATGTATTTATTTAATTTCGGATGTAATGATTTAAATTTCGATAATAACGATTCATATTCGCCGGATTTCAATTTGTCTCTTTCTTCCAGCAATTCGGTCCAATGAATAGCTTCCAGCAATGATCCTCTGGCATTAAAATTAAATTTATTCTTATCCAGATAGTGGAATCTCCCGAATCCTTCGGCAATATTCGCGCCCACCGAATCGACAGATCTAACCCACTGGTCACCCATTACTTTACGATCGTTCCAATCCATTTTTTCATAAATTTTCCATGCTGAAGCACTTATTTTTCTTGATATTTTATAAATTTCCAGGTCTTTAAGTTGCATCTAAATAAAAATTACAAATTACGCGAGCGTAGCGAGTCAATTACAAATTACTAATTAATCTATATATTATAACACATTTCACTCTAAAAAACCACCCCATTTACCAATCTGATGGCGGAGCGGACTCCCCCCGCCTGAATGGAACGGGCAGACAGTCCGCGATGCCCCACCGCGATACAATACCACAAAACAATTCTCACCCCCCTTCCCCTTTCAGATAGGTCTTCACAATCGTGCGCAGTTCATCGATGTCCACATCGTGTTTTACAAAATACTCCCGGGCGCCCAGCGCCAGCGCCTGTTCTTTGGAATCAGTCTGGTCCAGGCTGGAAAAAACAAGGATCGGCGGGATGTTTTTTAGGGGATTCACTTCCCGGAGTACGTCAAACCCGTTTTTGTGCGGCATGTTCAAATCCAGCAATATCAGGCGATAATCATCTTTTTTAATCAGGTCGATGGTCTCCTGGCCGTCCTTAGCGATGTCGATACTAAGGTTTTCGTCTTCCAGGAAACTGCCCATGGCCCTGCTTAAAAAAGGGTCGTCTTCAGCGATCAGGATTTTTGCTTTGGGCAAAGTGGGCGGTGTAATGACCGTGTCGGTTTTAATTTCAGGCATAAAGTTTATTTTACATATTTCTTGACCGCGTCGACCACTTCATCGATCGACATATCGGATTTCACAAAATAATCCTTGGCCCCCAGCTTCAGGGCTTCTTCTTTATCATCCGGCTGAGAAAGGTTGCTGAAGACCAAAATCGGCGCTTTGACCTTTTTCTTTTTCGCCTCCTCTAAAACTTCAAATCCGTTCTTTTTGGGCATCACAAGGTCTAAAAGAATAAGTGAAAAACCGTCATCAGCCACCTTTTTTATCGCCTCAACGCCGTTTTCGGCGCGTTCCACAATAAACCCTTCGTCTTCCAGGATGGTGCCCATGACCTTGATGAGAAAAGGGTCGTCTTCGGCAATCAGGATTTTATGTTGTTTAGCCATAGTATTGAAAAATTAATGAATATTGTATTTCCAGGTTTCCCAGTTCTCAAATTCCCCAGTTTTCAAGTTTTCAGGTTTCCAGGTTTTCAGGTTTTCAAGTTTTCAAATTTCAAGTTTCAAATTTCAAGTTTCAAATTTCCAGATCAGCTCATCTCATGGCCGATAAGCGGCCTGTTGCCCTTGCGGGCTTTAGGGCCCTTCAGGGGCAGGGTAACGGTAAATGTGCTCCCTTTGCCTTTCTTGGATTCACAGCGGATAGACCCGCCACAGGTATCCAGGATTTTTTTGACGATATAAAGGCCCAATCCCGTTCCTTTCGTATCCATGCGCGAGGCTTTGTCGGAACGGAAAAATTTATCAAATAATTTTTTCTGCTCCGCTTTAGTCAAACCGATGCCCTGGTCGCGGACATGGATTTCAGCGGAATCACCGACGCGCTTAGCCGATAAGGTAATGGCAGTGCCTTCTTCGGAATACTTAGAGGCATTCGAAAGCAGGTTGACGATCATCTGTTCAATAAGCTCAGGGTCCAGGAATATAAGGATTTTTTGTTTCGGCTTGATGAATTTAAGCGTGTGGTTCCGCCTTTTCATGTCTGGCCGGATCCGTTTGGCGACCTTTTTCAGAAAAACAGTCAGATCCTTTTTTTTCGGGGAAACAGGGATCATCCCCGCCTCCAGCCGCGAGATGTTCAACAGGTCGTTCACCAGCATGATCATACGGTTATTGGATTCAATCGCGTCGTCTACCAGTTCCGCCTGTTTCTCTTTGAGCTTTCCTTTTTTCAGCACAGCCTGCAGCAGCCATTTCGTGCCGGTGAGCGGCGTGCGGAGCTGGTGTGAAGTCAGGCCGATGAACTCGTTTTTGGCGCGCCTGATTTCTTCTTCCTTGCTAATATCACGGAAGGTGGCGACGATGCCCATTAAACTGCCTTTAAAGACAATAGGGGAAAATGTGGTGAACAAAGGCAGGCGGCTTCCGTCTTCCCGGACGAAATAAATTTTATCAGAAACTTTTTTCTTTTTTCGGATAACGTCCGCAATCGGATACTTAGCCGGCCGGATAACATTGCCGGCCTTATCTTCAAAGCGGTAATAATCCATGAAAGGTTTGCCAAAAACCTCTTTAGCTTCCTTGCCGAACAGACTTTCCGCCATGTTATTGATTAAAATGACTTTTCCTTTCGGGTCAATAGCCATTACCCCTTCCCCCAGGCTGGCCAGCAGGGATTCGCTTTTTGCTTTTTCCTCCGCCAGGTCTTCTGTGCGTTCCTGAACGCGCTTTTCCAGTTCATCATGAGCTTTTTTTAACGCCTCTTCCATCTCCCTGCGCTCCGTTATGTCGCGGATAACCCCGTTGATACGGACAGGCTTACCCTTTTCTTTAACCACTTCGCCATACTCCTCCATCCATACATACGAGCCGTTTTTGGTGAGCAGGCGGAATCCCGTGGGAAATATCTCGCCGGTGCGAAGAAACTTTTTTAGGTCAGACAGGACTTTTTTCCGGTCATCGGGATGGACAAAATCCGTTACGAAACGGCCGACGACTTCATCGGGCGAATAGCCATAACGTTTAACATTCGGCGTAATAAACTCAATCCGCCCATTCAATGAAAAAGAAACAATAAGATCGTGCACATTACTGACGACCTGCTCCATATGCTCTTTGGCGCCTTTGATTTTTTTGGCAGCCTCTTTGCGTTCCGTGATATCCTGGGCGATGCCGACTATGGCGTAGGGACGTCCCTTGTCGTCGTTGAGCACCGTGGTGGTCATCCATGCCGGGAAGGTGGTTCCGTCCTTGCGCTTGTGACCCACTTCGCCCGCGTTCGTTCGGCGCTTCTTGAGGACCTCGTTGAACGGTATAACCTCGGTGTCGAGCTGTTCTGCGGTGTGAAAGATGCTCAGGTGTTGGCCGCGCAGATTCTCCTTCGAATCGTAGCCGTGCATAACGTTCCACGCGCCGTTGGTAAAGGTGATGTTCCCATCAAGGTCGGCTATGGCGATGCCCTCGATGGTCTGTTCGACCACGGCGACGAGTTCGCTGAGTTGCCGCTCCGCCTTCTTGCGTTCCGTAATATTCCGTAAAATAGCCAGAACAGAAGTGACTTTGCCAAATTGCCGGAAAGGAACGGCTTTCAGTTCATAGGGAACAAGGTGGCCGTCTTTAGCGACCCCTTCCACTT
The DNA here is from genome assembly GCA_964538225.1 of uncultured Candidatus Peribacteria bacterium. Taxonomy (GTDB): domain Bacteria; phylum Patescibacteriota; class Gracilibacteria; order UM-FILTER-43-11; family UM-FILTER-43-11; genus JAFGCR01. The sequence goes on from CAZIDW010000010.1 coordinate 16,962, forward strand.
CAAAAGCCGGCACTTCTCTGCCGGACAGCAGGCTTTTTAAGAGTGGGGCAAGTTTAAGAACCGATTTTTTGGTCAGAATACCGGATAAAAGCACACTTTTGCCGATCATTTCCTTTCGCGAATAACCGCTTTCCTGAATAAATTTTTTATTAAAGTCAATAAAACGCGCTTTACGGTCAACGACCGCAATAAGATCCGGGGCGGCTTCAAACAAATTCTCATATTTCTCTTCAATTTTTTTACGCTCTGTAATATCTAACATGGAAGCCACGGACTGTTTGGTGCCGGGAATCATGTCAATAAAAATAAAAACCCTCTTCTTATTTCCGTTTTTATCAATAAAATCAAATTCATATTCCGTGGGGGCCTTTCCGCCCTTCTTCCGGCGTTCTTCATGGTATTTTTTCATCTTCGCCAGATGCTCTTTGGTAACAAAATCCGACCATTTTTTCTTGCCCTCGAGTTCCTTTTTTGAATAACCGGATAATTGTTCGAATTTGGAATTGACCAGGGAAAGCGTCCGGTCCGGTTCGATGATGCACGTGGCCGCGCCCGTGTTTTCAAAAACCGCGCGGTATTTTTGTTCGTTTTCTTTCAGCTCATCTGTCAGCCGGTCCCGCTCGCGCCTGGCGCGCAGGGCATGAAGACCGTAACCGATATCGCCGGCCAGCTCTTCCAGCAAAACCACTTCGGACTGGTCGAAAAGGTCCGGCGCTTTGCCGTAAATAACAAGCGCGCCCATTGGCTTTTTTGCCATCAGAATCGGCACAGCAATACACGAGGCATATCCGCGCCGGGCCGCTTCTTTTTGCCAGGGCTTAAAGGCGGAATCGGATGAAATGTTCTGGCTGGTCACTGTCTGACCGGTACGGATAGCCCGGCCGGCCGGGCCCCGGCCGTATTTTGTCCTGTCGGACCAGGTAAGGCGTATGGCGTCCAGGTATCCTTTTCCAAAGCCCGCCCGGGCGGCCGGCCGAATGGTCTTACGTTTGTCATTTTCCGCAAAACCGACCCAGACAAAACGGTATCCGCCTTCGTCCACAAGCAGACGGCACATGGCTTTTAAAAGTTCCGTTTCGTCCTCGGCGCGGACCAGCTCCTGGTTACACAGACTGATGGTCCGGAGCGCGCGGTTCACACGGGCAAGCTTCTGCTCATTTTTCTTACGCTCCGTAATATCATGAATAATGGAACGCGTTTTCCGGAAACGTCCTTTTGAATCAAAAATGGCAATGGAGCTGATTTCAACATCCAGCTCATCACCGTTCTTTTTGACCATTTTGCCGTCCGGCACATAAAGGTACCCCTCCCTTTTCAGGCGGTTAAACCCTTTCAGGACCGCCTCCCACGTGTCGCGGGAATAAAGGTCGTAAAGATCCTTCCCGATTAACTCCTTCATGGAATAGCCCAGCAATTCGCACTCGCGCTTGTTCGCAAAAAGAATTTTGTTGTCCCGGCCGACGGAATGGATCATGTCGGTCGAATTTTCAACAATATCGCGGTATTTTTTTTCGTTTTTCTCGAGCTGTTTTTCTGCTTCCTGTTTTTTAGTGATATCTTCACCGATAGAAAGCACCATTTTAAACATACCGTTTTCCGTAAGCAGGGTATTGCCCCAGGATATTATCCGATTTTCCTTGCCCTTTTTGGCTTTTACAGCATGTATAAAATGATGATCGACCCTCTTTTTCCTGACAATATCGTTCCAGATGCCATAAATCTTTTTTTGATCTTCTTTGGGAATAAACAGATCAATCCAGCGTTTTCCTATAACCTCAGAGGCCTTATAGCCAGTCAATTCTTCCGCGAATTTGTTAAAAACAATGATATTTGAATCCTCGCCAAGGCCAACGATGATATTAGGGGCTTTATTAAGCAGTAATTCAGACCATTCTTTTTCTTTAGTCAGCCGTTCCATGCTCAACCGATGTTCCGTAACATCCATAATAAACCCTTCAAGGTACCGGCCTTTACTTCCCCGGACCACACAGCCCTGCTCCCGAACCCATTTCTCATCGCCATTTTTGGTGCGGATACGGTATTCAAGCTGAAAGGGCTGATGTTTCCGTACGCCTGCCTGCACCCCCTCCCACACCTTTTGCCGGTCATCCGGATGAATGAGGTCGGCGTAGGCGATTTTTTTATTGCTCAGCAGTTCCTCCGGCTTATAACCCGTGAGCGTTTTACAGTAATCGCTCAAAAAAAGCATGGTCCATTTTTTATCGTTCCGGCAATGGTAGACCATGCCCGGCAGATTGTTTAAAAGCATGGGCAAAAACCGCGGATCAGACGTAATCGCACTGACTGATGGTTTTCGGGTTGGATTTTTCATTTTTCCGCGCTTTTTAAACAGTATATCACTGTTCACCGAAAAGCCAAATCAGGCTTTGGCTTCTTGCTTGGCATGCTTCCTGATCACTTCCACCAGCTCATCAATCGCAATATCGGATTTCACATAATACCCTTTGGCGCCCAGGCTCATCACCTCTTCCTTGTCTTCTTCCTGTGAAAGGTTGGTAAAAACAAGAACAGGGATGTCACAATGGTCCTCCTTCATCTGCTGGAGCACTTCAAAACCGTTTTTGTTGGGCATAATGAGGTCGAGCATCAACAGGGCGTAGGAGCAACCTTCCAGTTTCTGGATGGCTTCCTCGCCGTCATTGGCGGTTTCGACTTCAAAACCTTCTTCCCGAAGACGGTTGGCCATTATTTTAACTAAAAACGGGTCGTCTTCGGCGATGAGGATCTTATTGGTGTTTTGGCTCATATTTGTTATTGGTTTTAAAAGATAAACGGGAGGGCTTTAAATTGAGATCTGATTTTTGATATTAAGCTGATAGTTTGAATTTTGGACTTTGAGTTTTGAGTTTTGGACTTTGAGTTTAGGGTTTTGGCATCAAAGCGATCAGGTTAATCAGGCGAATCATGGTCCTTTTTTAATGGACTGAACAGTTTTTTAAGAATCAACGTTTTTTCACTGGCCTTATTCACCGGGCCCTTAACCGGCAGTGTGACAATAAAGGCAGTGCCTTTGCCCAGTTCGGACTGGCATTCGATGGTGCCGTCACAGACATCAAGGATCTTGCCGACAATATACAATCCAAGACCCGACCCCGTGGTGGAACGCTTAGCCGCCTCTTTAGAACGGAAGAACTTGCTGAACAGTTTTTTCTGGTCTTCCTTTGAGATGCCGATACCTTCATCCGCGACTTTAATGAGGATATTTTTACCCTTCTTTTCAGCAGAAATAGTAATGGTTTTTCCTTTATCTGTATAGTGGATAGCGTTTGACAGCAGATTGGTAATCACCTGCCCTATTAATTGGGGGTCAAACATGACATCGATCTTAGAACCAGACAAATGGAACTGGAGGATGCGGCCCGTTTCTTTGGATAAAATGCTGGCCTCGCGGACAATAGGATGAAGAAATTCAAACAGATTGACCTTTTTAGAGACCGCTTTGATGGTGCCGGTCTCCAGCCGGGAAACGTTTAAAAGGTCGTTGACCAGATTGATCATACGGTCGTTGGAATGAATGGTGTCTTCCATATATTCGGTCTGCAATTCGTCTAAATTCCCTTTTCTGGTTATTTCCTGCAGCAGCCATTTAATACCTGTGAGCGGAGTGCGAAGCTGATGGGAAGCCAGCGACACAAACTCACTTTTCGCCTTATCGACTTCCATTTCTTTGGTGATGTCACGAAACGTAACGATATTCCCCATCGTCTTATCTTTAAACATGATTGGGGAAACCGTAATCGAAAGGGGCAACCTGCCATCATCCGGCTTCAGAAAAAAGACGACTTTCTTATCCATCACAATCGAACCGGAAACCGAGAAGATGTCGGATTGTACCGGGCGGCCTTTCGTATCCTCAAAATCAAAACATTGTGCGTAATGCCTGCCGATGGCCTGTCCGGAAGGCCGGCCGAACAAAGTCTCGGCTTTCTGGTTCATAAAAAGCACTTTACCGCGCAGGTCGATGGCGACCAGCCCTTCCCCGACACTTTCCAGCAAAGATTCAGCTTTGGCTTTTTCTTCATCGGCTTTCGCCTTTTCTTTCTTCAGCTTCTCATGGGAGGCCTGCAGTTCGATTTCTGACGACTTGAGTTCGCTTAAATCCTGCATGACCACAATAAACCCGATTGATTTTTTCTGTTTGTCCTTTAAGACCGTGCCGGACAGGCTGACAGGGATATTTTTATGGTATTTGGTAAAACAGGACGTCTGGAGATCATGCACGGATCCGTTTTCCTGAAGGATTTTTAAATTAAATGTTTTTCCCTTTTCATGCTCGCCCCCGTCCTGACAGACCAGTTCCCGAAACAGTTTTCCCCTCATCTCATCATTGTCGAATTCCGTCAGGCGTTCAGCGGCCCGGTTCGCGGAACGGACCCGCCCCTGCACATCCAAAACAAATAATGCGTTCGGCAGAACGTGGAGGATGTTGCGGGTCTCGTTCAGGGAAAGGATGAGCGTTTCGGACATCTTGTTAAAGGCCTGCGCCAGGATGCCGAACTCATCATAGCCGGAGATCTGGGCCAGCGCCTCGTAATCCCCCAAAGAGATCTGTTTGGCGCTTTCCGTCAGTTTGCCCAAAGGCCGGGTGATGCTGCTGGCGATGATAAAGGCCAGGATGATGTTGGCCGCCAGCACGCCGAAAAGAATCCACACCAGCCGGTATTTCATGTCATAGATCGGGGCAAAGGCTTCTTTGGTAAATTGTTCCGCCAGAAAGATAAAATTGAATTTAGGAATATTCGCAAAATAACCGATGACTTCATTGCCCGCGTAATCGGGGTAAATCGCTGTGCCGGCTTCTCCTTTTAGGCCCCTCAAAAATCCTTCAGTGGACAAGGGGGTGTTTTGATACGTGCTCACCAAACGCTGGCGGGTAGCCGCGTCCATTTGTTGGTAATACGGGCTAAGACCGATTCCGTGGATGATATGGCCGGTTTTATCCGCGATATACGTTTCGCCGGTATCACCGAAACCAACATGATCGCCCAGCAGGCCGTACAGGGCAGAGAGATCAAGGCGGCCCTTAAAAACGCCCAACAGGTTGCCGTTGGTATGCCGGAGCGGCATGGCTGCGTTAAGCGTATAGGCATCCTGTTCAGGAGAGTAATGGATGTTTTCAATGTGCAGGTCCTCTTTGCCTTCCTTAAAAAGAACGGTATCTTTGTGGCTTTTCCCTTCCAGAGATGGCTGGGTAGAGACAACGATCTTACCGGTATCCCTGTCTAAAAGGCTGAACTCGGAAAAATGACTGGAATAGGAAAGAAGCTCCCGGAACTCATCGCGGACCATATCCCTTTTTTTAAAATCATTTTGCCGGAGCATGGCATCGATGGAATCCAGCAGATCCTGGCGTCCGGCAAACAAATCCTCAAATCCAAACCGGCTTTCATCCAGCAGGAATTCGATTTTGGAAAGTTTAGCAGCAGCGATCGCCTCCAGTTTGTTCTCGATTTCAGTCTTAAGGATATACTGGCTGTTCTGGATCAGGGAATAACCCACAATAAAGACCGGCAGGAGAGACACAAAGAAAAAATACACCAAAAGCCGCCAGCCGATTGAATGAAAACGCGGTTTTATATAAGGCACCAGATCCTTATCCTGTACTGCAGGGGGCGGACTTTCAGATTTGTTCATAAAAAATAAATCGGTCGGCTATAGGCCAAACAGGGCGTCAATCCTCCTCTTTGATGTCATGGGTAAAGGATTTGGTCTTGATAATCGTGTTCAGGAGTTTACGGAAGGTCATCACGCCCAACAGTAAAAAAACAAGCATCAGGAACTCAAGGAAAAAGAAAAACAAGGAAACATCAATGACATCCAGCGCTTCAAGCAGACCGGTCAGATGCAGGATGACAAACATCACCGCCGCGAGAAAAAAATAGATCCAGGCGGTCTTAAGTTTGCCGGATGCTTTTCCGGCCACCATAAGCACCATGGCCGCGATCACAAGGGAGATGGAAAGGCTCAGAATCTTAAAATAGACATCGGAAGCCGGAGAGGAAGCCATGGTTGCCAAAAAACTCTGGTAAGCCCGTGCCGGATAAGGGAACAGGACAGCCGGAGCGATAAGAATGAGGCGATAAAAATGTTTCATGGAAAGGTGACAATAGTAACAACCGCCCGACAGGATGGCCGTCAGGCTTTATTCCTCCTCTCCGCCTACCTGCGCCAGGATCTCACGCGCCCGGTCTTTGATATGGCGGGCGATGGGCTGGGTGGCATTATTGGCTTCCCAGGCTTCTGTGGCCTTGTCGATGGCCCTATTGGCCCACTCCGCCACACCGTCATGGTCCTTCTGGATGCCGAGGATGAACGCGTCGACCAGCCAATCGTAGGCCCGGGCCAGCTTAGCGGCGCCCAGCACCACATTGTTTTCCGGCATGTTGCGGTAAGCCTGCTGGGTCAGGTCTACAGCCAATTCCGACGCGTGCTTAGCGTTCAGGACTTTGTTGGCTGCGATATAGACCTCGATCTGCGCCATTTCCGTTTCAGCGCGATGCAATAGGAACTGAGTATCTTTACTACTTTTGATTAAAATCAGCAGATACATCATATCCGCCACCTCCCCGCGAGTAAGGGGTTTGGCGGGCTGTAACCGCCCCTGTTCGTCTTGTGCAGTGATACCGACCTGATGCGCGTAATGCAGATAAGGGGCGAACCAGGCGTCTTTGGGGACATCCGGAGCCACATCCTCTTCAATCTGAACGGAATCTGTCTTGATGTTATTCGCCGTCAACAGCATTTTTAAAAATTCCGCCTTGTTCACCTGGCGCGCGGGAGCAAAAGTACCGTCCGCGTCATTGCCTTTCACAATCCCCAGCGCCCTGGCCTTCATCACAAAACGGGCGAACCAGTCTTCGGCGCGAAAATCAGGAAAGCTGACCTCCCCAAAATCCTCCGGCGCCTCGATATCCGACCCCATCAGGATGACCTTAAGCACTTCCGCCCGGTTGATGGGGTTGTCCGGTTTAAAAGTGCCGTCCGAATAGCCGCTCAGCACCCCTTTCTCGTTCAGATAACTGATGGCCACATAATGGGGGTGGGTGCGCAGGACATCCTGAAAATCCGTGACCGCCTTGATGCCGGATGAAGTTTCAGAGGTCTCCGCCAGAACAGGACTGAGGGGAACCGCTAAAAAAACAATTGCCAAAACCGTTGCTAATGTCTTTTGTAATGTCATGGGCTTTTTTTTATTTTTAAGCGTAAATATTTTACCACAAAAGACCTGAAATCAAAACTGATTACCTTTTTGAAATTTGTAATTTGCCCCTTCGGGGCGTAACTTGTAACTGGTAACTCGATTACCGCAAGTTACAAGTTACAAATTACAAGTTACAAATTTCGTCAGTTGTCAGCTGTCAGTTGTCAGCTGTTATCTGTATCTGGCAAAATGCGCAAACGCCTTATTAGCCGCCGCCATCCGGTGTACATCTTCTTTCTTTTTAAACGCGGCGCCGGTCTCGTTACTGGCATCATTCAGCTCCTGGGCGAGTTTACCGGCCATGGGTTTACCCTGTTTGCCGCGGCAGGCCTGAATGATCCAGCGGATGCTGAGAGCTGTCTGGCGTTTGGGAGTCACTTCGACCGGAATCTGGTAAACCGATCCGCCCACCCGTTTGGCGCGGACTTCTTTGGTGGGTTTCACGTTGCTCAGAGCTTTGTGGAAGATATCAAGCGGGTCGTTCTTGCCCTGGTCACGCAATATTTGCATGGCGTCGGCAAAAATCCGGCGGGTCACGGATTTTTTACCCGCTTTCATCATGCAGTTGATGAACTTTTCCTGCAGTTCAGAGGAACCGTCCGGAATATGTTGGGTCTTCTTCTGGGTCATGAAAATTAAACTATGATTAAATGATTAAATGGATGGAGTATGATGATTGCTATGATTTTGACTGCTGATTAAATGATTTTTGTGATTCAAATAGATATATCATGTTAATCATTTAAATCAGCGTAATCAGAGGTCAATCACTTCCCCTTCTTAGCCCCGTAGCGGCTTCGGCCCTGCTTGCGGTCCTGGACGCCTTGGGTATCCAGCGGCCCGCGCACGATGTGATAACGCACGCCGGGCAGGTCTTTCACACGCCCCCCTTGTACCAAAACCACAGAGTGTTCCTGAAGGTTATGGCCTTCCCCCATAATATAGGCCGTCACTTCCTCGCCGTTGGTCAGGCGGACCCTGGCCACCTTACGTAAGGCGGAATTCGGCTTTTTAGGCGTGCGGGTCGTCACCTTCACACAGACCCCCCGTTTCTGGGGAGCGCCTTTATCGAGTTCGACCTCATGGTTCTTAAGGGAATTAAAGGTATACTGAAGCGCGGGTGACTTGCTCTTCTTTTTAGGGGTTTTCCTGGATTTGCGGATAAGCTGGTTGACAGTTGGCATGAATTTAAATTATGAATATATAAATGATTAAATCGATGGGCCATGATGATTATTATGATTCTGAATGATTATCTGCTGTTTATATCATGTCAATCATTTAATCAGCGTAATCAGAGGTCAAAATCAGTGTAATCATGATCTTTTTCTGGTTTTTGACTTCTGTTCCTCTTCGTACTGGTCCCGGAAGACCTGGCCAGCGGGGATTAATTTACCAATAATCACATTTTCTTTCAAGCCTTTCAGCAAATCGACCTTTTTAGTGGTCGACGCTTCGACCAGCACGCGGATGGTTTCCTGGAAAGAAGCAGCGGAAAGCCAGCTGTCTGTCATAATGGCCACGCGCGAGATGCCCAAAAGCAGGCGTTCTACCACAATCTCAGCTTTTTTATTCTTACGGAGTTCCTGGTTCAGGCGTTCAAATTTGGCAGTGCTGATGATCTCGCCTCGTAAAAGGTCGCTTCCTCCCGGATCGGTCACGCGTACTTTAGAAAACATCTGTTTCACAATGATCTCGATGTGCTTGTCGTTGATGGTCTGCCCTTGTGACGCATAAATATGCTGGACCTCTGTCATGATATAACGCTGGACCTTGTAAACATCGGTAAGATGAAGCAGTTCCTGGAGGTTCATATGGCCCCGGTTCAGAGAGTCACCTTTCGAGACAAGGTCTTTATTCGAGACCAAAAGACGTTCCCGATGGCCAAAGGTATAGGTGCGGACCTGTTTCTCCAGATGTTTGACATGGATCACGCCTTTTTCAATCTTCAAAACCTTCCCGGCTGTCATGGCTTTAACGGTGTTTTTATCGATTTTGGAGCGGGCGAGAACCTGTTTAGCTTTCACCTCATCGCCTTTTTTGACCATGGCTTCAAAACGATGGGGAATGGGGTACGTGTCAGTAGCAAGCTCATCGCCGGTAATCTGCACTTCCACCTGGTCTTTCTGATGTTTGATGTTCACACAGCCGTCGATATCGGAAAGCACTGAGTTGGTCCGGGGCGGGCGGGCTTCAAAAAGTTCTTCAACACGGGTAAGCCCCTGGGTGATGTCAGCCCCTTCCGCGACCCCGCCCATATGGAAAGTGCGCATGGTCAGCTGGGTGCCCGGCTCGCCAATACTCTGCGCGGCGATGATGCCGACCGCGGTGCCCAGTTCAACGGTTTTATTGGTGCCAAGGTCCTGGCCGTAACATTTCTGGCAGATGCCGTTTTCCGTCCGGCAGGTCATAATGGCGCGGACGCGAACTTCTTCCACTTGGAATTCTTTGATCTTTCGAATGACTTCATGGTCGATCTCATCTCCTTTTTTCGCGAAAACCTCACCGGTTTTAGGGTGCGCCACCGGCGCCATCAGCGTCCGGCCATAAATACGTTTTTCAAACCCCTCACCGATCTGCTGGCTCTCCTTCCGCGTGATGAGATGTTCATGTTCCGATCCGCAATCGATTTCCTTGATCACCACATCCTGAACCGCATCGACCAAACGGCGCGTTAAGTAACCGGCTTCAGCCGTCTTCAGCGCTGTGTCGGATTTTCCTTTGCGTCCCCCATGGGTAGCGATAAAGTATTCCAGAATCGAAAAGCCTTTCTTAAGATTGGATTTAATGGGCAATTCGATGGTCTTACCGCTCGGGTTGGCCACCATGCCTTTCATGCCGCACAGCTGGGTAATCTGGCCCCAGTTTCCGCGGGCTCCGGAATCAATCATGTAATGGATGTGGTTTTCAGGGGCGTTTTCAAATGTTTCAATCATCTGGTTGGTGATGTCGTTTTTCAAAAAAGACCAGGTACGGATAGCATGGTTATAGCGTTCCTCTTCGGTAATCCATCCTTTCCAGTATTGATTGTTGATTTTTTTGACTTTTTCTGTGGCCTCATCCACAAATTTTTCGCGGTTCGGCGGGACAAGCATGTCCGCAGTTGAAATAGACAAACCTGATTTGGTCGCAAATTTAAAGCCGATACGCTTAAATTCATCGGCCATGCGGGCCGTAGCTTCCGGCCCCACATGCTCCAGACAGTCGGCCAGCAGTTTTTTCAGGCCTCCTTTATCCATAGTCTGGTTCACGTATTGCAGTTCTTCAGGTAAAAAGGTATTAAAGATCATCCGGCCGATGCTGGTGTCGATGATCTTGCCCTGAACACGGGCCTTGATCTTAGCGTGCAGATCGGCATACCCCATACGGTAGGCGTTCACTGCTTCATTAATATCAGAAAACGCCATACCTTCACCGGTCTTGCCTTCCAGCATTTTCGTAAGGTAATAGATTCCAAGCACCATATCCTGCGAGGGAGTAATGATGGGTTCGCCAGCCGACGGTTTTAAAAGATTAGTCACCGCCAGCATCAGTTCTTTGGATTCCTTTTGGGAATGTTCAGACAAAGGCAGGTGGACCGCCATCTGATCCCCGTCAAAGTCTGCGTTGAACGCGGCACAGATCAGCGGATGGATCTGGATTGCCTTCCCTTCGATCAAAACCGGCTGGAAAGCCTGAATGCCCAAACGGTGAAGAGTGGGGGCGCGGTTTAAAAGCACATACCGGTTCTGTGTCTCGCGCTCCAGGATGTCCCACACTTCTTTTTTACCGGTTTCGATCAGGCGTTCCGCGCCTTTAACGTTATGGGCGTATTCCTCGCGGATCAGCTGACCGATGACAAACGGTTTAAATAATTTGAGAGCCATTTCCTTCGGCAGGCCGCACTGATCCAATTTAAGGCTCGGGCCGACCACAATCACGGAACGGCCGGAATAATCAACACGTTTACCCAAAAGGTTCTGGCGGAAACGCCCCTGTTTGCCTTTCAGCATATCAGAAAGAGAGCGGAGTTTGCGCTTATCCCCTGCCATGAACGCGCTTTTGCCGCCACGGGGCTGGTTGTTGAAAAGCACATCCACCGCCTCCTGCAGCATACGTTTTTCATTCCGGCAGATAACTTCGGGGGCGCCGATGGCCATCAGGCGCTTTAAACGGTTATTGCGGTTGATCACACGGCGGTACAGGTCATTCAGGTCGCTGGCCGCATAACGTCCGCCATCCAGCTGGACCATGGGCCGAAGGTCGGGCGGGATAATCGGCAGCTGGGCGATTACCATCCATTCCGGCCGGATGCCGGCCCGTTCCAGGGCGCTGGCAAAACGGATGCGTTTATTGAGTTTTTTCTGCCGCTGGCCGGTGCTCTGTTTATAATCTTCCTGCAGTTTTTTAACATAAGAACCAAGCTCGAGGCATTCCAGGATCTGACGGATGGATTCCGCTCCGGTGCCGGCCCGGAAAATATGGCCGAACTTCATGGAAAGCTCACGGTATTCCAATTCGCCGATGACATTGCCGACGTCCAGGGAATCAAGTTCGGATTTGGCTTGATTGTGCTGTTGGTTCAGATCTTCGATCTTCTGGGCGTAGGCGTCTTCGATCTTCAGCAGGTCTTCCACGGGAAGCGTTTCATCAGTATCCCCCTTATTGCCCTTAACGGGTTTTTTATCGCGTTTTTTTACCTTGAATTCAGCCTCTTTTTGTTTAAATTCGTCCCGAATCTGTTTTTTATAAACCTGATAATCCTTATCCAGCTGTTCCAGGACCTGCTGTTTGGCTTCCTGATCGACACTGATAACAACATAGGAAGCAAAATAGATAACCTGTTCGATGGCCTTGATGGGAAGATCTAAAAGCAGGCCGATCCGGCTGGGAGTCGAGCGGAGAAACCAAATATGAGTGACCGGTACGGCTAAATTGATATGCCCCATCCGTTCGCGCCGGACAATAGACCGGGTGACTTCCACGCCGCATTTTTCACACACCACACCTTTGTAGCGGACACGTTTATATTTACCGCAATAACATTCCCAGTTTTTGGTGGGGCCGAATATCTTTTCACAGAACAGGCCGTCCCGTTCGGGCTTCTGGGTGCGGTAATTGATGGTCTCCGGTTTGGTCACTTCACCATATGACCATTCCAGGACGTCATCCGGGCTGGCAATAGACAAAGTGATGGCATCAAATTCATCGTGCTTTTTTTGCGTCTTATGCATATTAAAGATTGAAAATTAAAGATTGAAAATTAAAGATTGAAAATTGATTCATCCTTCGTAGTAAACGTTGGTAACTTTATTGACTAT
>CAZIDW010000011.1:0-29092 GCA_964538225.1 uncultured Candidatus Peribacteria bacterium
TACTTCTAAAGGCGCCTTTTTTTTCAGGGTTTTGCGGACTTCAGTGAGGTCCGCCTGTTTGTAATCATTGCCTTCTTTGTAGCGTTTGTGAGTCATGGATAGATGGGGTGTGATTACATAATCGTCGTGCTTTCAGGATAGGATCGTATAGCTTCCGCCACAGTACTCCTCTATGGTATCACAAACGTTCTGGAGCACCATGCATACCTCCCTCTGTGAGGTGGCGGGGTTGCCCTGCACGTACAGAAACACGTCTTCAGTCTGCCCGGGCACTACTTTGGTGGTCTCGGACTGGCGGGTCTCCATCCAACAGAGCACTTCTCCGCTGTCGTCCACGGCCGCGTACCGGCCGGCCGGCACAGGCATGGGTTTTGATTGCATGATGGGGATGTATTGCTCTGAGCCGTCGGTTTTCCGGACGGTCACATTACCTTTGATGCGGGCCGCGTCGTGCGCGCCGATGGCAAATCCTGTCTGCGCCGCTACCGTGTTGTAGATGTCCACGAGAGTGTTGATGTTGGGCAGGCGGCCCTGTTTTTCAAGCATTTTCAAAAGCGCTTCGCCGGCCGGCATAGCGTCCGGTTCCTCATGGAGCCTGTGCAGTGTGCGGTAGCCGTCCAGCACCGGGGACTTGAGCAGGGTCTTGATGTCCACCCGGGTGAGTTCGGTTTTAAGGTGTCGTTTTAGCGCGCCGGGAAGGTTTTTTCTGATCTCAGCGCCGCGGATGATCGCGCCTTTCACTTTAACGCCGAGTTCCTCCAGTTCCGGGGAAACGGTGAGGCGGATAGCTGGCGGGATTTCGGGGGATTGCTCCATTTTTTATAAGATTTGAAGGATTGAAATGATTTGAACGATATGAAGGATTTTTTTCTGATTTGATCTTTCAAATCCCTGATTATTTATAGGGGATGGGGTCTATTATACCCGTTTCTTTAAAACCTTTTAACCTCAGTTTACAGGCCGGGCATTTTCCGCAGGCGGGGCGTGTGCCTTCGTAACAGGTGTGGGTGTGCTTAAGCAGGTCCAGCCCGCCCAGTTTTTCCATCAGCTTTACACTGTCGGCTTTCGTCAGATGCATCAGGGGAGTGTGGATTTTAAAGGGGTAATCCATGGCCAGCCGGAGGGTCTTCTGCATGGACCGGATAAAATCCTCCCGGCAGTCCGGGTAGCCGCTGTAGTCCGTCTGGCAGACACCGGTTGCCAGGTCTTTGACTCCTTTCTGCTTGGCGTAGATGGCGGCGATATTTAAAAACAGGGCGTTCCGGCCGTCCACAAAAGTGGAGGGGAGCTCTCCTTTTTTACCGGCCCTGACACTGATTTTTTTATTTGTCAGCGCGTTTGCAGTCAGTGTTTTGAGAAACGGCAGGCGGATGGTCTTATGCGGAAGGCTGAGTTTTCTGGCGATGGTCCGGGCGGCCCTGAGCTCGGCTTTGTGCCGCTGGCCGTAATCAAAGCTGATGACTTCCACGTTTCTGAATTTCTTAAGCGCCCACACTAAACAGGTGGTGCTGTCCTGGCCGCCGGAGTGGAGTATGAGTGCGTTATTTTTCATAAATTATTTTATACCTTGTGGTAGTACTTGCGGTGCTACTTATGGTTTACTGCTCCCGTTGGTCGCAGTCTACCATAAGTATTACCATGACCCCGAGGACTCTCGGGGGAGTAGTCCCACCACAAGCAGTACCACAAGAGGTGGTTAAATTTTTCGTTTATTTAATATTCAGCATTATATGCAGTCGCGGTGAAAAATTATACCCCTCCTTTTTACAACGCTCAACCAGCCATTTTGACCGTTTCAGGAGGGGCGTGCGGGACGTGCCTTCCGGCATCAGGTACACCGATGTTTTGGGGATTTTATATTTTTTGATGAATCGTTTTATTTCATTCAGTTCCTGCGGTCGGGATCGGCCGATCCCGCTTTCAGTTGTTACGACGAACTTGTAGATCGTTTTCCGGTCAGGTTTTATTTTAAGCGGGTAGGAAACTACTCCTGAATTTTTTAATTTTGGTGAACAATTTATTTGTTCAATAAGTCCGATTATCCAACAGGCAATACTGCCGTTGGTCTCAAGTTCGGCCGTATAACTTTTCAGTTTTTTCAGCAGTTCTTTTAGAGCGTCCTGCTGAAGGAGCGGTTCCCCTCCTGTTATAACTAAATGTTTACAGAAATACTTTTTGATTTTTTGGATTATCTGATCCGTTGTCATTTTTTTCCCTTTTTTCCACGCGTATTTCGTGTCGCACCATTTACACCGCAGATTACACCCGCTCAGCCTTAAAAAGACAGCCGGTTTGCCGGTATTCGGACCCTCTCCCTGGATACTGTGGAAGATTTCATTTACTTCAATTTTCACCTGCTAATGGTAAATGAAAATTGAAAATTGATAAATGAAAAATGCTATTTGTTCTTTTCCGTATATTCCGTCACAAAGATGGAGATGATGTTGGCCACCGGCACCGCGATGATCATGCCCACCAGCCCCAGGCCGATGCCGTCGCCTAAGTTGTAACCGATGGTCGCGCCGGCCATTAAAGCGAAGATGACTACGACAGGATTTAAACCTACAGACCGGCCCACGATCATGGGCACCATGATGTTGCCTTCTAAAAATTGTATCACCGCGTAGGCCGGAATGAGCCATAGTACTAATACCGGATCCTGATTCAGTGCGATCAGGACGGCTGACAGGAATGTGATGAGCGGACCCAGGTAAGGGATGAATTCGGCTAAAGCCGAGACCATGGCCAGGGTAAGCGCGTAATTCAGACCGATGATACTGAAGACGATGAACGTGAGAAGCCCCATAGCGAGCGCCAAAAGCACCTGCCCTCTTATCCATTCGCCGATCCTGATGCTGACTTCTTTGGTTTTTTGTGAGATATACGTGGAGTATTTATGGGGGAACAGCGAGTGGAAAAAGTCGGTGGTGTGCTGTTTGTTGACGACCATAAAGAAGGTGATGATGAGCACCAGGAGCAGGTTAAACAGGCCGTTGAAGATGGTAAAGATGGCGCCGATGGCGTTTCCCGCGAAATTGGTGAGTTTAGAGCCGATCTCCCGCAGGCCGGTGGTCAGGCTGTTTAAGACCTGCGCCTGGTCCACGTTCTGCCAGATCTCGTTGGCAATGGGCTGGATCTTTCGGATGAACCAGGAGTCCATTTCCTGGCCGGTGACGATGTTCTGGATCATCCCGCGGACGGAATAGGCCAGACTGCTTACCTGTTCAGCGATGATCGGAACGAGTGAGGTGAAAATGAGCACGATTACCCCCAGCACCAGCAGGTACACGATGCATATTCCCAGCGGGCGCGGGATCCTGTATTTCTGAAGCCGGTCAACGGCCGGATTGAAAGCCGCGGCCAGGAATAGGGCCACCAGAAAAAGGATGATAACGCTTTTCAGGTAAAACAGCAGATACGCGAACCCGATGACGCCTAAAACCGCCATGGTGGCTTTGACGATGGAATCGATGGACAGACTCACGCGCAGTTCTTTTTTCGGGGCCTCCACCTCTTTCATCAGTTTTCGTTCCTCTTTTTCCAGTTTTTTTTCTTTTGCTGACAGCGACTGGAGTTTCTTTTTGAGCTCATTGATCTTCTTCTGGGATTTTTTGAGTAGTTTTTTGGTAGTGCGGTTGAATCCGAATGCCATGATTTAAAGGGTTAAATTACTAGTGGATTTCTGATGGACTGCTAATGGATTGCTGATTATTTGATTATTTATGGTGCGCGAGTGCGCGGCCTTTCAGGCCTACACAGGTGCGCACATGCGTACATTGCGCACATGCGTACTGCTGTTGATTAGATGTCGATCAGCTGTCAATCAGTTATTCGGTGACGGCCCGCAGGACAAGGTCGATGAGGACCCAGGCCATGAGGGAGACAGCGAGGCCGATCAGGGCGTAGGTGATGGTTTTTTTGGCTGCGTCTTTGTCCTCATCCCGGCCGATGATGTATTTGTAGCCGCCGACCATCACAAAGATGACCGCCAGGGTGCCGGCGATGCCGATCAATGTCTGGGTGATGAATTTGATGAAACAGGGAATGCTGGACAGGTGGATGTTGCCGGTGCGGATCATATCGGCCAGGCCGATGCACTTGCCCCCGCGTCCCCCGATGTCCACGTCTTCCCCGGGGAGCAGGGTGGGGGGCTGGAATTCCTGGGCGAACGTCAGCCCTTCCCCGAAAATCAGCGTCAGCACTACGGCGACCGGGATCAGGATCAGCAGGATTTTAATTGCCTTTTTCATTTTTCTAAGGTTTTAACGGCTTTATGGTAGCAAATCTTCGCCTTGTGGGCAATCGCTAAATTGGTTAGAATACTGAGGAATTATACTTACCTAAAAAAGATTTGAAAGATGTGAAGGATTTGAACGATTAATACAGATGAGAGTCCTTTAAATCATTCAAATCGTTTCAATCCTTCAAATCCTAAAGAATGAGATATTCCAAGCTATTCAGTAAGACCACGAAATCCGTTCCGCATGACGCGGACAGCGCGAACGCCAGGTTTCTGGCACAGGGCGGGTTCATCCATCAGGAGGCGGCCGGGGTGTACAGCTATCTGCCACTCGGTTTAAAGGTATTGCGTAATATCGAACAGATCATCCGCGAAGAAATGGAGGAAGTCGGCGGTCAGGAAATCAGTATGTCAGTGCTCCATCCCAAGGAAAACTGGTTAAAAACCGACCGCTGGGACAGCATGGACGTGCTTTTTAAACTGAAAGGCGCGGGGGACAAGGATTACGCGCTCGGCCCCACGCATGAGGAGATCGTTACCCCGCTGGTGCAGGATTATGTGTTTTCGTATAAAGACCTGCCCGCGGCCGTGTTCCAGATCCAGACCAAATTCCGCAATGAGCCCCGCGCCAAATCCGGCGTGCTCCGGGGCCGGGAGTTCAGCATGAAAGACCTGTATTCCTTCCACGCCGGCCAGGACGATCTGGACCGGTATTACGATGAGGTGAAAGCCGGGTATTTCAGGATTTTCGAACGCCTTGGTTTCGACCCGGCCTTAACGGTCATCACCTACGCGTCGGGCGGGGCGTTCAGCAAATATTCCCATGAATTCCAGGTGCTTTCCGAGGTGGGCGAGGATCATGTGTATGTGTGTAAGAAGTGCCGGGTAGCGGTGAACCGCGAGATCCTGGACGAACAGAATACCTGCCCGGAATGCGGGAATAAAGACCTCGCGGAGAAAAAGGGGATTGAGGTGGGGAATATCTTTAAGCTGGGTACCAAGTTTTCCGACGCCTTTAAATTTAAGTACACCGATGAATCCGGCCAGCAGAAACCCGTCATCATGGGTTGTTACGGTATTGGCCCCTCGCGCGTGATGGGGGCTTTGGCGGAGCTTTTCAGCGATGAAAACGGCATCCTGTGGCCAAAGTCGGTCACCCCGTATCAGGTGCACCTCATCAGCCTGGGCGCGGATGAAAAGGTGATAAAGGAAGCGGAAAAATTGTATGATGATCTGAAACAGGCCGGTATCTCGGTGCTGTTCGATGACCGGGATGAGCGCGCCGGCGCTAAATTCGCGGACGCGGACCTGATTGGCCTTCCGCTCCGGCTTGTGGTATCATCGCGGACCCTTGAAAGTAGCAGCGCGGAATGGAAGGAGCGGAATAAATCCGATGCGGAACAGGTGGGGCTGGGGGAGGCGGTGAAGAAGGTGAAGGAATTTTATAATTAAGGGGCGGTTCTGTACTGGTTCAATAGGGTTACACTTGAATCTTCAAAAATCTCTTTCATAGATTTTCAAAGATTCATCCTCATTTTACTTCGGACTTTCCAGCCTTCACCAAGGTTTCGGCGGATCGTCCTCGTTCCATTCGGAACGTGTTACTCGCTACTTATCATGAAAGGTATCATTCTCGCCGGCGGTTCGGGCAGCCGATTGCATCCGCTCACCACGGTCACCAGCAAACAGCTCCTGCCGGTCTACAACCAGCCCATGATCTATTTCCCGCTCCAGACGCTCTTAAAAGCGGGGATCCGCGATATCCTCATCATCGTGGCGCCGGACCACAGCGGGGATTTTGTGAACCTGCTCGGTTCCGGTAAGCAGTTCGGGGCGCGGTTCGCTTACGAGGTGCAGGACAAGCCCGAAGGCCTGGCGCAGGCGTTTCTCATCGGCGAGGATTTTATCGGCAAGGACGAGGTCGTCATGGTGCTCGGCGACAACATCTTTACGCATGATTTCGCGCCGGCCGTGAAATCCTTCCGTGAAGGGGCGAAGATCTTTGTAAAACAGGTGCCGGATGCCAAGCGTTTCGGCGTGGTGGAGTTTGATGATAAGGGCAAAGTCATCAGCATCGAGGAAAAACCCGAGGCCCCCAAAACCAATTACGCCCAGACGGGCTTTTATATCTACGACAAGCATGTGACCGATTATGTGAAACAGCTCAAGCCCAGCAAACGCGGGGAGCTGGAGATCGTGGACCTCAATAAAGTCTATCTCGATAAAGGCCAGCTTTCCGCGGAACTCATCCAGGGCGACTGGATCGACGCGGGCACGTTTGAAAGTCTTTATAAGGCCTCCACTATCGTTCGCGAAAACGACCTGGGTATGGAACTGGAAATCCCGCCCACCGTTAAAGTGGAGCTGAAGAAAATCAAAAAGCCTTTAGCCATGTAAATTTCAGGACTATTAAGACTTTTAAGATTATTATGAATCGGATTTAATCCTAATAGTCGTAAAAGTTTTTTTTATCTTAATAGCCCTAATCAGTAATCCGTCCATTTACCCTCCTTCCCTTCACAGATGCCGTATTCCCGTTTGAGCGTGAGGGTGTTTTGGGTATAGTCGTAATCGAAATACTGTTCGGTGCGGCAATCATTTTTTTCTTCCACGGCTGTCAGCTTAATCACCGGCCCCTCGCGTCCGCCGAATTCTTCGATTGTGGCCAGGCAGCCGCGGCCTTTGTCATTCACCACTGCCTTAAAAAGCGACCCTGATTCCAGATTGTAGCGATAGATATCACTGCCTTGGCATTGGCCCTTCGGGACGATGAACGTTAAAAGCTGTCCATTTTCCGAATAACACGCGCTGCTGGCCGCGGCCAGGCTGACCCCTTTTTCCATGGCGGCCTCCCGGAAATCCGGGTACCAGCTGTCGTAAATAAAGGTGGAAAGGTGCGCGCATCGGTTGAACGGGGCCTGCGCCACCACCTCCGCGGTTTCTGTACGTGGCTCAGACGTTTCTGCTTCTTTTTCCTCCGGCTGGGTGGCTGAATCCTGTTCCATGGCGGCAAGGCGGGATTCCAGAACCGTGATCTGGCGGGTGAGGCTGTCTTCCACCCGTTTGGCGGACGCGTTCTGCCAGAAGTACACCCCGGTACCCACCACAAAGGCGGTGACGATGATGGTCAGCAAAATAATCCCCATCGTTTCCGGATATTGCGAACACCGGATGGTCTTTTTGGGTTTTCGTGGTGCCATACTACTTATTGTTAAAAGATAGTGAGGGCGTTTTTATTATACCATAAGTTTATTCGGTTTCTTTTTCCCGGCATTCGGTGAACATCGTGCCGTCCGGCAGGCAGCCGAACACACCTTCCGGGCAGGGCTTGTACACGCTCAGGCAGTCGGGATCCTTTTTACATTCCTCCTCGTTCAGGTCTTTACAGCCGCAGCCGGTCAGGACCGTCAGACTGATGGTTATCAGAAGCATCGCGAAAATTTTATTCATTGAAGAAAAGGGGGTTAGATTTTTGTTGCGGATGTATTGTACATTAAAAGTCAAGAATTGAGGAGGGGATTTTTTGCTTTTTCCAGATAGCGGTTAATGATGCGCACCGCGTTTTTCACCCCGTTTTCTTTTTGGAGCGCTTTGCCCACAGCGGCTGCTTTCTTCCGCATGCCGTCATCGTTTTCCATAGTACGGATGGCCTTTTCCAGACTGCGGACCGTGAGCTGGCTGCGGGTGACCGGCGGGGGGCCGATGCCCAGTTTTTCAATCCGCCGGCCCCAGAAAAACTGGTCGCCCAGGAACGGGATGACGAGCATGGGCCGGCCGGATCGGATGGCGGCCGCGGTCGTGCCGGCTCCCCCGTGGTGGATGAGGGCTTTCATGTGGGGGAACAGCCAGTCATGCGGAGCCCCGTCGATGTTTAAGACCGATTCCGGCAGGCCGCCCTTGCCGAAATCACTCCATCCGGACAGCAGGAGGCCGCGGTTTCCGGTGTTTTTGAGCGCCGTGACGGTTTTTCGGGTAATCGTCCTGAGTTCGTTTTCAGACTGTTTAGGCATACTGCCGAACCCGACGTAGACCGGCGGCGGCCCGTTTTTTAAAAATTCGGCCAGTTTTTCCGGCGGTCTCCAGGTTTCAGGCGTGTCCAGAAACCAGTAGCCCGTCACATGGATCCAGTTGGGCCAACTTTTGGGGCGGGGAAGGACTTTTGTGCTGTAGCCGTACAGGAACGGCCATTTTTTACGCCGCAGGTATTCAAAAAACGTCTCATCCTGGATCGGCGGCAGGCTGATGTCTTTGCGCCACCGGTTGACGATTTTCTTTCCTACCCACCAGGCGGACTGTTCCACCAGCCTGTAAGTCATCTTGTTAAATGTTTTACCCAGGCTGTAGGTGAGCGGCAGGAGGGGGCAGGGGAATTCCTCGGCCTCGGTGAGCGGGTAAAATCCGATATGAAAACAGGGAATATCCTTTTTTTCCGCGATGTGCACCCCCGGCAGAATGGGTACGCTCAGAATGGCGTCCGCGTTCCGGCAGGCCTTCAGGCAGTCTTCCCACAAGTTATCGGCAATGGGTTCGATGGCTTTCATGAAGCGCATCAGGCCGGCCACAGATTTAAGGGTGTCTTCGCGGGGGACGAGGAAGGCCTGGGCACCTTTTTTCTGGAAGAATTTTTTAAAATCAAACCGGATGGGTAAAAAAGTCAGTCCGTGGCTTTCCACGAGTTTCCGGTTGGGGCGGTGGGTGGCGATGATAACCCGGTGTCCGCTTTTTTTCAGCCCGCGCCCGAGCGCGACCAGCGGCTGGACGTCCCCCCGGGAGCCGATGGCGAGGATTACGATATTCATATCCTCCTTAGTTTATCATAATTTTCTCCGGTTTTTGTTTTTATTTCCATTTGCCGTATTATCATGATTACAGTATAATTCAGACCTAATGTAAATGTTTATGGATTCTGAGAAAGACAAGAAACCCGTTGAGGAGATCGATGATAAGATCGAGCGTAAAGTGGAGGAGAAACTCGACGAAAAGATCGAGCGCAAAGTTGATGAAAAGATGAATGCCAACGATCAGCCGTCCTCCGGCGCGCCGGAGGAAGATGCCCCCGCAGATACCGAAGAGGCCGAGCCCAGTCCGCCCGGCCGCGCGGAAGAAAAACCCGCGCACAATACGGCTCCCAAAGGCCCGGTGGAAAAGAAGATCGAGGAAAAAGTGGGCCGGCGCGTGGGGGAAAAGCCATTAGAAAAGATTTTCACCAAAAGCTACACCATGCGGGAGAGCTTTTTTGTGCTGGTGGGGCGCATCCTGCTGGCGGAGATCGTGTTCGGGGTCATCTATGCCATTCTGTCTCTGCTTTTAAAACCCGAGCCCCTCCCGCCCGGAACCGCGGCATTGGTCACCACCACCACAGAGACCGCGGACATCTCGTATTACCTGTCCGTCTTTACCTGGCTCAATATCCTCAACATCGCGGTGGTCATCCTCATCCTGCTCGTTTGGTACAACCGGCGGTATATCATCTCCCCGCAGGAGGTGTATTACGTGCGCGGGATCATCCTGCGCCGGAAGGACGTGTACCACATCCAGGCCATGGTGGCCGTACGGGTGCGCCAGGGGGTCTTCGGCCGGATTTTCGGTTTCGGCACTATCCGCCTGGAAAGTCCGCTCCTTAAAAAAGACGTCTTTATCCGTAATATTCAGAATCCCCACAAACACGCCCAGGTCATCGAGAATCAGCGCGTAAAAAGTATCAAGAGCATCGTTACGGAAAGCGTCATCCCCAAGCCCAGCTGATTGACATCTGACACCTGACAGCTGACACCTGACATCTGATTGACATCTAATCAACAGCAGTACGCATGTGCGCAATGTACGCATGTGCGCACCTGTGTAGGCCTGAAAGGCCGCGCACTCGCGCACCATAAATAATCAAATAATCAGCAATCCACTAGAAGTCCATCAGAAATCCACCAGTAATTTAACCCCAAATTATGCCCTGGTCCAAAGACAATTACCCGGATTCCATGAAATCCCTGCCCGCCAAGACGCGGAAAAAAGCCATCGAGATTGCCAATGCCATGCTCCGGGACGGCGAAGACGAAGGCAAAGCCATCCGCGTGGCTATCCATCAGGCGAAACAATGGGCGGAGGGGAAGTAAAAAGCGCTATTACGCGATACGGATTTTCGGGTGAGGTTTTTTATGGGGCGGGGGAGTGATAACGTTCCTGCGTAAGCGATGTTTGCCACTGATACAATATGCCGACCTGTCCGTCCGTAGCAATGCGAAGGCGGGAGGCTTACCAGTGGCAAACATGACCGGAGGCTTACTGTAAGGGGAACCATAGAGCCGCATACAGAGTGTTATGTAAAGAATCCGATTACTTATTTTTTATGGCCTTCCCCCGGGAACACTCGCAGGCGACCCGTCTTGCTGTTGTCCTGTTTCTTCATTTTCAACTTCCACTTCACTCTCGTCATCCTCACCAACATCTTTCGGTCTGAATCCTGACTCCGGCGTGCCGCCTTTTTGGTCGTCCGCGCCCGGGCCAACACGGCCAGGGGTATCAGCAGGTAAGGACTGCTTCACGCGTTCTGCATTTTGTATCGCCCGATTGATGCCGTCTTGTGCCTGCGACGGAACTTTTGATTTCACATCCTGCAACACTTGGAGGTGGTGCTCAGTGGCGCGTTCAACAAGCGTGCGCACTTCTGTTTCGCCGGTACCAAGTCCTTGGGCTATTTGCGAAATTTCCTCTCCAAACGCGGCATACTGTCCATATTCATCAAGTGCCTCCTCTACTTCTTCGGCTTCTTCTTCATCGTCCCCGCCGCGTTCTGCTTTGGCCTGTGCCGCTCGCAAGCGCCCTTCGGCCGCCGCCGCGAAAATACCAGCCGCGCGTTCAGGATCTCGCTGGGCGATACCTCGCAGTGCTTCAAGCTGGCCGGTCATCGTTCGTTCTTTGGCCGCACGCACACGTTCGCGAGCCTGCTCGGGCACGCGCTCAAGCACTTGGTCAAGCGCGGAAAGATGTCGCGTTGTTGCGTCTGTCACTTCGGCCTCAAGATCAATCTCTCCCGTGCGTCCGGCGCGCTCTTTTGCCTCGGCAAACTGTTCTTCGTACAGTTCGACTGCTTCTGTTGTATTTTCGTCATCCTGCCGTTCGGCGAGCACTTGTGCTTCCGCTAGTCGCTCCTCAGCAAGTGCGAGATAGCGCTGTGCTTTGTTGGCTTCGCCAAATGTAAAGAATGTGCCGACACCCTCAAAGAAGCGGTCAAGGAAGAATATCGGGCTTCCGGGTGTTGTTCCTGCCGATGGTAAATTATTTGTTTGCGCGTTTGCCGTGCCGAAGAATAAAAATACTCCGAGCACAACAACTGTAATAAATTTTTTACTCATAATTTTACTTTTCATAATATTAAATTTTTAAGAAATAAACCTAATATATAGTACACAAAAATCAGTATAGCTGTTACATTGTTTTTTCAATCAACTAGGCCCGTACTATAAACCAGACTGGTGTCTGATGTGCATAAAATTAAGAACTAAGGTTATTAAATTGCACCTTAGCGTCCTAATTCGTTTCTGAATTCAGTCTTATATGCTGAAATGTTTTTTGAGGTAATTTCCAATTTCATCCATTATTTCACTTTCTGCCTCACCTATTTTTCTGATGAAACGAAAATGATCAAAAGCATGAATTGCTTCCACTTTAACGATTGAATCTGAAAACAGGCTATTCTTTTTACTTTTCTTTATGAGTAAATCATCAGCCCTCTTATTTTTTAGGTTGGAGGTAAGCGGCATAACTGTAATCAAATTACTGCTTTTAAGCGTTTCGTCTGACTGGATTACGATGGCAGGCCTTTCCTTCTGGAACTCATGACCAACACTCGGATTAAAATCGACTAAGTAGATATCACCATGCTTCATCTGTTCTTTAGGTTCTGATAGTAAAGTTGCTCCTCTTCGGCCATCGGCCCAAGGTATTCCAGAATATCACCAGCTGAAGCATCTATCCACATTTGATCTGCATTGGTCTGCGCGTAAGGCTGTGATCGCTGAAAAACCAATGAATAATCTATATCCGCCTGGTCTTCAGTGGCAATCCAGGGGACATCTGCATGGGAATAAGCGCTAAGTTCACTGGCATTTTTATCACTAAGACGCGTTAGGACGTCATCAATATGTTCTTTTTCTTTCGCGCTGAAAAAATCCAGATCAGGACGACGGTGGGGCAGATATTTCTTTTGATCATATCGGAAATATCTGCTTTTAACCTGTTCAAGCTCGCCTGCCTGACTCATTTCATCCGCAATAGATTTAAATTGCCTGGGTGTAGGCCCCCGAATATTTTTCTTATAGGTAGCGCCGGAAACAGACCGTCCATATTTTTCATAGAAATCGAAATCAATAAAATATAGCAACTTATACAGTGCGGTTTCACCAATATCGGGTTTCGCGCCAATCCGTTCGAGTACATAAAGTAAAAGTTCCTTAAATTTTTGTGGTTCGAATTTTGATGCATTCTGTTTTTTTGTACCAGTCTTTTTTTTGCCTGATAATTCAAATAATCCAGCAATAATACGTGCCTGAGATACCGTCGGTTCCTTATCACCCCTTTCAATCTGAATATACGTTGGGCGTGATACACCCAGTTTCTCAGCCATTTCTGCTTGTGTGAGCCCTTGCTTTTGGCGAGCTTGTCTAAGATTCATGTTTTCAAGTTATCCTTTTGGTGGAAACCTGTCTAGTGGTGGCGGATGGGAATTCTTTTCGCGGATTCTGCCATCACGCCCCTGCACAATCACTTCGCCGCCTTGATTAAGCCCGACTTCACGGGCAACATTAAAGCCTTCTTTTTGCGTATCCGTTTTTTTGATCGACCTTTTGGCGCCTGGCCGGTGTAGGCGCCAGCCGTCTTTCGCCGGAGAAACCCAGATTTGCTTGTTTTTACGCATTTTAAAGATAAATTATCTATGTTCTTCATTTTAGAGGGGATTTTGAAAAATGTCAATATTTTTGACAAATTTATTAAAAAATAAAAAAATTGACATTTAGATGCCGACAGTTATATCTATGCTTAATACACTTACCATGCAATATTGATTTTCGGGTGAGGTTTTTTATGGGGCGGGGGAGTGATAACATCAGGATTTAGAGAAGTTTGGCGTAGCCAAATTTGGGTGTAAGAAACTGCAAGTTTCTGGAACCTCTAAATCCTTGTTATATTCCCCGAAGGGCTGAAATTTAGTGTAACGTCCCGAAGGAAAATTTCAGAGTATTCTTTTTACCCCGTTCTAATTAAACTCATTATTAAATTCAATTAAATTATCTAAAGAAATAAATTTCTTTGGATATCCATCTAATCCCATATCGTTTGTTGGTTCAGAAAAATAGATTGGCTTCTTTAAGGCAAGAGCATAACCTAGCTCTATTTTACAACTTGTCCCCATATAACCCTCAGGCAACATAAAATATACTGCATCTGCTTCTTCAACTGCTCTGTAATGATCCCAAGCCAATTTATTTTTTTCTTCGATTGTTAAAGCAACATCTTTATCTTCAGAACTATAATCCAAATTTGGAAATAATGGTTGATATCCCAAATTTTCTAACTCTTTCATAGTTGCTTTAACTAAACTAAGAAATTTCATACTTGAACCAATAACGATTTTTTTACTCATAATTTAATTGAATTTTTAGTTTATTAAATAGTTTTCTATCTTAGGGGCAAAAAGAATATGGCGTACAACGTTTCGGGCTATAAGAAGTTGCATGGCGTTACAATTTGGAGCGGTAGCGACCTCAACGCCGTGCAATTTGGATGAGCGAGCGACTAAATAAAATTATTTCGCTTTATGATGTTTTTGGTAATATTTTATATTGGCTTTATCTCCATAAACTCTAAATTTTGCCACCAGTATGGAGACAATTATTAGACTAATTCCAATTTTCCATTCCATAAAGAGGTAGACTATACCACCAATCATTAAATAGCCTGATATTGCACTTAACAAAAATGAAGGTCCTAGTGGTATCGCATGGAATAATGTACCAATTACAAAAATAACTATTGCTATCTTCCAGTTTATAAAAATAAAAACTAAGCTAGTTATTATTAGTAAATATTTGATAATTCTTAATGTCTTCATGAAATAATTTTATTTAGTGAGCGAATCTTATAGCCCGGGTTGTACAATGTATGTTTTCTTTTTTGCTCACTAGAGCCACTTTTTGTGAGAAAAATTTGATTCATTCCTTATCTACAACTTTGAACTTGCTTAATCCTGATTGGAATGCTGAGTCAATTATTTTGCAGTGCTCAACATACCATGTCATCGCTAAAGTTTTTTGTATAGGATCGAAGTCTTTATCAAATAGGAAATCTTTCTTAAAAAATTTATGATTTTCCGGTGATAAATCTTTGAAAAAATCACCCACCTTTTTAAACTCTTCTAAAGAAATGGCCATATAAATTGTAACGTCGCCATCTTCTTTAATATCATAGTTATTCACCACGTAAGTCGTAAGAGCATACAATTTCGGCTTATCGAACCCATGTTTCTCAAGTAGATCGTAAAGATGCTGAGCTAACATTATAGTCTGCTCTTTTTTAGTTAGAATGACATTGTTGTCCTGATCTCTCAGATCGTCTTTAATAACATTACTTATCGTTGCATGGTACAAACCTGTGACCATTTCTTCTGATGAAATTTTCTTCTTAAAGAAAGTCATAAATTTTTTGGGTTAGAATCAAATTTTTCTCACAAAAAGTATAAGGCGATAGCCTTAAAAAAGGAAACATATTTCACTTAACGTATGCAACTATGTGATGTTGTGCAAATTCATTATTCTATTTGCGGAGCAAAAATGAATTTGCATCTATTTGCATCTATATGTGCGGAATAATTGGTACAATTATTCGCAACCAATTACGAAGCCACATAGTTGCTGTTATATGATGTGGCATTTATCTTATTTTGTTAGCCAATCGTATATCAAATTTAATATTAATGGGATAATAATGATAGAAAAAAATAATCCGAGGCGTCTTCTACGATTCTTTTCTGTCTTTTTATGTTCGGGGCCAAAATCAAATTCGACACTAGGCCATAATTTGAGCACCCAATCTCTTAACCACCAAAGCGGGAAAATGCCTTGTAGCCAAAATAAAATTACTTTGATTATGTTTAGTAAAATTATGTTGCTATGAAGAAAATCACGAATTCTCATTACATTAGCTGAGGGATCTTCATTTGCGCCAATAGGAATAAGGTCTAATAATTTGTATATAAAATAACCAAATGCTATTGCTCCAAAATGGAGTATGATTGTTTTATATTTAATAAACCAATGCTCTTGAGGTTTGGCTGATTCAAGAATATCGTTCAACGAATCAAATGTCCCAGCCACCCAGTTTTTATCACCTCTAACTATTAGACCGTTTCCGTAATCATCTTCGTGAGAGATATTTAGACTAATCCGCCTTTCCTGCTTATAGTCGTGGTATTCGATATTTATTGTAGAACATCTTTTATTATCAATTACATCACCATCTTGAATTAAGTCGTCTGTTTCACTCTCGTAGCTAATTCCATCTTTACAATTTATTTCGATTTCAATTGATGAGTGATTTTTTTCATTTTGGGAGTTATCATATTCTAATTTGATTTTGGTCCAAAGACTTCGAACATTTTCTTTTGTAAATATCTTGCCTCGGATTGTTTTTTTTCTTGTAGTTTTCATAATATTAAGATAAATGCTATTTCATATAACGTAAGGCTATGTGAAGTGGTGCAAAAACGCTAAAATTTTTGCGGAGCAACAGCGGTTTTGCATCCATTTGGGTCGAAACCGTTGCTATAATACTTGTCCGACGAAACAAAGTGAAGGCGGATCACAAAAAAGCAATGGTGTAGCCATATAGCCGGAGTTAGGCGATGTATGCTGCATCCCTTAAAATTCAACCATACTCAAATAGACCTTATTAATTCCCATCAAAAAAACA
The DNA here is from genome assembly GCA_964538225.1 of uncultured Candidatus Peribacteria bacterium. Classification (GTDB taxonomy): domain Bacteria; phylum Patescibacteriota; class Gracilibacteria; order UM-FILTER-43-11; family UM-FILTER-43-11; genus JAFGCR01. The sequence continues at coordinate 16,202 of CAZIDW010000011.1, forward strand.
TCGCCAAGCGCTTGACAAGTTGTATGTTTATGTGCTAAAATTAAATAGTAACAATAACACTTAATATCATGGCTAAAGATTCAATTGAACTTGCGCTTTCAGTCTTAGAGACTGAAAAAGCTAATTTATCTCCTGATCAACTTTCTCGTCTTGCTGAACTATCTAAAGCAGGCGAAGATGTTCGCGAAGATGTGATAGGAACGCTTGAGGGTGATGAAACCGTGGAAGACCGTGAACTTTCGCCCGAACAAGCTGATCAGCTTCTTGATACACTCAAAGCCCGTTTTGAATTACCTGAAAATAAGAAGCTCCGCAAAATGGTTGATTTTGCCGATGTGGAAAAATCTCTGCGTGCCGCCCCGGAAAAAATGTTCGGTCTTTTCAAAATGGAAGAAACCGGTGGTGAGCCCCAGATCATCGGTCTTGATGGTGATGAGTTTGTTTTTGAAGACCGTTCCAAAGAATCGCCTTCCGGGCGCAGAAACCGCGATGCTTATCAGTCTGCAGATGAAGCTGAGGAATGGGGTGTTGATGTGCAAACTCCTGAGGCTTATAAAGCTATGCAGCAAACCGGTGAATATGATTTGCAAACTGTAAGCTGGCTTAAGACATCTAAAGCCCATATGAAAAAAACTGGCTACGCCATGCGCGGTCGCCGTTACGGAGGTGACGTGGGCGTCCACGTGAGCGTTGCCGATCGCTCGCCGCCGACCGACGGCTGGCGCGCTTCGCTAAGGGTCAAAAAAGTTTAAACTTTAGATTTTAGTTTTCTTTGAAATTTAACTTTAAAAGGCCGCCGTAAGGCGGCCTTTTATTTTTTGTGCATTTGGAATAAGCTAATACCAAGCGGTGAATAATGATCTGCTTCGGCCGGTCTACCGTAAAATGATCTTTCGCAAACAGGGCTTTGAATTAAATAAGAAGCCCGAAAGAACATTCAACAGGTTTTTGACCCTTAGGTATGAGTGGAGTTTAATTTTCTTTAGTAAGCCGTGGTTGCGACTCCGACTGAATCGGGCAGACTTCATCATAAACTGGCAACGCCATGAACGGTAACCGTAACGAAGGTGACGTGAACGTCAACGAGAACAATGCCGATAACTCGAATCCGAACAACGGCTGGCGCGCTTCGATAAGGGTCTTTAACCGTGAAAAGTAGCGAGCAACGCGTCTCGAACGCGATGAGGCCATAGGCCAAAATGAAGTGAGAGCTTCGAGATAGCAAAAGCACAAAGGGCTTTTGTATCGAGGAGAGCGTTGCCCTATTGCGTGGATTTCAGCCATCCACCCAGCATTCTCCCGATTTCCGCCAAATCGCTTTGCAGTTGAAAAATCCGGGTTTCGTTCACGAGTCCGAGCTCCAAAAGAAGTCGCACTTTCAAGTTGGCTGTTTCCCATTGGGCGCTGGCTTTGATTAGGTAAGCCGCCCTGTGAGATTTAGGGGCGTTTTTGGCCATGATCAGTTGTTCCAAAAGACTGAGCAGGGAATTTTCTGTACTAAGCCCCAGTGAAAAAGCCCATCTTTTGTTGAGCCGGTGATTAATATCCACTAAAGTTTTATAGGCTTCATAAGTTTTATTTATGATCGGGAATTCCATAAATTTGGGGTTAAGAAATATTTGGTTAAGCTGGTTTAATTTCAAAAAAGGCAAGTGTATGACAGCTGAGCTGAATGAGTTTCAGTTTTATCTGGAAAAAAATCTCTCTGAACTTCAGTGCGATCTTGAGGTTGGAGTTTACCGACATGGTTCCTATAAGAAATTCATTGTCTGTGACAATAAGCGCCGTGAAATTTCCGTTTCCGGTATCCGCGATAGGGTAGTGCACAGGCTCTTTTACGATTATCTCGTTCCGATTTTTGATAAAACCTTCATCTACGATGCTTGGTCGTGTCGGAAAGGCAAAGGCTTGCTTGGCGCGATAGAAAGAGCACAAGAATTTATGCGGAAAAACCCACGTGCCTACGTTTGGCGAGCGGATATCAAAAAGTTTTTTGACAGCGTAGATCAAGAGGTTCTGATAAAACTCATTGAGCGCAGAGTTTCTGACCCAAAAGCGCTTAATCTGATGCGGGAAGTGATACAAAGTTACCCGACTCCGCAGAGAGAGAGAGCTTTTATAGGCATGCCCGTCCGTAGCTACCTGCCCGATAGAGCCTTGGCGGCGGCGGGAACGAAGGCGGGTATGCCGATAGGTAATCTGACCAGCCAGATTTTCGCCAATATTTACCTGAATGAACTGGATCGCTTTGTGAAACATGAGCTTGGGGTGAAGTATTATCTGCGTTACGGTGATGATTTTATCCTAGTTTATAAGGATTTGGAAAAGTTAAAAAAATTTCGTGAGCTTACTATCAGGTTTTTGGTGAGGAAGTTGAAATTAAGCCTGAATCCAAAAAACGATAAAATCCTCAAGACCAGCTACGGCTTACGGTTTTTAGGAGCTGTTATTCGGCCTGAAGGTCGGTGTTTAAACCGTCGTAATCGTAAGCGGATTCAAAGGAGGGTCGATTTGAATAATGCGGGTAGTTACTACGGGTTAGTAAATAAACATCAAAACAAAACAAACATTAATGAGTTTATATGGCAAATTTATGACCTACTAAACTCAGGGAATTAATAAGGTCTCATCTAAAACAGGAATTTTAAGGGTGTGGCATATTTTGCCTAACGTTTCGGGCTATAAGAAGTTGCATGGCGTTATAATTTGGAGCGGTAGCGATCTCAACGCCGTGCAATTTGGATGAGTGAGCGTTAAAAATAAAATTATTCTATTGGTGGGACAATTTTTCCTAAAACAACATAATAAAATATCCTTCTCAATATTTCGAAACCAAGTAATACTAAAGCCAAATATCCAATTCCAATTAGCGTAGCAAAAACCATATTAAATTTAGGTATAAATTTAATATGTGGATTATTATTTTCTGGCACGACGAGATTACTTTCCCCTAAATATAATTTTATATCACCTTTGAATTGGCATAGTTTTTGCGCATCTTTTAAATCAGATTGTGATATATAAGAGTCATAAATATGGATATTCTCTTTACTTGCATTATATTCGTTACCATCCTCACAAATAATCATTGTTTTCTTAGAGTCTGCTTCACGTGATACTAAATATCCACCTACTAATGCTCCAATAGCAAAAACTAGTATAAAGAAAATATATATTACCTTAAGCAGTCGATACCATATTTTTGAGTTAAGGGTTTTAATTGTGTTGTTTTTCATGTTTCGAAGTTTAAGAAATAATTTTATTTAGCGAGCGAATCTTATAGCCCGGGTTGTAGGCCGTTTTAATTAAGCAGAAATGTTTTCAGAGCAGTTTTTATTATATTCATGAAACTACTTACAGTCGCTGGGGGCAGACTAAGTTGAATTATATACTGTACAATTATGCCAACAAATAATGATTTCCATTCAATCTTGCCCAAATGTTTCGCTTTTTCCTTAAGGAAATCCATTCCTTCATTTAATTTTGCCAATTGAGCTTCTGAAAGTCCAATATCCTTGGATTTCGACTTAATGAGATCAATTTTAATACATAACTCCTCATATTCGATTGCACTAAATTTGTCATTATCTTTGCCAAATTTGAAGTCGAAACTATGTATCTCTGATTCCAAACGAGCCCATTTATCTTCTGTGCGTACCTCTCTCTTTAGGTTATTTAGCCATTTTTTAAAGATTTCAACTTGCAATCTCCAAGAGCCAGGATATTCCGTTTTTTTAAATTCTGATTCGCCAGGTGCATATATGCTATAATGGCGTTCATGTGAATTTAGATTTGTTTCAAAAGCGAAGAAGAATTCAGTATTCTTGTAGCTCAATTGTGTTGCAATTTCCTTAGGAGTTATTAAGCTATTAACTTCAGTAAATTCAAATTGTGCTGGGCTCAGACCTGCTTCTTCAATGAAGTGAAAGAGATCATTCTTTTGACTTGTAAGTAGTTTCATTCCTGCTTGATTAATTAATATGGCCTACAACTCGTTTCTGTCGGACGTGTTGTGTATCCAATATACAGTTTTATGAGGGTTATAGGAACTGTTTGGTATACAACATTTATCGACAGAAAGGGGGGAGGGTGGGTCATTTCTTCGCCTTTTTCAAAAACCGCTTCCTGGGATTTCCTTTAAACAGGTGCGACCAGCGGTATTTGATGGCGTCTTTCAGATGCTGGCGAAGAATCCATTTTTTAAAGAATTCCTTTAACCCTCCGGCGGAGGCGCGGAGACCGTCGGCATGGACGGTGATCTCGGGGTGGTAGATGACTTGGTAGCCGGCCTGCCAGCTTTTAAAGCAGAAGTCCGGATCGGACATAAAGATGAGGTAATCCTGGTTGAGGCCGCTGAGTTTGTTCCAAAGGGAACGGCGGGTGATCCAGAAGGAGGACTGGAGCCAGTCCACGGGCTGGGTCTTTTTGTAGTTGAGATCGCGGCATTCATCTTTAGCCACGAGTGAACGGATGAGGGGCAGGCGGCGGAGGGACGTTCGGCGGGCGACCTGCAGGGTGAGTCTGGGAAAGCGCCGGACGGTCATGGCGATACGGCCGTCGCCGTCGTTGACCTGCCGGGGCCCGAGTACGCCGATTTCCGGATGCTTATCCATATAGGCGACCAGTTTTTGCAGGGTCTTTTTGTCTTTCCAGACGATATCGGGGTTCACGATAAGAATGTACTCGCCTTTGGATTTTTTAACGCCGCGGTTGTTTCCTTTGGGGTAGCCGAGGTTTTTGTCGTTGATGATGATCCTGACGTTCGGGTGTTTGCGGAGGGTTTTGAGCTTTTTGGCGTTTAGGGGGTTGGCGGAATTATCCACCACAATGATTTCATAGGTAAAATCCGTTTCCTGCTCTAAGACGCTCTCCACGTTTTCACAGACGCGCCGGGATTTGAGGTAATCTAATATTATTATTGATGCTTTGGGTCTTTCTTTCATACAATTTAGTGACCAGAGATCAGCGACCAGATACCAGTACTGATCACGCGTCACTGGTTGCTGGTCTCTGTAATTATTTCATCAGTTTTTCAATTTTACTCGGCGCGATACGGAATTTGATGGCCCGGCGTTTGGCGTCCAGTTCGCCCCGTATATCTTTAATCAGTTCGAGCTGTTTTAAGAGTTCCGGCTCTTTAAAGCGGCAGTACCATTTGGTCAGATTATTGGCGAGGCCGGTCTTAAAGCGTACGCCGGCGGAGAATTCGGGCAGGTAATTTTTGTAGAGGACCACCTGCTGGCCGAAAAACGAGTTTTCACGCACAAAATCGGATTTATCTTTCCGGCCTTTCAGCAGCTTCAGCAGGCGGAAGGAAGACTGCTCATAATTGCCGGCCTGCCTGTCGTGGTGGACTTTGGTGTGGGGGATAAAAAGGGAGCGGTGGCCGGCCCACTGCAGACGGTAGGCCAGGTCGATATCGTTTTTGTAGTGGATCAGGGAATCGTAGTATTCCGGCAGCCCGGCATTGTTTATAAAGGCGATGTCCTCGAGGGCGTTCCGGCGGAAGATACTGAGAGCGCCGGAGGGGCCGAAGATGTCGCGCTGTTTGTCGTACTGACCTTTGTCTTCCTCCCCCTGCCCGATGTCGTAAAAATGGTGAGAGCGGGTGATCCCGAGGCCGCAGCTGTCAAGAATGCTGGTCTCAGCCTGATTGATAAAATCCCACCGCATCAGTTTCACAGTGGCCGAGCCGTAATGGCGGTTTTCGGGTTCTTCCAGCGTGCTAATGGCTTGTGTGATGAAATCGGACGGGTAGCTCATGTCCACGCTGGCAGTGATGTAATACTGGCCGTTCATCCGGCGGATGAGGCGGTTGTGCCCCCCGCTATGCCATAGGTTAGGGCCGCGTTCGATCTTGATGGCCCGGAACAGGTCCGACAGGTTGTGCCGGATGTATTCAAGGGCTTCGCCCTGCGGGCTCTGGTCGCGCACCAGGAGTTCGAGGTTGGGGTAGTCCTGGCTCAGCAGACCTTCCAGACAAGGCTTTAAATATTTTTCATTCTTATGGAGGACGAGACCGATGGTGACAAGGGGCTTATAATCCATTATTTCAGATCTCAGTTGCGGTTCGATTGTGGATTCAATGGTTGTTGCAACGCCACAATCGAATCCACGACTGAATCCACTATTGAATTCAGAGATTTTGTTGATATTAAGTTTATCATATATTATGGCTTCATATTATACTTATTTTTATGAGGGAACCCAAGTGTAAATATTTCAACCGGTGCGGAGGATGCGCGACCCAGCATCTTCCGTACGAGGTCCAGCTGGAAAACAAAAAGAAACGGCTGAGCCAGACCATCGGATCTGAGGACATCCTGGTCTTTTCGGATGAAGAGTGGGGCTACCGGAACCGTATGGACATGGCATTTGTGAAGGAGGGGATCGGGTTTCGCGAAAAAGGGAAATGGTGGTCGCTCCTCCGGGTGGATGAATGCCCCATATCCAATCACCGTTTAAACGAACTGAATCGGGAGATCTGCGCGTTTTTCGGCACGGCTATTGACGCGTTTGACGTGAAAAAGCGGACGGGGACGTTCAAGTATGCGGTCATCCGCACGCCCCAGCAGGATTCCAGCATCTCTTTTGTGCTCAATAAAGATTCCTCCCGTTTAAGCGAAGCGGTCTCTCAGGTGGAGGATTTTGCCAAAAAGACGACCGCCAACAATATTCTTATCACGTACACCGGTTCCAAAAGCAGCCAGGGTATCGGGGAGGATTATATTGTGGTGAAAGGCAGTGATATGCTGGAGGAGACGATTATGGGCAGAGCATTCCGTTACAGCGCGCAGGGATTTTTTCAGAACAATTCCTTGATGGCGGAGAAAATGCACCGTTATGTCCGTGAAATACTCACTAAATCGGTTAACGTTTCTCGTAACTCGACGCTCGAATCGTCTGACGGTTCTCATTGTTCGAAACCCGAGCCTCGAGATACGATAACCGATAAATGCCATTTGCTGGATCTGTACGGCGGGGTAGGGGCATTCGGGATCATCAACGCGGATTTATTTGAGAGGGTTACGTCGGTGGAGAGTTACGCGGGGTGTACGGAGGCGGCGAAAGCCAATATGGAACTCAATGGCATTGAAAATATGGAAGCGCTCTGCATGGATGCCAAGCGTCTGAAACAAGTGAAACTCCCTGAATCTCTGTATGTGATCACAGATCCGCCGCGCAGCGGCATGCATCCGGAAACCATCATTCAGCTCCGTAAGCTGAAACCCGAGGTGCTTATCTATATCTCCTGCAATGTGGATCAGTTGGGCAAAGACCTGCCGAAACTGAAAGGCTATCAAATAAAATCCGCGGCGCTGTTTGACCTTTTTCCGCAGACAAACCATATGGAAAGCGTTATTGAATTAATTCTTCAATAACATTTGAGATTTGCGAATTGCGAATTGAGATTTAAATTCACAAATCACAAATCAAAAATCACAAATGTTTTAGCTTGCACTAAAACCCCCTCTCTGCTAAAATGCCTGCGCATTTAACTATTTAAGTCTTATTTCCGATCTGCTTATCCTGACCCCGTTCAATCGGGGGGACACGAGCAGAGATGACGATTTAAGGCGTTAACCCCAAGGATATCATGACAGATATATCGTTAAAGACGATGGCTGAGCACGCGGTGCACTTCGGCCATCCCACTCATAAATGGAACCCGAAAATGAAGCCCTACCTTTACGGTAAGCGCCACGGGATCCATATTTTTGATTTAAAAAAGACGGCCGAGGTTTTGGTGGATGCGCTGGAGTTCCTGGCGAACGCTAAACGGGCCAATAAGACCATTCTGTTTGTGGGTACCAAACAGCAGAGCCACCTGCTTTTGCAGGATCTGCATCAGGCCACCAGGATGCCCATTGTGACCGACAAATGGATTCCCGGGCTTTTAACGAATTTCAAGACGATTAAAAAGCGTATTGATTACTTTAAAGACCTGAAAGATCAGGACCGGAAAGGCGGTTTCGATAAATACACTAAAAAAGAACAGGGCAAACTCCGCAAAAAGATCCAGGACCTGTCTGCGTCCCTGTCCGGTGTGGAGAACATGGGAGACCTGCCGGATGTTTTGTTTGTGGCGGACATGGTCCGCGATAACATCGCGGTGCGCGAGGCCCGGCGCCTGAATATCCCGGTGGTGGCCATCGTAGACAGCAACGGCGACCCGGACCTGGTGGATTACCCGATTTCGGCCAACGACGACGCCATCAAGTCCCTGGAATATATCTTCAGCCTGATTAAAGAGGCGCTGACCGCCAAAAAGGAGAAGTAATTTTCAATTCTCAATTTTCATTTTTCATTTAGCATTTTTTATTTTTAATTATGGCTGATGAACAGGAAAAACCGCAGGGGATAGAGTCGACATCCGACGATACGGCGACGCCCGAAGGGAACGCCGTAGAGACGGTTCAAGAGCCGTCTCAGGAGGATGAACCAAAGAAGAAAGGAAACAAGGAGGGGGAACCCGAGGATAAGCCGGCTGAAGGGAAGGAGGAGACCATCGATGAGATGACTACCCTGCATGAACGGACCATCGGGGCCCTGAGTTATTTCGGGTTTCTGGCCATCGTGCCGTTTTATCTGAAGAAGGAAAGCAAGTTCTGCCGGTTCCACGGCAAACAGGGGCTCACGCTGGCGATTATCTTTTTTCTGGCTCAGTTTATCGCGGTGCTGGATCTCATCATGGACCTCATCCTCATCCTGCAGGCGGTCATCGCCCTATGGTACGGGTTCGGCGCCCTGGCCGGCAAGTGGAAGAAGGTACCCCTGATCTATAACTGGTCCTGCCAGCTGGAGGACGCCCTGAAACTGAAGACCAAAGAGGAAGAGGAGGAACAGCTGACACTGCAGCCAGGAGAGGTGAAGGAGGAGGAGGAGGAGAAATAATTTATTTGTGATTGGTGATTTTAGATTTAAATCTCTAATCACAATTCTCAAATCACAATTTTTTAAATTTTAATTTAAAACCCATGCCAATCACCGCCTCACAAGTCAACGAATTACGCCAGAAGACCGGCATCTCCATGATGCAATGCAAAAAAGCCCTTGAAGAAGCGGACGGGGACCAGGAAAAGGCCATCGCAATCCTGCGCAAAAAAGGCGCGGACAAGGCCGCAGAAAAGGCTGACCGCCAGATGAGGGAGGGGATTATCCTGACCAAAGTAGAAAAAGACAAGGCCGCAATCGTGACCCAGTACTGCGAGACGGATTTCGTGGCCAAGAACGAGGAGTTCCGTGCGATTGCCGAAAAGGCCGCGGAGACCGCGCTGAAGGACGGCGTGGAGGCGGCCAAGAACGAGGCGGAGCCGGCGCTGAAAGAGCTTTTTACCAAACTCGGCGAGAACATGTCCATCGAAGTGGATGTGGTCGAAGGGGAAGGGCTGGGGGAGTACGTCCACACCAATAGTAAGGTCGGCGCTGTCGTCAAGCTCAATAGATCCGATTCTGAAAAAGCGCGCGATGTGGCCATGCACATAACCGCCATGAATCCCGAGGTGGTCAGCCCTGACGACCTGCCGGATGACGTGGTCATTAAAGAACGCGAGATCTGGACCGAACAGCTGAAAGCAGAGGGCAAGCCCCCGGAGATCATCGGCAAGATATTAGAAGGCAAGGAAAAGAAGTTCAGGGAAGAAAGCGCGCTTTTGAAACAGGCGTTCGTAAAAGACGGTGATAAGACGGTCGAGGAGTATCTGGAGGACAATAGTGTTGAAACATTTGTGAGGAAGGCGATATAGGTAAGGTTTTATTGACGGTTCCTATATATAGGTATATAGTAAGCCTCTTTTTATGTTGCCCTTATGAAAAAAAGCCCCAATAAAACACCCTTATTCAATTCACCCCGTATGCGGATTTTAATGCTTATCGGCACTAGCGTGTGCGGTTACCCAGAAGCCGGAGTCTGTAAAAGCCAACACCTCTGTTCCCGGTTTATCTGAGCAGATGGATTATGAGGCAGACGTAAAAGGGGTGTGTATCATGGTACGTGAACTGCATGACAAATTACTTAGAACAGATCCGGATAAGCTCGATAAAATGGGAAAAGATTTTTGGAAAACCCTTACTGACTGCATCAGTTTAGATGAGGCAGAAGAGAAAATGAAGAAGGAGAGATAAAACTAATCGGGATTCTAAAAAGCTCCCCCGAGATCCTGATCCTGAATCAAGTTCAGGACGTTCAGGATGACAATAGGGGAGCTTTTTTGATTTATTCCTTACTCACTCTTTACTCACTCTTCGGCTGCTCAACCCCTTTCATCGTCAGCTTGTACCGGCCCCCGATCTCATCCACATCCAGTAATTTTACGTTCACGAGCTGGCCTTCTTTCAGGATTTTACTGATGTCCTCCACGTACTGGTCGGAGACTTCGGAGATGTGCACCATACCTTCCTTGCCGGGCATGAATTCCACGATGGCGCCGAAATCCAGCAGTTTGGTGATTTTGGCGTTTTCGTAGATTTTGCCGACTTCGGGGTCGGCCACGATCCCCTCGATCCATTCCTGAGCTTTCTGGCCGTTTTCCCCGTTCGGCGTGGTGATGACGACAGTGCCATCATCTTCGATGTCGATAGAATCAACTCCGGTCTCATCGATGATCTTGTTGATGACTTCACCGCCCGGGCCGATGATGAAGCGGATCTTATCGGGATTCACTTTCATGGTGATGAGCTGAGGAGCGTATGGGGAGAGTTCCGGACGCGGTTCTTTGATGACTTTTTCCATGGCGTCCAGGATTTGTATGCGCCCCGTATAAGCCTGCTCCAGAGCGGGTTTGAAAATGTGGTCGGGTATGCCTTTTAATTTGATGTCCATCTGGATGGCGGTGATGCCATCCCGCGTGCCGGTGACTTTAAAATCCATGTCGCCGCCCATGTCCTCTTCATCCTGCAGGTCGGTGAGAATCTTATAGAGGTCGGGGTTGTGGTGGCTGGTCATGAGCCCCATGGCGATACCGGCGACCGGTTTTTTGATGGGCACGCCCGCGTCCATCAGGGCCAGAGTGGATCCGCAGGCGGCGGCCATGGAACTGCTGCCGTTAGACGACAGGATCTCGGTGACCGTTCGGATGGTGTAGGGAAAATCCTCTTTTTTCGGGAGGACGGGTGTAAGCGCGCGTTCCGCCAGGCAGCCGTGACCGATTTCCCGGTTGCCGGTAAACAGGCGGTTACTGGTCTCGCCGACCGAATAGGGCGGAAAATTGTAATGGTGGAAATAGTGTTTTTTGCTTTCGCCTTCGATTCCGTCGATGATCTGCGCGGCTCCGGGGGCGCCCAGAGTACAGGTGCTTAAACCCTGCGTCTCTCCGCGCTGGAACAGGCCGGAACCGTGGGTGCGGGGAAGGAGGCCGACTTCGATGTCCAGCGGCCGGATCTCATCGAGTTTGCGCCCGCCGACGCGTTTTTCGTTTTCCAGGATGTTCTTGCGCACTGTGTGTTTGACGAGCTTGTCCATAGCGCTGCCCACTTGTTTGATTTCTTCTTCATCCACTTTATCTTTAAAGTAATCTTCCACTTCTTTGGTGAGCGTGCGGAAATAGCCGAACCGCTCCAGTTTATTGCTTTTTTCGTAAATCGCCTCCATAATCCTGTCCGCGTAGTTTTTGTTCACATAATCGATGATGGCCGGGTTTTTTTCCGGCGGGACGAATTCGATTGTCGGTCTTCCCACTTCTTTTTGGACGTCCTGGATGAACCGGGCGATCTTCTGCCCCCATTTTTTGCCGAACGCAATGGCTTCCAGCATCTTGTCTTCTGCCACTTCATTAGCGCCCGCCTCGATCATGATGATGTTTTCCGCGTCGCTGGAAACAATGAGGTCCAGGTCGGAACGGGTGCGCGCCTCATGGGTCGGGTTTAAGACCAGCTCATCGTTAATGAGCCCCACCCGCACGGTGGCGGTGGGCCCTTCAAAGGGGATATCGGAGATGGTGAGCGCCACGGATCCGGCGATGGTCGCGACCATGTCGTGTTCGTTTTCCAGGTCGTACGACAGTGTGGTGAGCATCACCTGGATGTCGTTGTGCAGTTCTTTGGGAAAAAGCGGACGATAGGTGCGGTCCGCTACGCGGGCCATCAGGATCTTGTCATCGCTGGGCCGGGTTTCCCGTTTGATGAAACGGCTGGATTTGATCTGGCCGCTCGCGTACAGCTTTTCCTGGTAATTGACCATCAGAGGCAAAAAATTGACCCCTTCCCGGGGCTCTTTGCTCATGGTGGCGGTTGCTAAAATCACCGTGTCGCCGTAACGGACGACCGCGCTGCCGTTGGCCTGCTGGGCAAGTTTGCCCACTTCAACTGTCAGGTCTTTATCACCCAACGTTAAACTGAATGTCTTTGACTCCATAATAAATAAAGGTTATAGGTTATTTGTCCCTATTCACCCGGAGCCGTGGCAAAGTCCCAAATTGCAGATCACCTTTTTTGATAAGCTATAACTTGAAACTTTTACATTCGACCCGGGCGAAGGGTTTATTTGCGAAGTTCTAAAGTCTTGATGAGGTCCTGATATTTGTCAGGGCTTTTGGATTTATAATAATTAAGGAGTTTCCGGCGTTTGCCGACCATGGTCAAAAGCCCGCGGCGGCTGTGCGTGTCGTTTTTATGGGTCTTTAAATGATCGGTCAGCTCATTGATGCGTTCGGTGAGGATTGCAATCTGCACCTGGGCGGAACCCGTATCTTTCTGGTGCTTGGCGTGTTTTCCGATGACTGTCTTCTTTTTCTCTCTTTTCATGTAAGGGCGTTAAAAAAGTAGCAGGAATATTTTACCAAAATAAAAAACCTTGCGCAAGTCTTTTATTCAAGTCGGGTGAAAATGTGTGTGTTCTAGCGGCGCAGGAGATTTTTTGAGGGATTAAATTTCTCATCCATAAATCTGAGTCAT
>CAZIDW010000012.1:0-27290 GCA_964538225.1 uncultured Candidatus Peribacteria bacterium
TTGACTCCGGGCACAGCCACGGAGCCAGCCCTGCGGGCAAAAGTGCAAAGAAAAACGGCATTACAGAAAAAAAGGCGCAATCGGACGCCGTGAGGCGGACGGGAAAAGCAGGGATAAGGAATCCTGCAGAGTGGTTATTCGGCGGGGTTATTTTCTTTCATCAAAAATATCCCTCTCATCAGCTTCTTTATAACTGTTTTTCTGTTACAGTTTTTTAAACGCCTGATACGTTTCTATTGTTTCTGTGTAAAATCGGTCCAGCGCCTCGATGATGGCGTATTGCGCTTCCGGGCTGATTTCCACCAGGTTTTCAATAAACAGCGCCAAGTCGTCCAGTTCCCCGTTGTTTATCAGGGTCTCATCGATTTGTTCCGGTTCCACATACAGGGTAATCGCGTTCAGGATGAGATAGTTAAGCTGTTCCGCCAGCGCGTCGGCCATTTGGGCCTTTTCGTTTTCGGGCGCGTCCCCGAATCCGATGTCCTCCATCAAGGCGTTCAGGTAGTCGTCCGGTTTAAAAACATTGATCGTGGTATCGGTTTGCATAGGTGTTTATTTAAAGATTTTACCAAGGGTCCACATTGTTCCGCGCCAAACGCCTACTGCGGGCAGGCCCACGGTCCATTTCAGCACTTTGGCGCCCCCTTTTACCGTGCTCGCGGCCATGCCGGGGATTTTTTTGGCGACGGTTACACCGCCGGCTCCGATTTTCCGTTTTTCTTTCCATACTTTTTTTCCGATTTCCGGCGACATGGCGCCCGCACCGGCCCCCAGAGTGCCTAGCACCAGGGGGAGCGCCATACCGCCTGTAAACAACGTTCCCAGGGCTGCGCCGCCGATGGCCAGCCCATTGGCCACGGCCGCCCGCAGGGTGGCTTTCTTTACCGTTCCACGGTGCTTTTCAGGCACTCGGTGGGTGTAGCTGGCCACGAACGTTGGGGCCGCCAAAAAGGCCGGCAAGGTTGCCAGAAAAGGGAGGGGCGACAAGACCGCCGCCGCGCCCAAGCCAGCGCCGGTAAGACCTTTTACACTGACTGATTTGAGCACATTCCTGCTCAGGATTTTTTTGTTGATGTCCAGCGTATGGCGTGTGGATTGGTTCAGTTTCTGCAGATACAAAAGCATTTTTCCTTGATTGGTCATGCTGGGGTTTTTTCTGAATTCCTCTTCTACCTCTTCTTTTATATAGTCCTGCTGGATGTTTTTAAGATGCCGGACCAAATCCCGGGCGCGGCTGGTTTTGAACAGGCGGCTCACGTTACCGTCTCTTATTGCCAGCTCCAGATAAGCGATTAACCGTGGGACTGTGGTTTTGATGTGTTTTTCAAATCCGCCGGGCAGGTCTTCGATCCATTGCCTTACCTTGTCCGGACTGTTCCCAAAAACCCCTGCCAGCTTTGCCAGTTCGTCTTCCGGTTTTTCGCCGAGCCTCGCGAATTCCCTGTCTTTTGCCAGGGTTTTTAAGGTGGCTTTCAGGGTCGGCCGCAGAAAGAACCCAAAACGGTTTATGGTCGCTCTTTTGCCGGAATACAGGGCTTCTTTCTGTTCGTTGACCTGCCTTTCGATTTCCGCCCCGAACGTTTCGATGGGCATGTCCGTGTCGTTTTTGTGCAGGTAAAAATTCACCAGGGCGAGTACATGGCGCGGTGAGTCATAAGTCATGGTGCGGCCTTTCAGCTTGATCAGGCTGTTGGTCTCCCGCATGAGCTGTTTGATTTCGCTGATGCGGTCCAGCGCTTTACTCCTTTTTGCTATCTCATCCTGCGAAAGTCTCATCTGACCTTTGATAGAATCGAGGTAATTCCGGTTTTGATCCAACTCATCTTCCAGTTTCTGCAAAAGGGCTTCATAATCCGACGCCCCTTGTTTTTTCCGTTCTGCCTCGATCTTATCCTCATCGATGTTTTTGCGCAGGAACTCAGGGTTTTGTAAAAAGATCTTAAGCTTTTTTAAATTGATTTGATTATTGCTTACCAGCGCGTTGATGGCCAGGCAGACCGGGCTGTCATTCCGCACCAGTTCTTTTTTGGTCAGAATCGACTCAAGCAGGTTGCGTACCGGCTTGTTGATGCCTTTTTCAGGGGTTGTGGTGGCTGTTTCAGGTGCAGGTTCCGGTTCTTCTGTCTTTTCTTTCTCCTGAGACGGTTCAAGAACTGTCTCTACAGCATCGCCGGATGTCTCCGCTGTATCGTCGGAGGGGGTGGTTTCTTTTTCCGGTTCATTTTCCGGTTCACCCATGGATGGAGGAGGCGTGGCAAAGGCGCCGGGGGGCGGGGGTGGCGGTTTAGAGGGTGCCCTTTTTTTGGATTTTAAAACCGCGTCTATTTGCGGTTCAAACCCTTTTAGCTTATTAATAAGGTTCTCCAGAAGCCCCTTCAGAATGGTCTTACTTTTCAGTTCGGCGGGTTTTATTTTGCGGTAGGTATTGAGGATAGCTTCTAGTTGTTTCTGGATTTTTTCTATCTTTTCTGAGCCTGTTGCGTCTAATTCCTGTAGCTGTGCGATTTTTATATAAAGTTTTTTGGCTTCAGGTTTGTCTTTTACATATTCCTCCAGTGCATCCTCGATTGTCATCGCCTCCGGGGCGCCTGTTTTCTGCCGGAGGGTTTCCTGGGCCAGTTCCAGGTCTGTTTCGATGCTTTTTCGTTCCTCGTCGATCTGTTTCTTTTTTTGTTCCAGGTCTGCGATGAGCGATTCAAGCTCCTGAGCCTCCATTTTTTGTACGGCTTCTTTGAATTCCTCTTCCTCCATGGGTTCAGGAGCAGGCTCTGTTTCCTCTTTTTCTTCCGCAGCCACTTCCCCCAATAGCTCGTCTATATTTTTCAGTACCTGGTCAGTCGATGGCCTTTCTTCCTTTGCCCCCCGGCTTTCAGCCGCTCGCAATTGCTGTTCCGCCCGTTTCAGCCCCCGCCTGATTTTCTTTTTTTGCCCGCCTCTCAGTCCGTACTGGTCGGGATTGGTTAATAGCATGTTTACTTTTTCGCGCGCCAGGGCGACCTGTGTTTTTTCCGCCTCTTCCAAAAAACCGATGCGGTCTAAGTTGTCCACATAGTCCTGAAGCACACTTTCGAGCTCTTCGATTGTGTGATCCCGGCTTAATATTTCTTCCAGCGTTTCCATACCCTGTAATACAGGATGCTTATTCGATTCAGCTGGATTTTTTGGTTGAGCAGCCATTCAGAAAGGTAGGATTAATCTTAATATTATACCAAAAAATACCTCTGAAAGCAAGATGAGGTCCATAATAATGTTTAAAAATACTTCAAAAGAACTTTACCCAAATCCCATAGGGTTGACGTTGGCATATCCGGAAAGTATTTTTTTCTGAAATAATTGGCTCCCCCCAGATTTTTTTCTGGCATCCGGAATCTGCCGTTATTGATATCCCGCCTTAATCGCCGTATTCCTTTTTTTGCCCAGCGCTTCCTCTTGTTGTTTTTGATAAAATCGATTAAAGCCTGATTTGCTTCCTTCTTGTTTTTTGACAGGTAGCGTTTCAGGGAGTCAGGATTACGGATGAATTGTTTGATCAGATTTGGATTCCGTTTGACCCGGTCGTAAAATTTTATTTTTTTAAAAGCCGGGTGTTTTTCCGGGGCTTTTGTTTTCTGGGGAATTTTTTCAGATTTAGATGGAACAGGCGGGTTTGGATTTTTATCTTCCCACCATTTTTTAGGCTCCTCTTGCAGAGCCTTGTTTACGTTTATTTCTGTTTTTTTTTACGCCTCTGTCGATTTTGTCTTTTCTTTTTCTGTTCTTTCTCCTGCCACCATTTTTTAACATCTTCGCTGATTTTTCTACTTTTTTTCCCGATCCATTCAACACCATTTTTCCCCAATTTTATAATGGCCCTTCCCTTCTTTTTGGCATAATTTTTAAGCACGCCGAGCCGTCCGTCTAAAAGACCGCTGATTACATCCTTCATTCCTTCTTCCTGAAACGGCGGGTCGTCCAGCAATAGCTGACGTTTTTTAGCATATATCGGGGTTCCCGGCTTACATTCACTTTCTGAAGGGAATGTAAAATGCCAGGGATCCCGGCGGGGGCCGCAAATGCCGCCGTTTCCATCGAATTGCGGGGCGCAATGCTCTGCCATCAGTATATGCATCCCGCGTACATGGGCCCGCAATTCTTTTTTTGCCTCTCGGTCATCATCCATTGATTCGTCTACCCAGATTACATTGTCGTCTTTATCCAAGCCGTAAGGCACCCGCCCGTAAGCGTCAGCCTGGCTAATATCGAAAACGCAGAGCGTTTTATTGTGGGGTGAATACCCCGGTCTTTCTACCGTGGCTGTTGGGTCGATTGCCTTTAGTCGCGCCCATTGTTCTTCCTTAGCAAAATCGCTCAGCCAGCCTACATTGACTCTTATGTCCGTTTCGAATTTTTCGTTCGCACATTCATTGAGTTCAATCAACAAGTCAGCGCAGTGTTTCGGTGTGGGAATTAATTGAGGGCTTTGTTCTTTCACTTCTGAAGTTATATTTCCTTCTTCGTCTTTTCCGAATGTTCGAGCCAGCCTTGTGCCAGGCAGTTCCACATCCACAATCTCATCGTCTTCCAGTTTTTCTTTGGGGTCATAGACCGCATTTCCAGCCAGAAGCCGGAAAGCTTTATTTCTCATCAATCTCGCATTGACCTCATCATTCAGCTGTTTTTCTACGGATGACATACGATGGGGTGTGACATTTGGTTTGTTGAAAAAATATTTGGCTCCAAAAACAAGAAAGATAATCGCTAAAAAAGCACGGCGTGTTGAAATATATTTTTTCAACCGCTCTTTTTCTGCTTTCTGAGTTTCAACGGTGTTGTTAGGAGGGACTTCAGACATTATTTGAATTTAAAATTAAAAATTAATTGTTTAATGGTTACTTATTTTAAAATAATTTTATATTTTTGTCAATATAAAATTTATAGGTAATAAAATCAAGTCCTGATTTTACGCCACCCGTTTCCGCATATACTGTTTTTTGCGCGGGTTTTTATAAAGTTGTTGGCTTTCTTTTTCTGGTGCAGGTTTTTCGCCGCATTTTTTAAACAGCCCCTTCAGGCTTTTCGGGTAGGCCGAGGTGCCGTTGGCGCATTTTTTTTCACAGGCTCTTTCATCAAAATCCCCGCTGACCGCCCCGATATTTCGCATCTTGCACATATCCAGGCACAGCTTCATGGCTTCCCTGAGCTGTTCCGCGCAGGGCTCCTTTTTTTCATGTTTTTGGATCGCCAGTTCCAATCTGTCCGTTTTTTCCTCCACACTTTTGCCTGAGGCGGCACAGCCGAATGTTGCTAAAAGCAGTCCGATCAATACACGGACGGGGAGGCGGTTTTCTGGTTTTTCGGAAGGACGGTGCATGATTTATGAATCACAGGATAGATACCATAAATCATAAATTAATTTATGTCAAATAAAGTGACCAGTAACCAGTGACCAGGACTGGTCGCTGCAGCGTTGGTCTCTGGTCGCTGTGGTTATTTCGTCAGCAATTCCGATAACAGCCCCACGCCGATGCCGGAAGAAAAACCTTTTCGTCTCCAGGGCTTCCCCTGTTCCTTCATATCAATACTGGCGGCGATGTCGAAATGGCTGAATTTGGCCTGGTCCTTTTCTTTTTTAGCTTTCGGTACGAACCGGTATAAAAACAGCCCCGCTTTTAACCAGCCGGCCTCGCGGTCGTTTTCACCCAAATTGGCCATACTGGCATTGGGGGAGTTGTTGTCATCATAATCCATGTCCCAGGGGCCCACATACATGTGTTCGCCCACTGTTTTTCCGGTCTCCATCACTTCTTCCCCCAGTTCCGCGTTGTTGCACACTACACCGGTGTAATGTTCGCCGAGCGCGATGATACAGCTGCCGGTGAGCGTGGCAATGGTGTAAAAATGGTCGGTGTTTTTAAAATTATCTTTTGTGTAACAGATGCAATCCGCTATTACCAGCCGGCCTTCCGCGTCGGTGTGGATGATTTCCACTGTCTGCCCGTCGCCGGCCGTGTACACATCGTCGGCGCGCATGGCCTGACTGCCCATCATGTTTTCGGCGAGCCCGATGATGAAATGGGTCGTCTGTTTCACGTCCAGTCCGCCTTTGGCAATGGTTCGCACCGTTCCCAAAACCGAGGCGCTTCCCGCCATGTCCTCTTTCATGGATTTCATGTAGTTTTGTTTGCCCTGCAGGCCGCCGGAATCGTAACACAGGCCTTTCCCGATGAGCGCGGCGGTTTTTTTGGTCTTTCCTTTTTTGGGATGGATGGTTAAAATCAGCAGTTCGGAATTGTAATTACTGCCCGCGGAAACCGCGTTCAGAAGGCCGTATTTTTTAAGCTTGGCCTGAGGTACGCGTGTGCATTTTACTTTCCATTTTTTGGCCAGGCTCATAATGATTTCCGCGTATAGTTTTGGACTCAGGATGTTCGGCGGGATGGTCCCAAAAAGGCGCATCAGGTTTTTACCCTCCCCGATAGCCTGTCCGAGTTTCATGGCCTTGGCGGCCTGTTGTTTTTTGGTCTTAAAATCCGGATGAAACAGAATGACATCCGGCGCCTTTTCTTTTTTGTATTTTGGTTTCAGCATACCCGGATCCAGGGCGGCCACATCCACGCTCCACGCCGCCTCTTTTACCCATTCTGGCGGACAATAGAGCCCGATGGACTTGGGGTTGTTGGCGGCCGCGGACAGATAGGCACTGCCGAAAAACCGCCGCATGTTCCGGCTGGTCACGCCTTTTTCTTCCCCGATGCCCACAAAATAAAACGCCTGACTATTGTGTATGACTTCTTTTTTTTCTCCTTTTTTGCCGCTGATCTTCTCTTTTAAAAACGGGAATGTCTTTTTGAGTTCCTTCTCTTTCCCTTCAACAACCGGCACATAGATAACGGGGATGTTTTTAAACTCGTGCCGGAGTTCCGCGTAAGGGAGGTTTTGGTTTTTAGGCTCTAAAAAACTGATGATTTGCCTGATCGTCATGTCTATTTTGTTAGTGGTTGATGATAATAAATTAACAGAATTTTAAAGGGAAAACAACTGATATGCATATTCTGAAAGTGCGGATAGCTATCCGCACTTTCAGATATGATTGGAGGTTGGTATAATTCAAATAACCAAAAAAAACATGGAACGTACTGCAATCCAAATCATCAAAACTTTCCAGAAAGCTGGTTACGAGGCGTATTTCGCGGGCGGGTCGGTGCGGGATATGCTGATGGAACGCATTCCGGAGGATTACGACATCGCCACGTCCGCCAAGCCGGATGAGATTGAAAAAGTGGTCAATGAAATGCATTTCGACTCAAAAACCATTCCCATCGGCAGGCAGTTCGGTGTGATTTTAGGCGTGGTGAACGACCATTATTTTGAGATTGCCACTTTCCGTTCCGACAGTAGTTATTCCGATGGCCGTCGCCCGGACGCGGTGATGTTCACTTCCGCCAAGGAAGACGCGGTGCGCCGGGATTTCACCATCAACGGTCTGTTTTACGATCCGGTGAAAAAGAAAGTCATCGATTATGTCGACGGCCAGCAGGATATTCATGACAAAAAAATCCGTTTTATCGGCGAAGCGCATGAGCGTATTAAAGAAGACCATCTGCGCCTGCTTCGCGGAGTCCGTTTTAAGAATAATTTTGGATTTGATTATGGCCCGAATACCGAAAAAGCCATCAGGGAACTGGCACATCTGGTGGATGACATCAGTAAGGAGCGCGTGGCGGATGAACTCACTAAGATGCTTTTGCATCCCCACCGCGCGCACAGCATGAAAGAGCTGGATGAATTTGATATTCTGGACCGCCTGTTGCCGGAAGTGACCGCGCAGAAAGGCGTTAAACAGCCCACGGAATATCATCAGGAAGGCGATGTGCTCACCCATGTCCTCAAATCCCTGCACGACATGCCGGAGAAATTCGTCAGCAAGGAGCTGGTATGGGCCGTCCTGCTCCACGATATCGGCAAACCCGCCACGTTCGAGGAGCGGACAGACCGTATCCATTTCGACACCCATGCCGAACGGTCCGCCACAATGGCGTATCACGTCTGTCAGCGGCTGAAATTCAGCAAAGCGGAAGCCACCAAGATCGCCTGGCTCATCGATCACCATATGACCATCGGCTTCATCCCCAAGATGCGCCGCGCCCATCAGGCCCAATTGTTCTGGAACCCCTGGTTTGAAGACCTGATGCGTCTGCATTACTGCGATGAACATGGTTCCCATCCGATCGACCTGTCGCTGTATGAGGAAGTGATGAAACTGTATGAGGAATTCAAAAATAAACCGCTTTTAGAAGATCATTTCAAACCCCTGCTGACCGGCCACGACCTGCAGGAAGAATTCGGTTTAAAGCCAGGGCCTCAACTGAAAGAGATCCTGGAAGAACTCCGCTGTGCCCAGATCGAGGAGGTAGTGACGGATCGGGAGGAGGCAGTGAAGTTTGTGTCCGGATACCTTTCCCAATCGTAAATCCGTGCTTCGCACGTAGACCCAATTGTTGACCCATTGTATTGTTTTCCACAATCGGACCTACTATTGGGTATTGGGTCTACAATTGGTTTAAACGACTGGTGAGTTATGGTATTCTAAAATCCTCCCAACGTTTATTCGTTATGTCCGAAAAAAAGTTTGTACACCTTCATGTCCATTCCTATTATTCGCTGCTGGATGGCTTAAGCCCGCCCGAAGCGTATGTTAAAAAAGCCGTGGAACAGGGGAGCCCGGCCGTCGCTTTAACCGACCATGGGGTGATGCACGGATGTATTGAATTTTATAAAGCGGCCCAGAAACATGGCATCAAACCCATCATCGGCTGTGAGGTCAATATCGCTTTTAACAAGCTTACAGATAAGCGTCATCAGATCGATACCAAGCGCACTCACGCCCTTTTATTGGCGGAAACACAGGAGGGCTATGAGAACCTGCTGAAGATGGCCACCGTAGCACATCTGGAAGGGTATTATTACAAACCCCGTGTCGATTGGGACCTGATGAAGGAACATTCTAAAGGGATCATTGCGCTTTCCGGCTGTCTGAAGGGTGATATCCCGGAAGCCATCCTGAACGAAGATGATGAAAAAATCAAAGAGCTCATTGAGCGGTTCCAGTCCACTTTCGGCAAAGATAATTTTTACTTCGAGATCCAGGACCATCCCGCCCTCCCCCAGCAAAAAGTGGTGAACGATAAAATAATCGAACTCCATAACACTCAGGGCATCCCCCTCGTCGCCACGGCGGACTGCCATTATGTGAGCAGAGAAGACAATGAGGCGCAGGACATCATGCTCTGCATCCAGACCGGTAAAAATCTGGACGACACCGGGCGTATTTCTATGATGAATTCCGATTATTCCATGCGCCCGCCGGAAGAGATGTATGAGGTATTTTCCCATGTTCCGGAGGCGCCTGAAAACACTGTCAAAATCGCGGAACGGTGCCATGTAGAGTTTGAATTCGGCCAATACCTCATCCCCGCTTTTCCCACTCCGGACAGTAAAGATCCCGCTGAATATCTGACAGAACTTTGTTTTAAAGGGCTGATTGAAAAATATAATCTCAGCCGGTCGTATGAATATCTGATGACGGGCAAAGCCAAAGATCTGACGGAACATGAACAAGCCTTAGTCGACCGTCTGAATTATGAACTGAAAATCATCAAGGATATGGGGTTTGTGGGCTATTTTCTGATAGTATGGGATTTTGTGCGATGGGCCAAAGATCAGCGGATCGTGGTGGGGCCGGGGCGCGGGTCCGCCGCGGGGGCGCTGGTTTCTTACGCCTTGGACATCACGGAAATCGATCCCCTTAAATATAAACTCCTTTTTGAACGCTTTTTAAATCCCGCGCGCATCTCCATGCCGGATATCGACCTGGATTTCGCGGATAACCGCCGGGATGAGGTGATTGATTACGTGGCTGATAAATACGGCCGGGACCGCGTGGCGCAGATCTGCACGTTCGGAACGTTAGCCGCCCGCGCGGCTGTGAAAGACGTCGGGCGCGTGCTGGGGGTCCCTTTTGTAGAGATGAACGAGTTCGCCAAACTGATTCCGGAACGGCCGGGCACCACGCTGAAAGAGGCGCTGGAACAGTCTCCGGAACTGCGGGAGGCTATCGAACAGTCGGAAATATTCAAAAGAGTTTTTGACAATGCCCTTAAGCTGGAAGGCGCCGTCCGCCATGTTTCCGTTCATGCCTGTGCTGTGGTCATCGCGGATGAGCCCCTGACCACATACACCGCCCTCCAGCATCCGCCCAAAGATGACCAGGACGTCATCACCCAATACGAAGCCAAATCCCTGGAAGCCCTGGGCCTGCTGAAAATGGATTTTCTCGGTCTTAAAAACCTCACTATCCTCCAAACTGCCCTTAAAGTCATCGAGCGCACGAAAGAAAAAAAGATCGACCGCAAAAAAGCTCCCATTGATGACAAAAAAGCTTACGCTCTGCTGGCGCGCGGGGAAACCACAGGCGTGTTTCAGCTGGAATCTGCGGGGATGAAACGATACTTAAAAGAACTCAAACCCACCGAATTCGAAGACATCATCGCCATGGTCTCTTTATATCGCCCTGGGCCTATGGAATGGATCCCCGACTACATCAAGGGTAAGCATGGCCGTAAGGAAATCCGTTACCTGCACCCCTCCCTTGAACCGATTCTCAAAACCACATACGGCATTGCTATTTACCAGGAACAGATCCTGCAGATCGCCCAGGAATTTGCCGAATTTTCTTTGGGCGAAGCGGACATCCTCCGCCGGGCCATCGGCAAAAAAATCATCACGGAGCTGGAAGCCCAGCGCGAAAAATTCATTCAGGGCGCTATTCAAAAGGGCCACAAAAAAGACCTGGCTGTTAAGATATTTGAGAAAGTCATCGAGCCGTTCGCGGGCTATGGGTTCAATAAATCCCACGCGGCCTGCTACGCCATGATCGCTTACCAGACCGCTTATCTTAAAGCACATTATCCTACGGAATTTATGACAGCCCTGATGTCCGCGGATTACGGTAATACCGATCGTATCGTGATTGAAATCGGCGAATGTGAGCAGATGGGCATCCTCGTGCTCCCGCCGGACGTCAATGAGTCCTTGTCCAATTTTACGTATGTGGAAGAAGGCAAGATCCGTTTCGGCCTGTCCGCCATCAAGGGTTTGGGGCAGGGGTCGGTCAAGATGATCATCGAGGCGCGGGAAGAGGGGGGTAAGTTTAAATCCATTGAGGATTTCGCGCGCCGCGTGC
The DNA here is from genome assembly GCA_964538225.1 of uncultured Candidatus Peribacteria bacterium. Lineage (GTDB taxonomy): Bacteria > Patescibacteriota > Gracilibacteria > UM-FILTER-43-11 > UM-FILTER-43-11 > JAFGCR01. The sequence goes on from CAZIDW010000012.1 coordinate 11,222, forward strand.
CCGCGAAGATCCTGAACAAAAAGACCATCGAAGCCTTGGCGTTCAGCGGCGCTATGGATACCTTAGGCGAGCGCAAACAGCTTGGTCTGAGTTTCGACCTGATCGCGGATTTCGGGAAGAAATCCGAACCCACTCACCACGCGGATCAAGTGGGTTTGTTTGATGATATGGAAACGGAAGCTATCGCTGACCACCTGGAGCTGGCGGATGTGGAGCCCGCCACGACCAGCGAACGGCTGAAATGGGAAAAAGAATATTTAGGCCTCTATGTTTCCTCACATCCGCTCAATGGCCTGAAGAAGTATTTTCAGAAAAAAGTGGTGCCCATCAATCAGCTGCCCGATAAGATGGTCGGTAAGCAGATTAAAGTTGGCGGCATCCTTCAGTCATACCGCAAGATTACCACCAAAAAAGGCGACATGATGGCTATGCTTACCCTGGAAGACCCTTTCGGGAAAGTAGATGCCGTGATGTTCCCTAAGGCGTACCGCGAAAACGCCAGTACGCTGGTCGAAGACCAGTTGTTGTTTGTGGAAGGATTTTTAGAAAAGCGCATGGGTGATTTCCAGATTGTCATCCAGAACGCCACGCCCATGTCTTTGGAAAAACTCCAAAAAATCGCTAAAGAGGAGGGATTGTGGACGGAAAATGAAAAAATCGAACGCGCCCCCCGCCAGGAGTTAACAGAAAAAGAGCTGACCGAAACTGAAGAAGTGATGCCTGATGAAGAAGAAGAGGAAAAAAGCCTTGATGACAAAATGGATAAGGTTGAATCCATTGTCGTCAAAAAGGATGTGGATAAATCGTTTTTTGTTAAGCTGAAAAAATTATTGGAAAAACACCCTGGTAACCAGAAGATCCAGCTGGTGATTGGTGATAAAATCCTTCCCGCCCCCATGACAGTCAAATTCACTCCTCAGCTTACAAAGGAGATCGATGAATTGATGAAGGAAAGTAACCCCGCCGAATAACCACTCTGCAGGATTCCTTATCCCTGCTTTTCCCGTCCGCCTCACGGCGTCCGATTGCGTCTTTTTTTCTGTATAACGATTTCTTTTTTCTACTTTTGTGGCCAAAAGGTAGCAAAACCCCTGGGGGCCCACGAACCAAATTCAGCTTGGTACTTTTAACCTGTCGCTGGGCAAAGCGTGGACCCCCAGACCCCCTTTTGCCTTTTTCCTTTCGCGGTACATCCAAAGGGGTCTGTGCTGTACAGGGCTGACGGGCTGTTGTGGTCCGGCACGGCCGCAGGCCGTGATTACCACCGGGGTTTCGCCCGGCAATACAGCCGTACCCCCTGAATGCACTGCCTTGAATACAGGCGGGTTTTTCTGACCGCTCCGATGTGACTTCGGAGCGGTCGCCCGCCCGGCGAGGGCAAAAAAGGAATACAGAAAAAGGCCGGCTGAAAGAAGGAATACAGCGTGAGGAAGTTGGTAGAATGGTTATTCGGCGGGACTTAAAAGTGGTGGTTTGGGGTGGCTTTTTCTCTCTGAAAATGATATAATATAATGATAGTTTTGAATCTTTATGAGAGAATTTTTCTTTAAAAAACACCGGAAAGCCGTCAGTCTGCTGGTCGTTTTAAATTTTTTAGCCGCCAGCAGTGCTTTCGGGCAGATGATTCCGGCGGAAAAGGTCGCGGAGGACGAGGCGGAAATCTTTCCTTTCTCTCAGACGTATTTCAAGGAAACAGACCCGTTTGCGGATGATCCGGAAGAGCGTACCGTGGATTATAACGAAGACCTGTATGAAGTCACGGATGAGGGGGTCTTTGATTCAGAAGGCCGTTTTCTGCATCCTGTATCTATTGATGAAACGGTCGTTTCCGATGAGATAAGGCCGGCAATCCAGCAGGACCCGTTTGAGGCGTACAAAGAAAGCATCATCCTGAACTGGGGCGGTAAGCGGGCGTTTACCGAAAAACGGCTGGAAGGCATTCGGACAAATCTGAAATCCGAAAAAACCCGTTTTTCTCAGCTTGAAAAAGACATCGGTGAACTGCAGGAAAAACTTGAACCGCTCCGTCAGAAAGTCGAGACCTTAAAAGGCCAGATCAATCTCCTCAACCATCAGCTTGTTGAAACCAAAAACAAAATCACCAATACAGAGGTCCAGATCGCGGATAAAGAAATACTGCTTCGCGACCTGTTGTGGGAGCTAAAACAAAGCGAGACCGAGCTCAATATCCAGCGCAATGTCGTCCTCCAGTACATCCTTCTGGTCTATGAGGAAGAGGAAAAATTTCTTGATTATTATGATGAAAGTTCCAGTACGTTAAAACTGCTTCTGGCGGATAACAGTATGAGTGAAAGCCTGATGGGCAAAGAATATCTTAAGGTCTTAGAAGAGGCCGGCCGCGAGGTTTTTTATGAATTGCATGACAAAAAAGCTGCCCTGGAAGCAAAGCGCGATAAGGTGAACCGGGAACGGGAAAAGCTTGATGAGCTGTACCGTTCACTTGCCCGGGAACAGCAGATCCTGGAAGAGGGACGCCATACCAAAAAGACTCTGCTGGAGGAGACGATGGGGGAAGAAGAGCGTTACCAGCAATTGCTGGAAGAATCCATTCAGCAGCAATTAGAATCCGCGATTGCCATCCAGAACCTGCAGGACAACATCGAGTTCATTGAAGAAAAGCTTGAACTTCTGGATGATTCACTGGAGAAAGTTGAAACCCTGAGCAATGAGTCGGAAACTGTTGAGTCACTGGAGGAGTTTCAGATGAAAGTTGTGGAAGAATCGGGGACTGCTGATGAGGATGCAGAAACGGCGGATGTTCGCGAACACGTTTTTAACTGGCCTGTTCCTCCGATGGCTATCACGGCGTATTTCCATGATCCCACGTATCCCAAGAAATGGGGGATTCATCAGGCTATTGACCTTCGCGCCCCGCAGTACACCGAGATCCGCGCCCCGGCCAACGGATACGTTTTCCAAACAAAAGATAATGGTATGGGGTACAGCTATATTATTCTGGCGCACAAGAACAAATTCGTCACGGTATACGGTCATGTGGCCGAAATCCGCGCCAAAGCCGGCACCGTGGTCAGGGAAGGGGATGTTATCGGCCTGACCGGCGGTACGCCGGGCACCAAAGGCGCCGGCTGGCAGACCACCGGTCCGCACCTGCATTTTGAAGTGTGGCATAACGGCCAGCAGACAGACCCATTGGATTTTCTGCCTGTCTTCGACCTGCCTATCGAATACATCCCTGACAGATATTTTGACGCCTTTTCGCTTCAGTAAAAAAACCAAAATCCAAAACTCAAAGTTTCTGATTTAATATTTACTTTGAATTTTGAATTTAGCGTTTTGAATTTATTAAAACAACATATTCCCCTTTGGGTTTTCCGGCGGGAAGTTTTTTTTCAATATCATCGATCGTTCCGCGGAAAAAGCTTTCGTGGATTTTAGTCATTTCTTTGGCGATCGTGATTTCAGCATCCGGTTTCAAATGCTCTTTTAACTGCTCCAGCGTTTTTCTGAGCCGGTGAGGGGATTCGTAAAAGACAACCGTATAGTCCGATTCCGCGATTTTTTTAAAAACAGCCTGCCGCCCTTTTTTGACCGGCAGGAAACCGAGGTATAAGAATTTATCAGTCGGCAGACCCGAGGCGCATAAGGCGGTGATTACCGCGCTGGCGCCGGGAACCGGGACGATTTCGACATTATTGTCCAGCGCCGCCTGGATGAGCACATATCCCGGATCGGAAATGCCGGGCGTTCCTGCGTCCGAGATCAACGCGATATCATCTCCTTTTTCAAGGTGACGGATGATCTTATCGGTCTTTGTTTTACCGCTGTGGCTGTGGAAGGACAGGAGCGGTTTTTTGATAGCGTAGTGGTTCAGGAGGATTTTAGAATGGCGCGTGTCTTCACAGGCGATGAGGTCTGCTGAGCCGAGGATTTTTTTGGCGCGGAACGTAAGGTCTTCCAGATTGCCGATGGGGGTGGCGGTGATGAATAGTCTGCCTTTTTTCATAATAAGTGACCAGCGACCAGTGACCAGCGACCAGTACTGGTGACTGGTTTCTGGCAACTGTTTACTGACTATTAGCCATTAGACATCAGATGCAGGTGGATATGGAAGATGATCTGCCCGGCGGATTTACCGACATTGAACAAAAGCTGGTAGCCGTCCAGGTTTTTTTCTTTGGCGATGTCGCGCGCGGCCAGAATCATTTTTCCCACCAGCGCCTCATCGGCCTCATCTTCTTTCAGGTCCTTGATGGTGTCGATGTGTTTTTTGGGCACGATCAGGACATGTGTTTTGGTTTTGGGGTTGATGTCGTTGAATGCGATCAGCTCATCGTCTTCGTAAACGATGTCTGCCGGCATTTGCCTGTCGATGATCTTACAGAAAATACAGTCATCCATGATGAAAAGGTTATTTATAAATTAGTCGTGGGAAGCGATACGTCTTCCAGCTCCTGTTTCAGGTCGGTTTTGCTGTCGGTGTCATCGGTTTTGACGACCGGCGGTTCGCTCTTTAAATATTCATTGATGATTTTTTTAATGTTTTCAAACGGCGGGTGGCCGACGAGTTTGTACTGGTTGATCAGCAGAACAGGTCTGGCGATCGCCGGGTTCAGCGAGGCGTATTCATAATCGTTCTGAACCGCTTTTTCATGCGTCCTTTCTTCCACGCAGTCGCTGAGCGCCTTGGTGTTCAGCTCCAGCTCTTCCCCGGATTTCATCAGGATCTTCAGATCCAGGTCTTCTTTGTTGTCATGGATCTTCTCATACATCCCCCAGAAACCGTCCTGGTCCGCGGCGCATTTCAGGGCCAGCGCGGACTGGTAAAAGGTCTCAACGCTCCTATTCGGCACAAAATAAAGGCGCAGGTCGATCTTATCGGTTTCCTGCGCCAGGGCTTTGATTTTCGGCAGGGTGTTTTTTACAAAATCCGTGCAGTCCGCACAAGTGAGGTCGTCAAAAATTTCTATCCGCACCCTATCGGGTTCAGCGGGGCCTTCCTGGCGGAATGTGTAGGTAAAATCCGGGGTCACGGTATCGTCTGCGAGCTCAACGGGCTGGCCCTGATAGCCCATAAACATCAAAAAGGCTAAAACGATGCTGATGAAGGTGGATGAATATAATCTCATATCCTTAATTTATCAATTCAGCCCCTTTAATACAAGTTCCGCCTGTCCAGAAAAAATCTGTTTTTCCTTTCAGCCGGTTTTTGATTATCCGGATGTCCGGCAAAGCGCTGAACCAGCCGAATACCACTGAACCGTTTCCGCTCAGTCCGCTTTTTTCCGCCCCCTGCTTTTCAAACAGCCGGATGACGGCTTTGAGATCCGGAAAAAAGGACAGGGAATCGTGTTTTTCAGCCCATGCCGGGTCAATGACGATGTGTTTGGGCCGGATAAGGATGCCATGACCCGGGCGCCGGACGGGTTTTAGGAGCTGGCTTATGATGCCGGCCAGCCGGGGGTCCACGGACCGCGCGACCTGCAGGAGCTTTTTATCTGTCAGGCCGGTTTTCCACAAGCGGTTCAGGGCGATGAGCGTGCCGGCCGCGTTGCTGAGCTGAGAATGCAGGCCGCTGAATGTGGGGATGTTCTTTTCAATGCGGATTTTTACGCCTGATTTTCCGGGCTTCAGCCGCCGCAAAGCCGTGGCGGCCCTGTAGACAGGATTGCTGGCATTGGTGGGGATCTTGTAGCCTTTTTCTTTCCGGATCAGGATTTTCCGCTCATTGACCTTTTCCAGCTTCAGCGTGTCGTATAAGTTTACCGCGATGAGTTCATCGCCGTGTTTTATGAAAGCCGGTGTTTTGACAGACGTGTTCATGGCCTGATTATAGACAAAAGCAATTAGACGGGGAAGAGGCGGTTATGATATACTGTTTTTACGTCATTAGGTTGCCATTTTATTATAAAATTGGTATAATATTAAGATAGATTAAAAGATTCACATGGTCTATAACTTGTGACGTAGAATAAAGCATGCCCAATCCCAATCAACATCCAGAATCTGAACCCAAAAAACCGTCCGCCCGCGAATCGGTTGATTCATTTATCAAACAGAAGAAAGGGGAAAAAGAAACGAAAGTGGGCGAGGCGGTATCGGGAAAAATGGCCGGGGTAGAGGAAGAGGTCGCTGAAGTGATCGGCGGTGTTGAGAAACCCAAAGAAAAGGTAAGCGAGAAAGCCGGGGAACGGGGCGAAGGCAGGCCTCCGGCCGCCCAGGCGGCCATGGGCGAAGAGGCGGCCCAGGCCATCAGCGACGAACTTAAAGATTATCAGTTTCCTTCCCAGGAAATGATGGTGAAAAAAATCCGTACCGCCATCCAGGCTCAGATCAAACTAGAGATGAAACGGGCTAAAAAGTTCCAGAGCCGGCTGGATAGCGGAGGAGCGGACGGGTACAACAAATCGATTGCTAAAATAAGGAAACTCAAACAGGCGCTCGCGTTGCTTTTTACGTCGGCCGCCGGGTTTTTAAAAGACCTTTACGTCAAATATTTCCTGCCGGACGGGAAGCGGCGGAAACTGGAGGATGTGGCGGAATGAGTTAAGCCATCGCGTAATGCTGTTCACTCAGATACCATTCATTCAGCATATCGATGACTTTTTGCCTACTGATTCCCAGCCGGCCTATAAAATCCAGCCATCCCCCTCTTAAGTCTCCGTTAATAAAGGTCGTGTCGAACGGTGTACCGGCTTTATCAAAGTCGATGTCTTTGCCATCAATCTCAAACGGGCGCTTTTCTCCCCCTCTCCACTTGTTTTCCGTAACGATTTTTTTCGTGTAATTCAGCAGATTTCCCATAACGACTGCCTGGTCGAAAGACAGCCCGGTGGCGTAGTTTTCAATGTTCCATTTATCGCCTGAGCGAGTTATTTTTGTCGTCTGATCGGTATTCAGGCGCTTTAATTCAATGGTGTTCCGGTCGATTACGTCGTAATCCAGCTGACTCCAGTTTGTTTCTTCTTTAATCCGTCCGATTTCATTGCCGTATTCCAGCTGGTAGTTTTCCGCCCCCTTCGGCTCATAGCTCTCGAACCGCTGCGGCGCCACAAACCCCATCTTTCCTTTTCCATTTGCGTAAAGGTCCGCCCCTTCATTGTAACCTTTCTGCAGGATCTCAGCCATTGCCCTTACCTGGTGCCCGAAATCAAAGGTGTATTCTGAAGGCACAAACCATGATTCATGCCGGCTTTCCAGGATGTTGTTCGGATTTTGGAATAATTCAGCGATTATTTTACTGACGGTTTTGTAATTCAGCTCTTTGCCCATATTTTCATCGAATTCATTACCCGCTTCCTGCACATACCATTCCGACCCGTTCCAGTAGATTCCCTGGTAAGCCGCTTTTTCTTCGCTGAAAAAAGATTTCAGGTCTTCTTCTCTCTGGAGCCCCGCGTAGCCGAAGTACTGGGCCAGTTTATAAAGGGCCCGCACACCGGGTCTTTTGTCAAAATTCTGTTCGATGAATTCCTGGTGAGCCGGCGCGCCTTTGGCATCAAAAGCATCCAGATGACGTAAAAGTTCTTCGGGGCTCATAGGAGGAACCAAGAACTGTTGATTTTTTAAGACCGCCAGATTGAAGATATATTTTTTTTCAACACTCATATAGACCCGGATGAGCTCCATATGACTCCTGATCGTGTTCACGCTTTGCTGGTCTAGTTCCCATTTTCCCTTTTCCCATTCGGTAATGATTTTCCCCGCCTGGATGTATAAACGGATCAGATAAGGTGCTTCCATGGTCTCAAGGTTTTTTTTCAGCTGGGGATTTTTTTCAACCGGCATCATGATCTGCTTTTGATATTCCGCGACCACGTCCTGCGGGGAAAAATGACGCTCTACGTGCGGCGCTGCCGCCCGCACATCGTAACGGGCTTCCATCAGGTTATAAGAACCGATCCGGAATTCTTTAATTCCTTTTCGTTTCAACCTGTCCCTTTCCTGCATGATGGTATTGAAGGTTTCCGCGTCCGCGATGAAACGTTGGGCTGACTGATAGTTTTTAAGCTGGCCCATGCGTCCTTCCTGAAAATAGAATTCGTGGTATTTGGTGATTTTTTTGGCAATCAGTTCTTCGATCTCATGTCTGGATCTCTGCTCACCTAAAGCCTGCAGGACGTTTATGTCCTGTTCGGCGATCAGCACTTGGAAGATCTTATACATATTTTTCCGTTTGGCCTCCAGGCTTTCATCCACGGTTTCGATTCCGAGCAGGGTGATGTAAGCGTCCCCCACGGACACATGCCCGTAGGTGGTGAACCATTCGTGCATGAGCCGGTCATACGGGTAGCTCTGAGCCCATTCGCCTATTGTCATTGTTTCTTCTTTCATGGTCTCGAGCATCTTGTCGCCGATGTAGACCCCCGCCGCCAACGGCGCCCATACACGCCCCGACCATTTGGCCAGCCATGGTCCCCCTTTGCCGAAAAGTCCAGCGACAAAAGCGGTGTCCACCGTCCCGTTGATTCCCCACATAGCCGCATTGGCCGCTTCGATGCCGGCCCGGCCTTCAATATCGGTGGTGAATGCTTCGTAGGTGCTTGTTCCGGCTTCCCAGAAACTGAAACCCGCTCCCACGACAGCGCCCGCCCGCCCCAGCCATTTCCCCCCCCATTTTAGCTTGCCCCATAATCTGCCGATCCGGCTGGTCTGGTCCGCTTCTTCGGTCGCCCTGAGCGCTCTCACCAAAGTTTCTTCCGCGGTTTCCTGGCCTTGTTCCAGTTGTTTTGCCAGACGGGCGGCTTCTTTACTTCCTTCTTCCGCTCCTTCCAGGGCTTTTTTGGTGGTCTGGAGTGATTCGAGTTCATTGCTCAGATTTTTGAGTTTTCGTTCCGCCTCTTCTGCTTTATTCAGCGCCTGCCTGGCTTCGGTGATTCCTTTATTGGTTTTTTGCGCCTGTTCCAGATGCCGGCGCGCTTCCTGAACTTTTTTCTGCACTTGTGCCAAATCGGCTTTGGTCGCGCGTAAAGAGTCATCCGCGTGGCTGATGATGGAGGTGGTCTCCCGGGCCGCCGCGTTTTCTTCCGCCACCATTTCAATCACGGTCTTGATGTCATCGGTATTGCGGGTGTTGACGATCAGCTCCGCCACATCGGGGTCGATTTTTAATCCTTTTTTAGCAAACGCCTCCACGATTTTGGCTGTGTTTTTTTCTTTGACCAATGCTTCAATAGCGGTTTCGGAAAACCCGGTGCCATGCCAGCCCGCTTTCGGTCCGCGCAGGTTCCGTGTCATGCGCCCGAAGATCGTCTGATAACGGTCCGCCAGGGCTTTGATGTGTTTTTTATTTTTGTCGAAATCCCGGAAGTATTCTGCCAATTTGGTAAAAGGATCAGCTTTTCCTCTGACAAATGCTTTTTCCATTTTTTTAAAGATGCCTTCATTCATTTTCAGGAACTGGTCTAAGGCGGCGCGATGGCTTTTATGGGTCGCATCAAAAAGCACATCCAGGTCGTCGATATGCTTATAAACGAACTGTGCACGCCGGCTTTTGCTGTTGGTGATTATTTTTTTAAGCAGGCGGTATGGGATAGTCTCGGCTTTTCCGCCGGCTTTTATGGTGTCGGCCAATCGGGTATAGCGGGACGCCACCTCCGGATATATTTTCAGGATGTACTTTTCATTCCGGCTGAATGACTTCCATACCGCCGCCCGCCTGGCGATGATATCCGGCAGATCCGCCTCCATTTTTTCCAGTCCGGCTAAAACATGGTGGTCGTTGATCAGCCCCCGGTGCCGGGTCAGGGCGTTTAAGACTTTTTCATCCCGCTTCATTAATTCCAGGATGGCTGCATTGTCGTATCGGCCTGTCTTTATCAGTTTGGCGATGGGATGGGTTTTATCTGAAAGCACGATTCCCAGCCGGAGATTTTTTTCTGCTTTCAGCACATCCACCGCTTTTTTATCTAATTTTAAACTATCCATCAGGTCATCCACTTTTTCCCTCCATTGGTTATCGCTGATTATTTTTAATTTCCCCGTTTTTTCCTGTTCGGAAACTAATTTAAGGATTCCGTCGATTTCATCATTCATCCGTTTGTAGTGTTCTTTCCGCTGGTTGAAGATCATCATCTTGCCCTTTTTGGTTCGGGAAAGTTTGGTCATTTTAGCTATATGTGCATCCAGTGAACTTTTATAATTGACCAATTGTCTTATCAGGCGTTCTTTTTTGATGTCCACTTCACCTGCCAGTATTTTTTCCGTCAGCGTTCGCATGCCGAACCATTTACTGCCCACCCGGCTCAGGCTCAGGTCTTCCAGAATGAATTTTTGTTCGTCGATGATCGCCTGCATATTCTGAATCGGCCCTGTGCCGTGTCCCATTTTTCCGACCAGCCCTTTGCCGGCTGCCCAGAAGACCCGCCCCGGAAGGAACAGGCCTTTTTTCAGTCCGCTGAATGTTCCTCCGATACCTCCTTTCAATAGTGAGTACTTCAACATGCCCGTCCTCATAAAGGTGCGCACCGGGCCTACCACGGCCCCGATCGGTGCGCCGACCGCGGCACTGAAAGCGCCCGCCCGCAGATACCACCCCACGGGTGTCAGCCCTTCATTTTCACATTTTTCCGCGATGTTGATTATGAGGCTATAAAGGCCTTTGCCATATATCTTCATTACGGGTACGCCGTTTTTTAAAATCCAGACCCCCCCGTTCCATAGGGTGCTGGCGGTGATGGTGACGCCGGCAATGGTCGCGTTGGCCAGCCATTCGATGATAAAACTCTCTTCTACTTCCTTTCCTTCTGCCAGGCCTTTTTCCAGTTTTTCATAACCGTTCCAGAATTTTTTTTCGTATTTGTTCCGTGTATTCGCTTCTGCCACCGCTTCTTTATCGACATAGCGGTCCGGGTTTTTTTCGATTTTTTCCATCACTTCCAGTATGGTCAGGCCTTTGAAATCTGCTTTATTTTTCAGCAGGTTGCTGGCCAGGAAGTCAGCCAGTTCCATGCCGCCGTAATCGATCGCCAGCTCGCTGAAGGCTTCACGGGTACGCTCGGTCTTGCCAAAAAGAAGGCGCACTCCCTGCAAAAGATTTCTCAAAAAATTGGGGGCGTGTTCAACATAATCATCATATTTTTCATGTCCGATGATCGCGAAAAGCGCTGGGTTCACATCCAGATTTCGATTCAGGTTTTTGATGGTTTCTGAATGCCTTTTGTAATCTATTTTTTCTTCCGGCATTATTTCTCTTTCCAGATGTTTTTCCGCGATGGCCCAGCTCTCCCCTACTTCTTTAGCCCGTTTGGCGAAATCGATTCCCTTTTTGCCTCCTTCCACCACTTTTCCGGGCACTTTTTTGAGTTTTTTGCTGAGTTCCTTGATCTTGTCATACAGTTTTCTGCGCTCTTCCGGGTCGGCTGTTTTTTTCAGCTTGTCGACCATTTCTTTTAATTTTTCTTTTTCGTCCTTAAAGCCCAGCACGTCCGCCAGCCAGTCTTTTCCCTTAAAGGCGCCGAACGCCCCTAATCCCAGCATGGCCAGGATATTACTGGTCGAGAAAAATTTACCCACCTTTTCTTTTGCTTTTTTGGCGCCCTTTCCGGCCAGCCAGCCGATCAGTTTTATGCCCAGGTAGATCCCACCCACGATGGCGGCGCCGGTCACCAGGGTCTCGACGGGTTTTTCTTTGAATTTTTTAAGAATGGTCTCAGCGGTCCCCAGCCGCGCCTCTTCCGCCTTTTCGACCATTTCAGGCCATACCTGTTCCAGTTCGCGGGCCAGCGGGCTGGTCGGGTTTCGCTTGATCTCTTCCAGTTTGGTCAGGGCGATGGATTCGGACGTCGAGACGCTGATACGGCTTTTTCGTACGATTCCAGAAAGGTTCCCGCCAGAGATCTTGGCGAGCTCCAGTTTGGGATATTTTTTAGCGACCTTTCCCAGAACGCTCATGAGTTCCGCCTGCATAAACGTCAGCCCCTCTACGTCCTCAGGAATTGGTTTCATCACATCCACATTCGCCATGGCCGCGGTATAAGGGGCGTTGACATCCAGTTTCGGCATCTCATCCGCCGCCTTTCTTAAAGCGCTGATGCCGGTTTCCACGTCCCTTGCCGGCATTTCCAGCGATTCGGATGCCCGTTGCAGAGAAGGATTTTTAGCCATTTATTGTTTGGGTTGTTTTTTGATTTTCTCGATCTGCTGTCTGGCTTTAAGCCGGCTGAGGTCCTGGTTGATGATGAGCTGTTCCGCCTCTTCCAGCTGGTGGTTGGTCAGCAGGTAGCCGAGCGTGATCCAGTTCTGTTTCTCATCGTCGTTTAAGAACAGGGCACGTTTGACGGCTTTTTTAAAACGCTCTAACCGCTCCCGCCGCTTTTTGTCGTATTCGATCACTCCCGGATTGACGAATTGGTCTGGTTTGATGTTCATTTTTTTACCTTTGACATTTAACATGTGATATTTGACCTTTGACGTTTTTGAAATTTGTAACTCGTAACTAGTAACTCGTAACTTGTAACTTACAGCAATCAAGTTACTAGTTACGCCCCGAAGGGGCAAATTACAAGTTACAAATTTTGTCAGGTGTCACTTGTCAGGTGTCACTTGTCAGGTGTCAGTTGTTAAATAATATCTATATATTATAACATTTTTTGCTCTGGAAATCCAGTGTTTTGACCCCCTCTCTCCGCTTCGCGGAGATGCCCCCCTCACTTGAGGGGGAGATTGTTTGTTGGTCAGCTTATTACTCAAGCATAAAATATCTCCCCCTTGCATAAGGGGGAGCACCTTGCGTTAGCAAGGGAGGGGGTCAAAACTGTTCCAATTGCTCCTTCAATTTTTCTAATTTCTGTTCCGCTTCCTCTAATTTCTTTTTTTCGCCTTCCGTCACGGCTTTTGGGGCATTTTTGGAGAAACCAGGATTGTCGAGTTTGGCTTTAAGGCCTTTTATGTAGCTCTCTAAGTTACTGATTTCTTTTTCCAGCCGTTCTTTTTCTTTGTCTGTGTCCACCAGTCCTTCCAGGGGGATGAAAATTTCCATTCCATGCGCCATGTCCGTGGCGGCTTTGTCGGGTTTTTTGCCGCTTTCCCGTAACGTCAGTTCACTCACGCGGGCCAGGCGCAGAATGTCTTTTTCGTTCCGTTTCAGTTCATTAGATTTTTCATGGGCGTACAGGATGACCGGGATTTTTTGGGCGGGTTCGATTTTGTTTTCCGCCCGCAGGTGGCGGATTTTGGTGACCACGTCGATCAGCCGGACGATGGGGACGGCATGGTATTTACGGCCGTCCGGGGCGGGGTAGGGGGCGTGGATGAGCATCCCTTCGGTTCCCGGCAGGTGCGACCAAATGGCCTCAGTTACGAACGGGATGAAGGGGTGCAGGAGGATGAGGGTATTTTTCAGCACATGGTACAGCACAGCCGGGTTCTGTTTTTCACCCTTGGAAAGTTCCAGGTACCAGTCGCAGAAATCGTTCCACAAAAAATCGTACAGTGCCTGCCCGGCTTCGCTGATGCGGTAATCTGTCAGCGCCTCATCCGCTGTTTTGATGACTGTGTTCAGTTTTTCCAGTATCCATTCGTCCGCGTCGGTCAGGTTTTGGGTATCGACAGCGGGTGCTTCGGTGATTTTGTTTTCCTCCAGGACACCCAGCACAAAACGGCTGGCGTTCCATAATTTGTTGGTGAAATTACGGTACCCTTTGATTTTTTCTTCATACAGGCGCATGTCGTTGCCGGGTGTATTGCCGATGACCATGCTCATACGCAGGGCGTCCGCGCCGTATTTACCGATCATGTCCAGCGGGTCGATGCAGGTCGCCGGGTCGGATTTGCTCATCTTTTTCCCCTCGCGCGTGCGGATGAGGCCGTGCAGGTACACGTTTTCGAACGGGATCTGGCCGGTGGCGTACGTGGTCATCAGAATCATGCGGGCGATCCAGAAGAACAGGATGTCATAACCGGTCTCCATCATCTGGGTGGGGTGGAATTTCCGAAAGTCCGCGCTTTTCTGGAGCAGGTCATCCAGCGACAGGGTGTTATCCTCGGTAATGGCAGGATCGATGAGCGTGCTCCATGTCCACAAGCCGGAAGAGAACCAGGTATCCAGCGTGTCTTCATCCTGTTTCCAGCCGTCCCCGTCCGGCGCCTCAGGGCCCACATATGTCTCATCTTTTTTGTACCACACGGGGATGCGGTGCCCCCACCAGATCTGGCGGGATATGCACCAGTCCTGCAGGTTGTCGATCCAATGAAAATACGTCTTTTCAAACCGCTCCGGGATGATGCGGATGGTTTTTGAACTCACCACCTCCTGCATCACTTCTTTCAGGGTCAGGGTCTTTCCGTTCCAGTTCACGGCTTTTTTGTTCACATCGATGAACCACTGCAGTTTCGGCAGAGGTTCAATAGGCTGTTTGGAGCGATAAGAGATGGAAAGCTGCTGGAGATAGCTTTCTTCGGATTTTAGTCGGCCTTCTTTTTTCAGCCCTTCCACGAGTTTTTCCCGGCATTCCTCCACTGTCATTCCTGTGTATCCTTTTACAGGGCCGCTGATCCGGCCGTCTTCATCGATTACTTTTATAGGTTCGGCTTTGATGGTTTCTTTGTGCCGCTGCCAGAGTTCGTAGTCGGTTTTGCTATGAAACGGGGTGAGACCCACCACACCGGTTCCGAATTCCATGTCTACTGTATGGTCGGCGATGACCGTGACGTTGACGGTCTGTCCGCCAGGCCACTTTACATCAAAATCTTTCCCGATCAGGTGCTGATAGCGTTTATCATCCGGATGGACGGCGAGGGCGGTGTCGCCGAGTTTTGTTTCCGGACGGCTGGTGGCCACGTAAACCGGTTTGCCCCCGGCCTGCTCCGCATTCAGGTATTCAAAGGTGTAAAGTACGCTGTCCTGTTCTTTGTATTCCACTTCGTCATCCGAAATCGTCGTCTGCAGGGCTACGTCCCAGTTCACGACCCGTTCCGCGCGGTAGATGAGCCCGTCTTCGTACATCTTTTTAAACACCTCGTTCACACAGCGGTGGAGCGACGGATCCATGGTGTACCGCTCGCGTGACCAGTCACAGCTGGCTCCCATCTTCCGTATCTGCGACCGGATCGTGCCCTGGCTTTTTTCCACATACTCAGCAATCCGTCTGATGAGCTTTTCACGCCCCAGGCTTCGCGGGTTTTCAATGCCTTCCTTTTCTTTCAGGGTCTTGATGACGACGCTTTCCGTGGCGATGGCCGCGTGATCGGTGCCCGGCAGCCACAGGGCTTCACAGCCTTTCATCCGCCGGTGGCGGATCATGATGTCTTCCAGAGCCAGCATGATCGAATGCCCCAGATGAAGGACGCCGGTGGCATTGGGCGGCGGCATGGAAATCGTGAAAGGCGGTTTTTCAGACGTTGCGTCCGCCTTAAACGCCCCGGCCTCTTCCCAGGCTTTATAGATGCCGTCTTCGTATTGTTTGGCTTCGTAAGCGGAGGGGAGCATATTATTCAATTAAAAAATTTTCAATTTTTAATTTTTATTTCAGCCCAAATGTTAACATATTCATAAGGAAACAGGAAACAGGACACAGAACTCAGCCGGATAATAAGCTGTGTCCTGAATTCTGTTTCCTGTTTGCGTGTTACATATTCGATATTTCCTCCAGCAGGGCGGCTTCGCGCTTATGCTCTTCTTTTTCAAACATCTTTTCAGCCTCTTCCCGCATGCGTTTTTTTTCTTTGTATTTGAATTCGTCGAATTCAAGCATTGAGTTATCGATTGTATCGTCTATTTCTTTGTCATAGGACTTGTTGATCTCTTCGATCTGTTCTTTCTCATTGGTCAGAATATCCCGGAGGTTAGTGAGCTGTTCTTCGGTCATGATGGGCAGGACATCCACCCAGTACTGTCGCTCTTCATCATTCATCGACTGGCTGTCTTTGATCATACTGACGAGTTCCGGAAACTGCTCTTTTGTTTCATCCGGAATGGTCAGGCCGGCGGTTTGGGAATCAGTTGCCATATAAGTTCAGTTTTATCTATTTATTATACCAAAAAAATAACTTTTTTACAAGAAAACAGAACACAGGATTCAGCCGTAATTTAGTATAACGGCGCAGGAGATTTTTTGAGGGATTAAATTTCTCATCCATAAATCTGAGTCAT
>CAZIDW010000013.1:0-26874 GCA_964538225.1 uncultured Candidatus Peribacteria bacterium
GCCCCGAAGGGGTAAATTACAAATTTCAAAAAGTTTCAGATGCCGCCCGGCACAAGAGCCATTCGGACGGGTCAGGTGTAATTATCATGAAAAATATACGAAATTTCTGCATCATCGCGCATATCGACCACGGCAAATCCACGCTGGCGGACCGGTTTCTGGAAATCACCAAAACCATTGAAAAACGGGGGATGACCCACGGCCAGCTTCTGGACACAATGGACCTGGAGCAGGAACGGGGCATCACCATCAAACTTCAGCCAGTGCGCATGGATTATGAGGGATACATCCTGAACCTTATCGACACGCCGGGGCATGTGGATTTTACCTATGAAGTCAGCCGCAGTATCGCGGCCTGCGAAGGGGCGATTTTAGTCATCGACGCGACACAGGGCATCGAGGCCCAGACCCTCGCGAACCTATATATGGCCATGGAATACGACCTGAAGATCCTTCCGGTCATCAATAAAATCGACATGCCGGCCGCGGATCCGAAACGCATCAAGACCGAAATCGAAAACATGCTGGCCATTCCAAAAGAAGAGATCATCGAAGTATCCGCGAAAACCGGGGAAAACGTGGACGCCGTGCTGCAGGCAATCATTGACCGCATCCCTTCGCCGGATGAGGCAGGAATGCGGAAACGGTTTGGCATCAAAAACGATGAGGAGGCCAAAGCGCTTGTCTTTGATTCCGTTTATGATTCTTACCGAGGTGTGGTGGCGTATGTGCGGCTGGTAAGCGGAACATTTAAAAAGGGGGATGAGCTGAGGTTCTTAAACGCCACAACCGATATCGAAGTGACGGATCTGGGCTATTTCCGTCCACAATACCAGTCTCAAAAAGAACTCAAACCCGGTGAAGTCGGCTATGTGGTCACCGGCCTGAAATCCGTAGGGGAGGCCCGTGTAGGGGATACCATCTGGAAAGGAGACAAATCCCTGATCCCGAAAGCCAAACCGCTTCCTGGCTATAAAAAAGTGACGCCCATGGTGTATTCGGGGATCTACTGCGTGGACAATGATGACTTTCCCCGCTTACGGGACTCACTGGATAAGCTGACCCTTAACGATGCCGCGCTGGTATATGAACCCGATCAGTCCCCTGCTCTTGGTTCCGGATTCCGCTGCGGTTTTCTGGGGCTTTTGCATATGGATATCGTGCAGGAGCGGCTGGAGCGCGAATATAACCTGGATCTCATCGTCACAGCGCCGTCGGTTTCTTATATCGTCAATAAAAAAGACGGCGCCCGCGAAACAATCTCCACCCCATCTGAGATGCCGGACCCGAATGAGATCGGCTCCATTGAAGAGCCCTGGGTGAAAATGGAGGTGGTCTGCCCAAAAGACGCGGTGGGCGGCGTGATGAAACTGACCCAGCAGCGTCGCGGCATTTACAAGAACATGAGTTATATGGATGAGGGCCGCGTACTGGCGTTGTTTGAAATGCCGCTGGCCACCGTCATCATTGATTTTTATAACGCGCTTAAAAACGTGAGCAGCGGGTATGCCTCGATGAATTATGATTTTATGGAATTCCGCGAGCAGAACCTGGTTAAAATGGATATCCTGGTGGCCGGGGAAAAGGTCGACAGCCTGTCGGTTATCTGCCATTTTTCAGAGGCGGAAGGGCTGGGGCGGCGACTGGCCAAAAAACTCAAAGAAGTGATTCCGCGCGCCCAGTTCGCCATCGCTATCCAGGCGGCCATCGGCGGGAAGGTCATCGCGCGCGAGACCATTTCCGCCTACCGGAAAGATGTGACTGCCAAGTTGTACGGCGGGGATGTGACCCGCAAAAACAAACTCCTTAAAAAACAGAAAAAAGGGAAGAAGCGGATGAAACAGGTGGGCAATGTGGCTTTGCCTCAGGACGCGTTCCAGGCTATTCTTAAGAAGGACTAACTAATTGGAGACCTTTCGCCCTTCGATTTCTCTCAGCGCGAAGGAGGCCTAGTGGTTATTTCACTGGAACACTGGAGCGCCTTGTCACTTGATCACAAGTGAGTCAGTGATCCAGTGAAAAGTGATCCAGTGAAAAGTGATCCAGTGAAAAGTGATCCAGTGATAAAAATAACCAATTAGGCTACCAATTAGGCCTCTAATTAGAAATATGTTCACAGGAATCATCGAAACCACCGGCACGGTTACGAAAAAAACTGATACTCACATCACCATTAAGGCGCCTGAAATCGTGTCGGATTTGAAAAAAGGCGGCAGTATTGCGGTGGATGGGGTATGTTTAACGGCCACTGCATTTTCGGATAGCGGTTTTTCAGCTGATTTTATGCCGGAGACCGTCCAAAAGACTATTATCAGAAATTATAAAAAAGGCGACAAGGTAAATCTGGAACTCCCGATGAAAACAGACGCGCGGTTTGAGGGCCATATGGTCACCGGCCATGTTGAAGGTGTGGGAAAAATAACGGATATCAAGGAAGAAGGAAATTCGTTTGTGTTGGCTATTGAGACTCCTGACTGCCTGATGAAATATATCGCTGAAAAAGGCTCCATCACCGTCAATGGCATCAGTTTAACCGTTGTCAGTATCCCGAACGGACAGTTCACCGTGAGCATCATCCCCCACACATGGGAAACAACGAATTTAAGCTTGCTTAAAATCGATGATGCGGTAAATTTAGAAACTGATATTCTTGCGAAACATATTGAAAGGCTTTTAATTTTCAACGCTTAATTTTCGACTGCTCATGAGTGACATGAAGACCAATCTCCATTCTGATATAAAAGCGCCCAAAGGCGCCAAAATCGCCATCGCGGTGAGCGAATACAACGCGGATATCACCCAGGTGCTTCTGAAAAGCTGTCAGGAAGAACTAGTCATCAGAGGGGTGCTGACTAAAAATATATCAGTGGTCAACGCACCAGGTTCTTTTGAACTTCCGTACGTCTGCAAACAGCTGGCGGATGCCGGGGGCTTCGACGCCATCATTGCTTTGGGAGCGGTGGTCCGGGGGGAGACGCCCCATTTTGATTATATTGCTTTTGCGGCCGCACACGGTATAATGGAAGTCGGTTTAGCCAATAAAGTGCCCGTTATCTTCGGCGTATTGACAACGGAAAATCCCAAACAGGCCAAAGCCCGTATCCAGGGGGGAAACCGGGGAGACAAAGGCGTGGAGGCCGCTATCACTGCTTTAAAAATGATTCACTTAAACTCTTAAATTATGCAAGCATTAGAAATCACTATCGAACCTGTTTCCGATCTGCCCAATACCCATGTCGCCCATTTTCAGGGAGCATTTGACGGTGGCGTCAAAGAGCCGCTCGAATCGATGGAAAAACTGATCATGGAAAGTACTGAAAAAACTGTGGTGATCTTTGATTTAAAAAGCCTGGATTATTTAAACAGCTATGCCATCGGCCAGCTGGTCGCCTGGCACAATCATTTAAAGAAAAACGGCGGCCGGCTCATCATCGCCGGCCCCAGCAAAAATGTGGAAGACATCTTTAACATCGTGGGTATTTCTACCATGCTGAAGATCTTCCCGGATGTGGAAAGCGCCGTTGCATCACTAAAAAGCTAGTGGACTTCTAATGGATTGCTGATTATTTATGGTGCGCGTATACGCGGCCCTTCGGGCCTACGCATGCCTGCCTGCGATTCAACTGAACTCATCGAAGTCCGGCAAGCAGGTGCGCACATGCGTACCTTGCGTACATGCGCACCTATCAATTAGTGGTCGATCAGCTTTTATGTTCAAGGTGTTTCTGTTCCTTCACCTGTTCTTCCAGATTTTTGACGATTTCCACAAATACCCCTTCCATAAAATCGCGCAGGCGCTGGAAATCCATCTCGATCTGATGGTCTGCCAGGTAATTGCGTAAAATGAATGAGGCCAGCTGGATAGGGGTGGAGGAGAGCTGGCGCTGCGGACCGGGTGCTACAATGGATTCCAGAAGGCGGTGGGGTTTTTTAGAGGCGACTTCAAGCATATGCTGGGTCCATTCATCGATGGCTTTTTTGTGATCCGGGGGTAAAGTCTGAAAATCAGCTTTCTGGTGAAGGGTGAGGGCGGTCTCTTCTTTTTGTTTTCCCTGTTTGCCGGCTTCCAATAATCCTTTGACTTCTTTCTTGGCTTTTTTATCCACCAGGGAAAGGATGGCGATGATGAATTCGGACGGAATGTTCTGGGCCACTGTGCGGGACACCAGTAAAAACAAATCTGTGTTCCGGGGCTGACTTAAAAAGCGGACGATGATGACGGCCAGGCTGTTGTCATGCGCTTTGGCCTGCCCCTCTTCCTGCTGAAGGTCCTGCATGGCCTGCTGCTGACGCCGTACCTCCTCACGGAATTGCTCGTCACTCATCTCTTTTTTTTCTGAGGGGGCGGGGCCGGTGAATGTTTCGAAATCGCCCTGTTCTGACATAATTTTATTTAAAGTTACATCTGATACCTGACCCGTCCGAATGGCTCTTGTGCCGGGCGGTATCTGAAACTTTTTGAAATTTGTAATTTACCCCTTCGGGGCGTAATTTGTAACTGGTAACTTAATCGCTGCAAGTTACAAGTTACGAGTTACAAGTTACGAGTTACAAATTCCAAAAGGTCACATGTAAATAAATATTAACATGCTTTTCGGTTGGAAATAAATGAAAGTTGGATTCAGACGGAGGCGATGTGCACCAGGCGGTCTTTGAATGACCGGCCATCGTATTTCTTCCTGCGTTTTTCCGTGAATTTCACCACGCCGTCCTTTAGGGCGAAGAGGGTAAAATCTTTGCCCACGCCGACGTTTTCCCCCGCATGGTATTTAGTGCCTTTCTGGCGCACCAGGATATTGCCGGCTTTCACCGACTGATCCGCGTATAGCTTAACACCTAATCGTTTGGATTGTGAATCGCGGCCGTTTTTGGTGGATCCACCAGCTTTCTTGTGTGACATGGTTTCTGATAATTATCTGATTGATTTCTAATAGTGCAAGAGCGGGTAGATTTTATAGGGTTTTTTTATTTATGGCAAGGTTTTTTCCAATTGAGGACCCAATCGAAGGCCCAATTGACTGAATATCAGAAGTGCAATCCACTAGGTCTTCAACGGGCCTTCAATTGGTATTAAGGCATTGCTTTTTGCTCCTAGCTATGCTATAATACTTTGATAACTTTAAAAAAATGCCTGAACAGAACCTTCCCGCAGACAAGAATACCCTTGAAAATCTTTACCAGGAGACCATCGATTACCATCGGGGTTATCTGAAACGCCTGCATGAGGCTTTCAACAAACATTGTGAGGAAATCGGATCAAAATATAAAGAAAAAATAAATCAAATCGATGAATCCGATGATGATGCCAGGAAAAAAATCCTGATAGCGGAACAGAAAGAGCTCGATGAAGCCCTGGGGCAGCTTGAGACCGCCATCAACTGGAACAATACCGAGGCGCGGAAAAAGCTGGAAGAGATTCAGAAAAAAATCGAGGAGAGCGCTATGGACCTGGAGAAAGAACTCGCTAACTTATAATTTCAAAACAAATATCCTTTAATTCAAGAGCCATGAAAGAATTATTCCAAAAATTATCCAACTTTTTCAGTTTTGGTAAGGAGCACCGTTTGGCCAACGTGGACGCACCAACCCCTGCCCCTGAACAAATGCCGGAAACTCAGGAGGCAGAAACCGCTCCTCCGAAAACACCTGAAGAAGGAGTTAAAAAAGCGGAAGCTGAAGGCAAAAAAACGAGTGAAAAGGCTAATACACAATTAGAGGAATTTAAAATGGAACCGGTTAATGTCATGGAAAAGGCGCCTAAAGAGGGTGCAGAAGGCCGTTTCGCAGAAAAACATCCGGAGGTAGCTGGAGGTCTGGAGGCCGCAAAAGAAATAACCGAAGGATTTACCAGGGAAAAGGAGGCAGAAACAGTGGCTGACACCGGGGAAGTTGAAATGAAGCCGGTTAATGTCATGGAGGCGCCTAACGAGGAGGAGGTTCATGAAAACCTGATGGCTAAAGCGGGTATGAAGGAATTTTTCGATGCTTTGAGTGGTGATCAAGTCGCTGAACTGTTCGGCGGGGCTGATAAAGAAGGACTGGCCGCGACGTTTGAGCCCCTGGAGGAAGAGGAAACTAAATTAGCCGGCGGCCACGCCAGAGGCGTCGCACCCAAATAAAAATAAATATTTCTAAACCAAGAATCATGAAGGAATTATTCCAAAAGTTATCCAACTTATTCACCTTTGGTAAGGAAGCCCGCCTAGCTAATCAGGAGGCGCCGGATATGTCCGGGCCGGATGATTCAAACATCGACCCCATGAAAGTCCCATTAGGTCAAGAAGCACCAGATATGTCCGGGCCGGAATTGGCGGGTGAACATACCATTGAGGAACAATCGAAGCTTGCTCCTGAATTTAAAAAAAGGGAGGCGGCCGAAAAAGTCGCCAGGGCAGAAACCGGTGTCCGCAAACTGGAAGAGAAACGGGAGCCAAAAAAACCTGAACTGAGTGAGAAAGAAAAAAGAATCTTAGATTTTGAAGAAACCGGGGGAGGCCGCCGGACAGAGGAACAGGCAACTATCGCTCGGGCGGAAAAAAAGAAAGAGAAAGCCAAACCGACCCGATCTGAAAAGGAATCGCTTCCGAAACAGGCGGAATACATGAGGGTCGAGAAAGACGAAGCCACGAAAGGCAAAGAGGTCAGCAGAGAGGTGATCACCAAACATTTTAATTACCTACGGTCGGTTTTAAGTGATTTTAAACCAGACGACTTGAAAACAGCGACTGACATCCTTTTTGGCCGCGGCCATGAACAAATGCAAATGGGGACCAGCCCCGAGGACACCATGAAATATGTAAACGTCCTTCAGGAAAGCGGGGAACTGAAACCCCTTGTTGAAACCGCGCTGGACCTTTATAAAAACGGAAATCAGGAAGACGTCGACTCGTTCGCCTTCTGGGTCGACAAATATATACGGGACAGGACGCGCACCAAGGAGGCGGCCGAAAAATTAAGCCCTGATTATATCGGCATTGAAAAAGACGCTATTAAAAAAGAGGTTCAGAACCTGATCGCTGATTTTTCAGGACGACCGATGGAAGCGGAAGAACCTGTTTATGTGGCTGAGAAAGAAAACAGAAAGCCCGTGTCGGACGCTTTTGTGAAAGAATGGACCGGCGGTTACGAGGATGATAAAGAATGGGGACCGGAAGAGGATGAGGCAGAAAAAACCGAGGTGGCCGGCACACCCACACGTAGACCCGGACAATAAAATTATTTTTTAAACATGAATCCTATGAAGGAATTATTCCAAAAATTATCCAACCTTTTCAGTTTCGGAAAAGAAGCGCGCCTGATACATCAGGGTGAAGCACCTAAAGAAGCGCCTGCACAGGCTGAAGAAGCTGCCGAAAAAACAACTGAGACCCCAAAGACCCCTGAGGAAGGCGTTGAAAAAACCACAGCCAAAGCCCCTGAAAAAGTAAAGGCCGGGGAAAAAGGATTAACGGAACTGGAGAAAAAAACAGAAGAAATGGGCCCTTTCGAACCTTTAGACCTATCCGAAGAAGGCGGAAAAGAAATGGCGTTCACGGAAGAAGAAGTGGCTGAGATGATGGAAGAGGCGGAGGCGGAAGAAACAGAAGAAGAAGCCCTGACAGCCGCGGCTCATAAGGCAGGTGTTGAAAGGGAAGGAGGGGTGGCAGAAGAGCTGGGGCCATTTGAGCCGTTGGATCTTTCTGAAGAGGAGGAAAAAGAAGCAGTTGCCGCAAAACCCACTCGCGAGCCTCGTTAATAGCAAAAGGCTATCACGCCTGATTAAAGCCCCCCTCTTTCGCTAAAGCTATGGATGGGGGCTTTTTTTATTCCTCTGCTTCATATTTCCAGAAATGCCCGTCGTAATAGCGGTACTGGTGGGGCAAAAGCGGCATCACACGGACGGTGAGGCGCAGGCGTTTGTTGAGGTATTCTTCAGATTTGGGAATAAGGATTTCGTTGTCGTCCGCCTCGTGGACTTCAAACAGATTGGGTTTCCCGTTCACATAAAGCCTCACGCGGTATTTGTAGACGGTATCCTTATGGGGCCAGTGCAGGCGGAAGGCGTCTTCTGTTTCTTCCATCCCGATTTCAAACGTCTCCGGGTCGGGATTGTTTTCAAATCCGCCCGTGCCGACCGGGGTGGCAACGAGTTCCGCCCATTCCCCTGCCTGCCGGGATTCGTTCAGGGCGCTGATGTAAAAATAATACGTGCGCCCGTTTTTAAGGGAATCAACGGTGTAGGAATGTTTACGGGTGCGCTTCAGGTTAGGCATTTCCCAATAGTTGTAATCCGCCGGATCCAGGCGGTACCGGCTGTAACTGATGAGGTACAGCAGGCGGTCCTCGCTCTCGGGTTCATCCCAGTAAAAATAGACCTGGTTGTTCTGGTTCTGAGAGTCCACTTTGAGTTTTGGCGGTGTTTCGTCTTTGTCGGTTTCAAAGGTCTCCAGCGACTGAACAAAATTAATCCGGCACTGGCCGCGGTCGCCCGGCAGGACCAGATAACCGCCTTCCAGTTCGTCGTCCGGCAGATACAGGTAAAGCCGTTCATCTATAAAATCTTTCAGATGGCGGCAGCGGGCGCCATCGTAATCGATGAAATATTTCTTGTTGTACCACACCAGTTCTGCTTCGTGGTCGCGCACCATCAGATTTTCACTGCGGATGAGTTTGGTGACTTTCCCCTCCCCTGAATACGGGACCGCGTTATAGACCTCGCAGATTTCATTGACCGCCACCTTAAGGTGTGTGATTTTATCATCGCTATTGATGATGAGTGTTACCGGGAATTCCGTACTCATAGACTGACAGACCCGGTTGTGCTGAAGAAGCCAGCGTTCCCCGTCCAGCCGTTCCACAATGAGGTCGTGGCGGACTTTATCGGCTTTGATGACCCTGGCTTTTTCGCTCCGGTCCGCGCGAACGGATGGGATAGCGACGGTGGACAGAATAAAAATAAGAATGAATAATCGGCTGATGGTTTTCATAAAAAAATAGGTTATTTCTGACGCATTTTATCACGTTTTTCGGGGGGTTTTAATTGATTACTCACGAAAAAGACGTATAATCATAAATGATGAAAATCCTGATCTATAATATCGGCTACAGCACGGGTTTAAAAGGCTCCCTGAAAGAGTATTTTCTTAAATTCTGGCGCTATCTTCGCGCCCCCAGGATGACTATTTATAAAATCGCCAAAACGCTGAAAAAAGAGCGGGCGGACGTGATCTTCCTGCTGGAAACGGATAGCGGTTCTTTTCGTAGCCGGTTCAAAAACCAGACTCAGGCAATCGTCCGGAAACTCCGTTACACCTTCTGGAAGACTTCTTCCAAATATAACCCTGATTCCTGGTATAATAAACTGCCTTTTTTAAACAAGCATCACGATGCGGTTTTGAGTCGCCACCCCGGTGAAGTGGTCCAGCATTACTTAAAAAACGGCATGCATACGCTGGTGCAGGAATTCGTTGTAAACAATATCAGTATTTTTACAGTGCATCTGGGGCTATTGCGGAAGAAAATGCGGAAAAATCAACTGAAAGAGCTGATCCATATCATCAAAAAATGCCCCCGTCCTCACTTGGTATGTGGGGATTTCAATATTTTCAGCGGCCTGGATGAAATCCATGATTTTTTAAAGAAAACCCGCCTGAAACTCATCCAGAAAAACCCGACTTTCCCCTCCTTTGCCCCCCGCTACCCCCTTGACCTTATCCTGGCCTGTGATTCCATTAAGGTAAAAACAGCGGGCGTGGTGGATTCACTTTTTTCAGACCATCTGCCGGTGTATGTGGAAATCGATAACTAAAATGCCCAAAAAAACAAAATACATCGGCCTGGACATCGGAGGCAGTAAGATCTTACTGCAGGTTTTTGACAGCCAATTGACAATCATGATTTCCAAAAAAATCAAAACCGATGTCCGCCATGGGAAAAAAGGTTTGCTGAAACAGCTATACGACCTCATCGATGGCTTTTTTGACGACTCGGTCAAAGGCATCGGCGTGGTCACGGCCGGCATCGTGGACCAAAAAAAAGGCGTACTGGTCGATTCGCCCCATCTGCCGACGGGCAGGAATCTGGAGTTCAGCTCTCTGCTTAAAAAACGCTATAAAACGCGGGTGTATCTGGACAATGACATCAATGGGTTTTTGGCGGAGGAAAGTCAGCGGGCACCCCTTAAAAACTGTAAAAACGTCCTGGCGGTGATGGCGGGAACGGGTCTGGGCGGCGCGGCCATCGTGGACGGGAAGATGATGTATGGAAAAGACGGGTTCGCGGGCGAATTCGGGCATATGATTATCAATCAATCGGATAAAAAACTGAAAAATTTCGAGCAGAACATCAGCGGGTATTATCTTAAAAAATATCCGCGCCTGAAAAAAGAGCTGGTCGATAATTTCGGTATCGGGCTGGCCAATTTAAACCTGATTTTCAATCCGGAAGTAATCGTGCTGGGGGGCTCAGTGTACCATCATCATCTGGCGTCTAAAAAACGCAGACTTCGGGCTATCATCCGCCGCTATTCGCTCGCCAAACAGGCGCCCAAACTCCTTGATGCCGGCCGCCGGACTTCGGTGGCGCGGGGAGCGGTAAGGCTTTTGCTACGCTAAAAAAGCCAATCATCCGTAGCTTTAGCGAAGGATGAGGCTTTTTTAGAACTTTTAGGTTAGGGGAGGATTTTAATCGTCTTTTTACCGGTTTTCCTTATCCCTTCTTTTGCTGTTCAGGTCAAACGGCCCTCTGTCTTCTTCGTTTTCCAGTCCTTCCTCCTGAGACCGTTCCTGAACCGTCTCTACAGCGTCGCTTTCCGCTTCTGCTGCATCGTCGGATTCATCAGCTCTGTTGTTGCCTTTGATATTGGGTATATTTTTCTTACCTTTCATATCTTCACCTTCTTCATCGTCG
The DNA here is from genome assembly GCA_964538225.1 of uncultured Candidatus Peribacteria bacterium. Classification (GTDB taxonomy): domain Bacteria; phylum Patescibacteriota; class Gracilibacteria; order UM-FILTER-43-11; family UM-FILTER-43-11; genus JAFGCR01. Next base: position 10,888 of record CAZIDW010000013.1, read on the forward strand.
GCCTCGTCTTCATCTTCATCTTCATCGTCGGCCTCATCTTCATCTTCATCGGATTCGGACATGTCTTCGTCATTGTCCTCCGCTTCCTCATCATCAGCTGTCTCTACTTCTGCCGGTTCTTCTTCAGCCTCCTCATCTTCCAGCTCATCCACGCCGGCACCCGCCTTTTTCTTAAGCTTTTCAGCCTGGCGTTCCATGTTGCGGGTTTTGGCCTTCACTGCAGTGGTCAACCCAAACGCACGACCGACTTTTCCTTCTTCCAGCGCGGTCTGGACTCTTTCCATCCTGGCTTCGAGTTTGGCCAGTGTTTCTTCGTTGTGCTCACCAGCCCTCAGCTGCTCCATAGCCTGCCGGGCTTCTTCGAACCGTCTTTGGGCATCGGCTAATTTTTCACCACTGTCTTCAGAAACATCTTCTTCACCAGCTTCTTCATCCTCATCCTCGGTAGTATCAATATCAATGGCCACGTCCTTCTCGCCGTTTTCTTTTGCCTTCTCCACAAAATCCACGGCCTCATCTACCAGGGCTTCCTGTTGTGCGGCCTTTTCTAAGGCGGCAGCAACCGCGTCCATTGTTTCAGCCGACCTCACAGCCTCAATGGCATCTGCCAGTACGTCTATTGCTTCTTCCTGGACTTCGTTGATCGCCCCGAGGGCATTCCCGAGTTTTTTCGGGTCGCTTAAGTCTTCCGCTGCCTCGATCGCGTTTTCGGTTTCTCCGACCGCTTCTTCGACCAATGCCTCGACCGCGTCTTCATCGACAGCGCTCTCATCATCTTCGGCGTATGCCGACGGGATCAGGGCGAGTTCAGCAGAATCACCCTGAAGCACGGTTTCAAGCTGAGCCAGGGCAGTTTTGGCTTTGTTCAGGTGATACGCGTAGGAGTGCTGGTTGAAATACATCATCCCGGTGATCACGACCACGACCGCTATGGCGGAGGCGGCGTATTTTTTAAACGTATTCATAGTTATTTTTGTTAAAAAAGTAAAAAGAGAGGGCTTGTTTTTTAAAGCAACAAACTCGTCTTCCACCCGAATATTCCCAAGAGCCTTTAAAATCCGCCCATCCTGTTCGGGGCTGAGCGTAAAGGGTTTTACCTTTTTAAACAGGCCTTTGATGGATTTGATTTCGGGTTTCATTCGAGTTAAGTTACGTTTTTAAATACATTCCTACGAACGATTTGTTACAACAAAATCATTCCGATGGATAGACTTTATGATACAGTTTCGCGAAATGGCTGAGCGCGCGGGAGAGACTGGTGCGGACGGCGCCCTGTTTTTTGCCCGTGATCCGGGCGATTTCACTGTAATCCAGTTCCTGAAGGTAGCGCAGGATGATGATTTCTTTTTCCCCTTCTTGCATAAGGGATAAAATGTGACGGATCTTCTGAGTCTCGATTTGCCGGCCGGCTTGCTGACCGGATTCAGCAGTGGCCGGATAAACGCCTTTTTCATCCAGCTTATCCAGCGACACAGGCTTTTTATTCCCCCGCCAGTGGTTGACCAGGTGGTTGTGGGCGAGGGTGAAAATCCATGTCCGGAATGCCCCCTTTTTCGGGTCAAACGTATGGAATTTTTCATAAGCCTTCAGCACAATGTCCATCAGCAGGTCTTCAGCCAGCTGGCGGTCATAATTCAGACGCACCATAAGGTAATTGAAAAGCCTGTCCTTGTTTTCATGATAAAAGCCGATGAACCGTTCATGGTCGAGTGGCATTTGTTTCATGGTTGTTACAAAAAAAAGAAGATGTAAAACAGGTTGGTTATTATAAAACAAAAGGATTTTTAAAGCAATGTTTTTAAAAAATCAGTAACATTTTTTTAACTTTCAGACATGATTTTACGAATAGAATATTTTAATCATTTCCGTCAATGCCGTAATATTGAGTTTTCCGCTTATTTATGCTATAATGTTTAGATTTTATAGACAAAAACAAATACCAAAAAATGCACATTTTGATGTTCGGGTGGGAATTTCCGCCCGTCAACAGCGGAGGGCTGGGGGTCGCGTGTCATGGGATCGTGGACGGACTGATCGCCAATGGACAGCGGGTATTTTTGGTACTGCCGAGAGTAACCGATGAGATGCAGTCCTTTGGTTCAGATGTCTTTCGGCTTTTGGATGCGCATGATTCGGATTGTCCGGTTGAGAATATCAAAATCCCATCCGGCCTGTATTCGCCCTACCTGAATCAGCAAAGTTACAATGACTTTCTGGAAAAACTGAAAAATAAGGATGTCAAAGCCCTGTATGGAAAAAATCTGTTTGAAGAGGTATATCGTTACGCCGCCCAGGCCTCCCAATATGCGGATAAAGTGTCCCACGACGTCATCCATACCCATGACTGGCTCACCGCGGAAGCGGGCATCCAGGCCAAAAACCGTTCCGACAAACCCCATGTGATGCATGTGCATGCTACCGAGTTTGACCGTAGCGGGGAAAACCCAAACCAGCAGGTCTATGACATGGAACGCCGGGGGATGAGCCACGCGGACCGTGTCATCGCCGTGAGTGAACGAACCAAACAGATGCTCATCAAGCATTACGGGGTGTCGGAATTTAAGGTCGATGTGGTGCACAATGCCGTTAAACCGAATTTCAGCGCCTACCACAAGACCCATCACCTGAATCCGACGGATAGAGTGGTATTGTTTTTAGGACGGATGACGATGCAGAAAGGGCCGGATTACTTCCTGAAAATGGCCAAAAAAGTACTGGATAAGCGGAAGAAGGTAAAATTCGTGATGGCGGGGGACGGGGATATGATGCAGCAGATCATCCACATGGCTCTTGACCTGGGTATTGAACGGAATGTATTGTTTGCCGGTTTTTTAAGGGGGGACGAGGTGGCGCAGGCATATGGAGGGGCCGATCTTTACGTGATGCCGTCCGTTTCCGAACCGTTCGGAATCGCCCCGCTGGAAGCCATCCAGCATGGCGCGCCGGTGCTTATTTCCAAGCAATCCGGTATCTCAGAGGTGATTAAAAACGCCCTGCAGGCAGACTTCTGGGACGTGGATGAGATGGCCAGTAAGGTGATTGCCGTCCTGGATTACCCCGAACTGCATTCCACCCTCAAAGAGCGGGGATCGGAAGAGGTGCACCGAATGAGCTGGCAGGAGCAGACCAAGCACATTATTTCTTCTTATCAAAAAACAACTAATCTAACTTAATCACTTTTCACTGGATCACTTTTGCTTGATCACTGGATCACGTGAAAAAAATAAAAAAATGAAAAAACCCACTAAAACCATCTGCTTTTACTTCGAAGTCCACCAGCCGTATCGGCTGAGCAAGTGCAGTGCGTTTGATATAGGCGGGAAACAAGGCTGTTTTGAAGGGCCGCCTGACTATGAGAATAAAAAAATCTTTGAAAAGGTGGCCAAAAAATGCTACCTGCCGGCCAATCGCCTGATGCTGGAACTTTTAAACAAACATCCTGAATTCCGTGTCAGTTACAGCTTATCCGGAGTATTTCTGGATCAGTGCCTGGAATACGGGGATATCGGAAAGGAGGTCCTGGATTCCTTTAAAGCGATTTTTAAGACCGGCCAGGCGGAGATACTGAGCGAGACCTATTACCATTCACTGTCCTGGCTGTTTTCCAAAGAGGAATTTGCCCATCAGATCCGGCAGCATAGCCGGCTCATCCAAAAACTTTTCCGCAAAAAACCGACGATTTTCAGAAACACGGAATTGATTTACAATAACGAGATCGCGGAATTTATCCGTGAAATGGGTTTTAAGGGTATCCTGGCGGAAGGCTGGGATTATTATCTGCAGTGGCGGAGTCCTAATTTTTTATATCGGCCCCAAAAAACCGGCCTGCATGCCGAGGACCGGACAATCGCCAAAAAAAACCGGATGCGGAAGACGCTTCCTCATGACTTTAAGCTTTTGCTGAAAAATTACAAGCTATCGGATGACATCGCGTTCCGCTTCAGCAATCAGGGCTGGAACGAGTGGCCGCTGAACGTGGATAAATATGTGGCCTGGCTGAGAGCGGCAGACGGAGAGACGATCAACCTGTTCATGGACTATGAGACGTTCGGCGAACATCAGTGGGAGGACACCGGCATTTTCGATTTTATGCGCCATCTGCCCGCTGAATGCCTGAAACAGAATATCGGTTTCAAAACCCCCTCCGAAACCCGCCAGACCTACGCGCCGGTGGACGAGGTGGATGTGCCGCACCTGATGTCCTGGGCGGATATGGAGCGGGACCTCTCGGCCTGGTGCAGTAACCAGCTGCAGGAATCGGCGCTGAAGCATATTTTTGATATCGAACATACCCTTAAGTCGAATAAAAAAAATATATCTGACGACCTTCTGCACGACTGGCGGCGGCTGCAGACGTCCGACCATTTTTATTACATGTGCACCAAATACTGGAACGACGGCGATGTGCACGCGTACTTTTCGCCCTATGAATCCCCTTATGACGCGTTCATCACGTACATGAACACGCTGAAGGATTTTGAAGAAAAATTATTAAAACTTTTAACCCCGGACCCCAAACCCCAAACGATTAACTGAATATGCCACGATCACTCGTTACAGGCAACGGCAATCTTCTGGTAGCGATCGATAAAAAAAATATGCTCAGGGATATCTATTATCCCTATGTAGGCATGGAAGACCAAATCGCCTACCAGCACCTTCACCGGATCGGTGTGTTTACGGACAACCGTTTTTCCTGGATGCACAGCGGTGACTGGCAGCATACTACCCGTTATATCTTTGATACCATGGTCACGGAATCGGAGGTGCGGAGCGATAAGTTCGGGCTCGCGTTCAATTTCAATGATTTTGTCTATCCCACGGAAGATGTCTTCATACGCCGTATCACCCTGCACAATCACGGGGACCATGACCGGCATATCAAGATGTTTTTCGCTCAGGATCTGCATCTGTACGGCGACAAACAGCAGGACACGGCTTTTTATGAACCGGAGCACCGGGCGCTGGTGCATTATCGCAAACGGCGTTATTTCTGGTTCAGCGGACTGGCGGAAAAAGAAGGCGTGGATTCGTTCACCACGGGCAAAAGCGAATATCAGGGGCTGGAGGGGACCTGGAAAGACGCGGAAGACGGTTCACTGCATGAACATCCCATCGAACAGGGGTCGGTGGATTCGACCGTCGAATTCGATATTCTGGTCAAACGGAACAGTTCCAAAACGTTTTATTACTGGTTCTGCGCCGGCAAAACACTTGGGGAAGTTAAAAGGCTCCACAATTTTATTTTAGATGAAACGCCTGAAAAATTGCTGGAAAACACCATTAATTACTGGCGGAGCTGGGTGAACAAAGAAGAAAAAAGGATTACGGAAATCCCTGTCCATCTGCAGACGTTCTACAAACAGAGTCTGCTCATCATGCGAACGCAGATCGATAACCGCGGGGGGGTGATCGCGGCCAATGATTCAGACATCATGAAATTCAATAAAGACACCTACACCTATATGTGGGCGCGGGACGGCGCCTGGGTGGTCATGGCCCTGGACCGCGCCGGTTATGGGGAGGTCAGCAAACATTTTTTTGAATTCTGTTCAGAGGTCGTGACGGATGAAGGCTATCTTCTGCCCAAATACAATCCGGACCATTCCGTGGGATCTTCCTGGCATCCCTGGTATAAAGATGATAAAAAACAACTGCCCATCCAGGAGGATGAGACCGGTATCGTGCTCCACGCCCTCTACGAACATTACCGTTGTTTCGGAGATATCGAGTTCATGCAGAAGATGTACCCCATGATCCGGGAAATGGGCAATTTTATGTCAACATTCATTGATGATGAATACAGCCTTCCCCTGCCTAGTTATGACCTGTGGGAACGGGAGCGGGGCATTTTTGCCTACACCTGTGCGACTGTATATGCCGGCCTGCTGGCCGCGGCAAAGCTTTCTGAAGTCCTCGGGCATTTCCACCATCACCGGCGGTATAAAAAAACCGCTGTCCGGGTCCGGGAGGCAATTATCAAACATTTATACGACAAAGAAAAAAAACGGTTTCTGACAAGAGTCCAGATCGATGCTGAAACCGGTGATCTTCAAAAAGATTACACAGTCGATGCCAGCCTGCACGGTCTGTGGCTGTTCAATGTCCTCCCGCCGGATGACGAACGAATCACGGCCACGAACCAGGCGGTCTATGATGCGCTCCAGGTCAAAACGGAAGTGAGGGGGCTGGCCCGCTTTGAAAACGATGACTACCAGCGTGTCCAGGGGGATTACCACGGCATTCCCGGTAATCCCTGGATCATCACCACACTCTGGCATGCCCAGTGGCTTATCGCCACGGCCAGAACCCGAAAAGATCTGGAGGCCGCGGAAGGCTACCTGGAATGGTCGGTCAGCCACATGAACGAGGGGTGTATTCTGCCGGAACAGCTCAATCCGTTCAATGGCGAACACCTTTCCGTGGCGCCGCTCACTTGGAGCCATTCGACTTTTGTGGACACTGTGCTGAAATACAACAAAAAACTGGAGGAGCTTTTCTGATGGATGGCTGATTGACATCCATTAGCAGTCCATTAGATATCCATTAGCAGTTCATTAGATATCCATCCGTTATCAGGCGGCCTCTTTTTGCTGCTTGCCAGAGGACTCCTCTTCCGCGCTCTTTTTTAAATATTTAACAGCCGCACGGATTTCATACAGTTTCATCTCGATGCCTTTATTGCCGTCCCAGGCTTTCAGCACCAGTTTATCGTTCTCGCTGTCCAGCAGGGATTCATTGTTAAACTGCCGGACGGCCGCCGGCGTATCTAAATAAAGATTCTGGATCCGGGTATCTTTTTTCTTTCCGCTGAACTTATATTCCTTAAAACCCCCTTCCGGCGTCTGGCGGCGGGTCTCTTTCGGTCCGCTTTTTCTTTTTTTACTTTTCACTTTTTGGGTCTTTTTTTCTTCCACGATCTCATTGTCTTCTTTTTCCTGTTCTTTTCCCTCCTTTTTTCTTTCCGGCATCGGTTTAAGCCGGCGGGACTGAAAGGTTTTTGAAGCCATTTTTGGTTTTTTGCTGACTTTTACTTTTTTAGGACTTAAAAATCCCCGTCGCTTATCCGTAGAACTTTCTCTTAAAAGCCTTTTTTCTTCGGATTCGACCATATCGGCGTAATCCTCTTTAGAATAGCTTTCCGCCTGTTTCAGGCGCATGATCTTGACATCTTTCTGAAAACTGGATGCATTGAACCCATCTTCATTTTGATCTGAGATCCAATCGCCCAGTTTTTCTGTCAGTCTTTTTTTCTGACTGCTGGTCAATGTCCTGTCCGCGTATTCAATGGAGTTGCGGACAATCCGGTTGTCCACATTGCCAAGTAATTTTTCTTTATCGTCCTGCTGGCTGGTTTCCGACTGGACTTCCTGACCGCTGAGCCGTTCGTACCGGGCCACGATCTCACTGTAGCCAAAATCCCCGTTTTCATACATAGCGTTCAGCGCCTTGCGCGCATTTCTGTCTTTCAGCCGGTCGATGGCGGTCCTTAATAAACGATACCGTTCCATTTGCCGGTCAAACTGATCCAGATAAGCTTGTTTCCCTTCGGGAAATTGGTGTTCAAAATCAGTTAAAAAAGCGGCTTCGGTATGCCGGCTGATGAACTTCTGCCTGCGGGCTTGTTTTAATTTTGCCTTATACCGTTCTTTCATGAACTCATTTTTCAATTCCGTGTAGCCCATCTTATCTCTCATAGATTCCAAACGGCTCAGGCTTTTTCCTTTCAGCTGTTTCCGGATTTTTTTCCATAAAATCCGGTAACGGTTCATCTCTTTAAAAAACTGGTCAACGGCGTATTCTTTGGTTTCGGCGTTCTGGCGTTTAAACCAGGCTTTGAATTTTTTGACGGTCTTATCCCCGATGATTTTTTTGTTTTTAGCAGCCTGCAAAAGAGAATCGTATTCTTCTTCCAGTTGTTTTACCTCTTTTTTTTCCCGCTTGCCGGCATATTCTTTAGCCTGCGGAAGCCATTTGCGGATTTCTTTTAGCCACCGGCGCCGTTCCGGAACTGACATTTCCAGATAAGCGGTCTCATTGGGAACGGGAATCTGTTTGTCTTTACCGACCATCAAAAAACCGGAATGGATCAGATCGCTGTCCATCAGGTCATCGTATTCCTTGCGCTCTTTCCGCCGGTTGGCCAGGCTGTCTAAAATATCCTTTTCCGCCTGCTCCAGCAGTTCTTTAGTCACGATCTGCTCCCCGTTCACCACATTGGCTTTCATATTTTTTTTGTAAAAAGCCCTGTCTTTTTCCGTGATGACCCCGTCCCGGACCGCCTGTTCCACATGGTCGGTGATGCGGGTTTTAAGATCCCGCACCTCTTTATACTGACCGGCCATGAATTCATAAATACGATTCAGGCTTTCCGTATCGTCCGGATTCACGTAACCTCTTTTGCTGACCAGGTCCTGGTAGTTCCTAAGCGCCTCTTTGTCCATTGTCCGCTGAAAATAGGGGTCATTCAGCAACTGATTGACCTTGCCGCGTATCACGTCGCCGCTTTCATCGGCCTGCTTGTATTCCGCAGTTTCAGGACGATTGGATTGTTCCGCTTGAAGGGGCATGGTGTAAAAAGATGGAAATAGGGTTCCGCACTTCGATAGCCAAAAACCTCGCTAAAACGAATCAAACGAGGATTTGGTTTTTAATTTCGCTGTTATTCTTCCAGCGCTGAATCGATGGCGTTTTTAAACACTGAAAATGGCTGGGCACCGGAGATCAGCCGGCCGTTGATAAAAAAGGCGGGGGTGCCAGTGACCCCGTAGGCCTTGCCGTCTTCAAAATCTTTATCGACTTCGTCAGCGAATTTTTCCGTATCCAGACAGTTGTTGAATTCTGCCGTGTCCACACCCATTTCAGCGGCCCAGGTTTTCAGGTTTTCTGTGTTAATGGATGGCTGATTTTCATACAGTTTATCATGGTACTTGAAGAAAATCTTGTCACCTTTCTGATCTTTCACACATTCAGAAGCAATGGATGCGGCGCGCGCGTGTTCATGGAAATTCAACGGAAAATCACGGTACACGAACCGGACGATTCCTTTATCCACATATTCAGATAAGATATCCGGCAGGGTGTCGCGGTAGAACCGGGAGCAGTACGGGCATTCGAAATCCGAGAATTCCACAAGGGTCACAGGGGCGTTTTTGTCGCCTTTTATGGCGTCGTCATCGATGCTTACATCCACAGGTTCAGCCGCGACCGGAGGAGCGGCCTGTGCCTCGCGCTGTTTTTCGATATAAGTTTCAATGCCTTTTTCCACACTGGCCATAAACTGATCTTCTTCTAATGGGGCGCCGCTTACCTTATATAAAGTAAATGCGGAAACAAGCAATGCGGCTATCGACAAAATTAAGGTGGTTGCCATGACTTTTTGTTGTCCTTTTGGCATGATAATTAAAGTTAATTCGTAAAGTTGCCCATTCAGCATACTCAGATGTGTCCAAAAACGCAACCCCCACCTTATTCTGACAGCTGACAGCTGACAACTGACAGCTGACGCCTGACGCCTGACGCCTGACACCTAATTAATAATCCAAACCTTTAATGGCCTGCTGGCCGGACGTGAAGTAGTGTTTGATTTCCTGCACTTCGGACACAAGATCGGCTTTTTCAACTATCCATTCCGGAGCGTTGCGGCCGGTGAGTATGAGATGAGTATCAGGAGGACATTTTTCGATCAGTTCACGGACGGCGCGCTCACCGACAAGCCCCCGCGAAAGACAGCTGACCAGTTCGTCGGCAATAATAAGGAAATACTTTTTATCATATAGTTCATACATCTTCCGGACACCTTTTTCAGCCTCTTTTTTGTCGCTATCTGTAGTCTCAAAACGAAATTTTTTAACTTTTTCGTCAAATCGTTTTTGCCCAAAGCGGAAACTATCGATTTTATCTTGCAATAAATCAAAAATGGGTTGCTCGCCATAATGAGCCCCCGCCTTGTCAAAACAGACCATGGCCACTTTTTTACCCCAGCCTATGCTGCGGACCGCGGTCCCGATGGCCGATGTGGTCTTTCCTTTGCCGTTTCCTGCGATTATCAGCAACATAATAAAAACACTATATATAGTATATCTAACGTAATTTTGATACAATATATAAGGCTACGTCAAGAATATTTATTTGACATCAAAAATCTGTTTCATTACAGTTGAGGCTGTCAGACAAAAATAAACCTTGGGAGGCTCAATCGCCTCCTCTTTGTTGCCCTCCACTTTTTAAAAAATATCATAAAACCAGAAGATGTGGTTTCTTTAAAATCTTCTTGTAGGTTCCCTGTCTTTAAATTTTATCCCTTAAACGTAAAAACAGAATGAAAAAAGGCCTCAGAATAAACCGCTTATTCACCCGTGGCGGCATCGACCCCCTTAAAACCACCCCCTGCGAAAAACGCCATTGCAAGATCACCAAATCCGACGGGTCGGTGGTGTTTGAGATGAAGGATTTTGAAATTCCCAAAAGCTGGTCACAAAATGCCGGTGATATCATGATCTCCAAATACGCCCGTAAAGCCGGTGTGCCTCAATACGATGATAAAGGCAAGCCCGTTAAAGATAAAAACGGCCAACCTGTGTTCGGCCCTGAGAAAAGCGCCAAACAGGTCGTGGGCCGGCTGAGCCGATGCTGGCGGCACTGGGGGGAGCAGTATGGTTATTTTTCCAGTAAGGAATCCGCGGATAATTATGAGGCTGAGATGAACCATATGCTCATCTACCAGATGTCCGCCCCCAACTCCCCGCAATGGTTCAATACCGGCCTGAACCTGGCCTACAACATCAACGGGCCGGCGCAGGGGCACTTTTACGCGGACCCTGAAACCGGGGAAATCAAAAAATCAGAGGATTCCTATACCCACCCCCAGCCGCACGCTTGTTTCATCCAGTCAGTTAAAGACGATATGGTCAACGAAGGCGGCATCATGGATCTGTGGATCCGCGAGGCGCGCCTGTTTAAATACGGTTCGGGTACCGGCACTAATTTTTCCAAAATCCGCGGGCGCGGGGAACCGCTGTCCGGCGGCGGCCATTCCTCCGGCCTGATGTCTTTCCTTAAAATAGGAGACCGCGCGGCCGGCGCCATCAAATCCGGCGGCACTACCCGCCGCGCCGCCAAAATGGTCTGTCTGGACATCGACCATCCGGAAATCGAAGAATTCGTCGACTGGAAAGTAGAAGAAGAGAAAAAGGTAGCCGCCCTCATCGCGGCCGGGTATGACAGCGACTTCAACGGCGAAGCCTACTCAACCGTTTCCGGCCAGAATTCCAATAATTCCGTCCGCCTGACCAACGATTTTTTAAGGGCAGTGGACAACAATGAAGAATTCAGCCTTGCCCGACGTCTGGACGGCAAACCCCATAAAAAAGTGCGCGCGCGGAATTTGTGGAGCAAACTCGGTTTTGCGGCCTGGGCCTGCGCAGACCCCGGCGTCCAGTTCGATACCACCATTAACGAATGGCACACCTGCCCCAAAGACGGGCGCATCAATGCTTCCAATCCCTGCAGTGAATATATGTTCCTGGATGACACCGCCTGCAACCTCGCCTCCCTCAACCTGATAAAGTTCTTTGATCCGGACACCTCTGAAATCGATATCAAATCCATGCGGCATGCCATCCGCCTGTGGACCATTACCCTGGAAATCAGCGTGCTCATGGCCCAGTATCCCAGTTATGAGATCGCTAAAAAAAGTTATGAGTACCGCACGCTTGGGCTGGGGTATGCCAACATCGGCACGCTTCTTATGCACATGGGTCTCCCCTACGACAGCGATAAAGCCAGGTCTATCGCCGGCGCCCTTACCGCTCTTCTGACCGGCGCTTCGTACGAAACTTCTGCCGAGCTCGCCCGTGCACTGGGTGCCTTTAAACGCTATGAATCCAATAAAAATGATATGCTCCGCGTCATCCGTAATCACCGACGCGCCGCTTATGACGCGGATGACTATGAAGGCCTGGAAACCCACCCTACGGGAATCGACCAAAACCTTACCCCGCCTTACCTGCTGAAAGCCGCCCATGAAGCCTGGGACAAAGCGCTTACTAAAGGTGAACAATACGGCTTCCGCAATGCCCAGGTCAGCGTGCTGGCGCCCACTGGCACGATCGGCCTTTTAATGGACTGCGACACTACGGGTGTGGAGCCGGATTTCGCTCTGGTCAAATTCAAGAAACTGGCCGGCGGCGGTTACATGAAAATCGTTAACCAGTCGGTTCCCCACGCCCTGAAAAAACTGGGGTATCCGCAGGAACAAATCCGCGACATCCTCAATTATATCGCAGGGAAAGGGTCGCTGGTGGAAGCGCCGCACATCAACTGGAAGACCCTGAAAAAAAAGGGGCTGACGGAAAAAGAACTGGAAAAAATCGAAAACAGCCTGCTGGCGTCATTTGATATCCATATGATATTCAGTAAACACACGCTGGGTGAGGATGTGATGGAGCGCCTGAAAATCGATCCGGACATTTACAACGACGCCAGTTTCGACTTCCTTAAACAGGTCGGCTTTACAGATAAAGAAATCGAAGAGGTAAATGAATATGTCTGCGGAGCCATGACTATCGAAGGCGCCCCGCATATTAAAGAAGAACACCTGCCGGTCTTCGACTGCGCGAGCCGCTGCGGCGCCAAAGGCAAACGGTTTATCCACCACACCGGCCACATTAAAATGCTCGCCGCGACCCAGCCGTTCATCTCGGGCGCCATCAGCAAGACCATCAACATGCCCAACGAGACTACCGAAGAAGAGGTGCTGAAAGCCTACCACCAAAGCTGGAAGCTCGCCCTGAAAGCCAACGCGATCTACCGCGACGGCTGTAAACTTTCCCAGCCGCTGAACACCTCTTCTAAAACCAAAAAAGGCGGACAGGATACCAAAGTGGAAATCAAAGAAGTGGAGATCACCAAAAAGGCGCTCCGCAAAAAACTGAGCGAGGAACGCCAGTCCATCACCCATAAATTCGCCATCGCCGGCCATGAAGGATACTTTACGGTGGGCTTATATGATGACGGGGCACCCGGAGAACTGTTCATAAAAATGAGCAAGGAAGGCTCCACCCTTTCCGGCATCATGGATGCTTTGGCGCTTTCTGTTTCGCTGAACCTCCAGTACGGGGTGCCGCTCGAAGTGCTGATTTCTAAATTCACCCATACCCGTTTTGAACCGTCCGGGATGACCATCAACAAAGAGATCCCCATCGTCAAATCCATCATGGATTACTTGGGGCGATGGCTGGCCGTGAAGTTCCTCGATAAGGAGACTGCTAAAAAATACCACAACGGCGAACTGGTCGATCGCGCCTACAATGAAGGCTCTATGTCTGCCAACGGGGCCCTGCCAAACATGCGCCGGATTATTTCGGTCAGCGAGCCGGAAGTGAAACAGGAGACCAATGATGTGGAAACCAGGCTGATCGCCGCGCTTGAAAAAACTAAGGTAAAGAAAAAAAAGGCCACGGTGGCTGTCGGCGCGCAGGCAACACATGGCACGCCGCAGGCCTTCCAGAACGATGACGCACCCATCTGCCACAACTGTGGCTCCGCCATGATCCGCAACGGCACCTGTTACAAGTGCCTCGATTGCGGGGAGACATCTGGCTGCAGCTGATATCCAGGCACAGGACACAGCTGAATATAGAAAAATAAAAAAAGAAAACCCCATCCAGGTCCTGAAAAAAGTTCAGGATGGCAAATAGGTGGGGTTTTTAATTTAAGAAAGTTTTGCCAGCTGTCTTGAATGTTTTTTAACGGTTTCTCGCAAAATCGGATAGTCGACGATGACTGTTTTTATCTCGTTGATGTCTGTCTTTACGATTGTCATATCGCCATTAAGGGTTTCAACATTCTGAGCAATGACTGAAACGTTATCCTGTAATTCCTCGATTAAAATACCGTTATGACGGATTTGTTCCCCAAGCTGAGCTTCAACCCCTGTGATCCGTTTACCCAACTGGTCTTCAACCCCCGTGATCCGTTTACCCAACTGGTCTTCAACCCCTGTGATCCGTTTACCTAGTCGGCCTTCAACCCCTGTGATCCGTTTACCTAGTCGGCCTTCAACCCCTGTGATTCGTCCTTCAACACCTGTGATCCGTTTACCCAGCCGGCCTTCAAAACCTGTGATTTCTGCCTTCAGGCCGTTGATGTCTGTTCGCAGGGCATCGATCAAGGTAGTAATAAACTGTTTATCATCTTTATTCATAATGATTTGGTTAAATCGCAAAAGAGACCCTTATTATATGAACGCGGTAAAAAAATGTAAAGGAATTATGCTAAAATAAATTCAAATTAATCCCGACTGATGGACTTCTGATGGACATCTAATGGATAGCTAATTGATGTCAATCAGCTATCCATTAGAAATCAATTGAAATAGCAATTTAAAAACATGAACAACTGGTTGATCTTCGCATTATCGGCGCCCCTGCTCTGGGGGTTTACCAATGTGGTGGACAGCGTCATCCGCCGTAAATATCTTCACAGCGAATTCGCTTTAACCTGGTTTTTCGCCATTTTTCGTCTGCCCTTTGTCCTGCTCATCTTTGCGTTCACCGGTATTCAGATCCCGGACACTGTCAGTGTTTTTTTCCTTTTTTTAGCCGGGGCATTCTGGACCATCCCGTTTTCACTTTATTACAAAGCCATGGAAAACGAGGAGGCTAGCCGGGTGGCCCTGCTCCTCCAGATGACCCCCTTGTTCACTTTAGTGATCGCTTTCTTCCTGCTCGGCGAACGGCTCACGCTGACTCAACTGCCCGCATTTGTGCTTTTAATCCTGGGTGGGGGCCTGGCCTCTTTAAAGCGTTTAGAAAAAACCTGGCATTTCAGCAAAGCATTCTGGCTGATCGCCCTGGCCACCCTGCTATGGGCTTTTTCGGACGTTTTGTTTAAAAAATTCGAAGCGTCTTTTACCCACTTTCTGCCCGCCTTCGCGATTTATTTTTTCGGGAGTTTTGTGGTAGCACTTTTTATGATTCTGCCTGCCCGGGGCCGCGCCAAGCTGGCCGGCCAGTTTAAAGACCTGCCCGGCCGGGCGTGGGCGTTCCTGATATTCAGCTTGGTGGCGGGTATCTTCGGTTCGCTCTCGTTCGCCTACGCGCTGACGCTCGGCAAGGCATCGCTGACTTCAGTACTCATCGGCACTCAGCCTTTATTTGTACTGGGTCTCGGCCTGCTAATGGCGCTGTTTATTTCAGAAATCCGAAAAGAGGAACTCAGCAAGGAAGCGTTACTTGTTAAGGGGATTTCCTTTTTCCTGCTGATGGGCGGACTGGTGCTTTTGGAATCTTAAATCCAGTCGATCGCCCCAAAATTCCGTTCGGTTTCGGCCGGCGTTTCGGCCGGATAGCCCATGGGGAGCGCGATGATAAGTTCTTCATCGGGTTTCATTTTCAGCTGTTCGCGAACGATTTCGGACTGGCTCATGGGGCGCGCCAAACCGACCGGTACACTGCCGATTCCCAGATCATGGGCGGCCAGCAGCATGTTCATGGTGCAGAGGCCGAGGTCGAAGTTCCCATTGCCCACGTTTTTGGTGCGGATGACAAAAATAATGGAAGGGGCGTTGTAAAAAATGATGTCTTCCGGGCTTTTCGCCCGTTCCATGAACCGGCTGACTCCTTCGCCCCATTTCTTTTTGGCTTCGTCGGTTTCCAGAAATTTCCGAAGCTCGGCTTTAGCCTCATCGGTCAGTTTCTTTCGGACAGCAGAGCCGCTGACGACCGCAAACCGCCAGGGCTGTCGGTTCATGCTGGACGGCGCCCAAATGCCGGCTTTTACAATGTGTTCCAATTCTTCTTTGGGAATCGGTTTATCCTGGAACCGGCGGACACTGCGCCGGGTTTTGATGCAGGTGAAAAGATCCATGGTTTATCGGGTTACGGAATAAACAATCCGATTATAACAAAAGAAGCCGCCTGTCTGGATAGCACTAGTGTCCAATAAAACTTTCTTTGGACAGCAGGAAAAAAGCTTACTGATACA
>CAZIDW010000014.1:0-18514 GCA_964538225.1 uncultured Candidatus Peribacteria bacterium
GGTCGAAAGCGCTCGCTTGGAGGGCGAGTATACCCGTAAGGGTATCCAGGGTTCGCCATGTCATCCGACGTGGCGCCCTGTCGAATGACAGGGCGAATCCCTATTTAAGAATTGACGTGGCCAACCCTGATTAATTATTTAATGTATTACGTTTATATTTTATTATTAAGCAATAGGCAGTTATATACAGGATCAGCAAACGATTTAAAAAGAAGATACAATGAGCATAAAAATGGGAAAGTTTTATCAACAAAGAATAGACGTCCTTTAAAATTAATCCATCATGAAGTTTACTTATTAAAAAGTGATGCAGTCAGACGAGAAAAATTTTTGAAAACGACAGAAGGAAAAAGATTGTTAAAACAGCAGTTAAGAGATATTCTTCGTCAGTCCAAAGTTATTGAGTGATATGGAGAGATGGCTGAGTGGTCGAAAGCGCTCGCTTGGAGGGCGAGTATACCCGTAAGGGTATCCAGGGTTCGAATCCCTGTCTCTCCGCCAATTATTCTGTTGTATAAAGCGGGATTTTTAGTAAAATGAATTTAAAATAACCCTCCAAAATGTCCAGACTTTCACTGCACTTCCAAAACAGGCTGCCTTCTGCCATCCGGCTGGCCCAGCTTGAATTTTGTAAAAGGACGGATACAGTCCGGCCCATTGATACAGCCATCGGGAATGTCTCCCTGCCCATGCATCCCGCCATGCAGGAGCGGATGTTCCATCTGGATGCGGACAGCAGCCCGTTTAAGGACGGCGTGGTCAAATACACCGCGACTATCGGCACGGAAGAATGCCGGGAAGCTTTTTTGAATGTCATCCGGGCGAGCGGATTTGAGACAAAAGGTCTGCACGCCCAGATCACTGACGGCGGTTCGCAGGCGATGGAGATAATGATAGTAGGCTGCTGCGGTTCCGCGGGGACAAAGGAGAATCCGCTTTTAGTGATTGACGCCGCGTACGCCAATTACAAACTGATCGCCCAGCGGTTAGGCCGGCACGTTGTTTCGGTGGCAAGAAGTTTTGGGGAGGATGAAAAATTCACCCTGCCGGATATTGAGAAGGTCAGAGAAATCATCAAGACCCATAAACCAGGCGCGATGGTGGTGATTCCTTACGACAACCCTACCGGCCATTTTTATGACCATGAGACCATGGTGGCGCTGGCCAGGCTTTGCGCGGAAGGCAGTATGTGGATGGTCAGTGATGAGGCCTACCGGGAATTGCATTATACCGACCACAAGACTTCCAGTATCTGGGAGCTGACCGAAGCGGAGGTGCCGGGGATCACCGGACGCCGGATTGGTATCGACTCGTCGTCCAAAGTCTGGAACGGCTGCGGCCTGCGGATCGGGACGCTCGTAACGGATAACAAAGCATTTCACGAAAAAGCCGTTGCGGAAAACACCGCCAGCTTATGCCCCAATGCCATCGGCCAGTATATTTTCGGTGCGCTGGCTCATGAGAGCAAAGAGGATCTGCAGAGATGGTTTAACAGCCAGAGGGGGTATTATAAAAAACTGATGTTTGAATTCACCAGAAGCCTGAAAGAAAAGCTGCCGGGCATCATGATATCGAGCCCGGACGCTTCTATTTATTCTGTCGCGGACGTAAAAAAGATCGCCAAGCCGGGCTTTGATGCCGGTGATTTTGTCCTTTATTGTGCCAGGGAAGGAAAGGTGGATGTCAACGGAACGCCGATGACACTTCTGGTGTCGCCGATGGGAGGTTTTTACAATGTGAAGGAAGGGGAAGAAAATCCGGGAAAGACCCAGATGCGCATCGCGTATGTAGTTCCGCCGGAGGAAATGAGGCTGGTCCCGGATCTGTTCACTGCTTTATTTAAAAAATACGAAGCGGTGAGAGAGTAGAGGCGAGCGGTTTTTATTTGAATTTTGGTGACGGTTTCATCATACTGTTTTTGCAGTTGGAAGGGTGGCCGAGTGGTTGAAGGCGCCGCTCTCGAAAAGCGGTATACCGTTTGCGCGGTATCAAGGGTTCGAATCCCTTCCCTTCCGCCATAAAATTTTAATGCGAAAATGTAAGAATATCCCTTCTCCTGCGCCATTAATTTTTTACCAGGGATAAAATAATTTTTAAAATTCATTTTATGAAAAAATAATCATTGTAAGATTACTGCTGTTATTGCTTACCGCAGAAGCGTTTGCCATATTGGAACCGTCCATGGCGTATTGCCTGCATTATGGCTATTCCTTTGAGGACGGCTATTGTGTTTTTGATGACGGAGAAAATGCGATTCCCAGAAGTTTTTAAACGGCTCCTGCGGGCAGGAAAATGCGAAAAAAACGCCCCCTGTCGGAAATAAGGGGAGTTTTTATACTGGGAGACGGCCGAATGCTGTGAAGGGCTGATTAAAAAACAGATGATCGGTCATCCTTATTGCGTAAAGCCAACGTTTTTTCAGAGAATATGGTTATGGATAAAGGCGGTGTTCTGAGGACAAAGGCCGTTTCCAGGAGTGACTGCGGAAAAAATCTGCCTTAGTTTTCCAGTTGAGCTTAAGGAGTGATTTACGTACAATTTAGATAAGCTTTGATATATGCGATTATGATTAGATTCAATCAAAACCTTTTTTTGGTGCGCCACGGGGAAGTGGATTATAACCGGGAGGGAATCATATTGGGCAGTACAGACCAGCCGCTGAATGAGCGCGGGCTCAAACAGGCTGAAGAGACGGCTGAAAAAGTGGAGGATTTAAATATCAATATCATTGTTTCCAGCGACCTGAAGCGAGCCAAAAAGACAGCGGAAATCATCGGGAATAAAATCGGCATACTAGTTGTGAGTGATCCGGTTTTCCGTGAAAGGAATTATGGAGATATCGAGGGGAAGAAAAAGGAGGATCTGAAAAAGATGTATGCTCAGCACATGGACCAATCAGGCAGGATAATGATTTTAGAGCACGATTACCCCGGCGCGGAACGGGTCGATGATTTTTATGACCGGATTATCAGGGGGATAGGGGATTTACTGGAAAGATATGGTGATAAAAAAATACTTTTGGTCACGCATGCGGGCATCTTCAGGGTGTTATATGCGTATAGTCATAATATTCCATACAATAAAGCCCGTGAAACATATAAACCGGAAGATACGAATTGTTTAATAGAAAATTACTGATGAAGATCATCCACAAGAACAAAAAGGCGTATTTTGACTACGAGATCCTCCAGAAGTTCACCGCCGGCCTGGCGCTGAGCGGCGCGGAGGTCAAAGCCGTCCGGGAAGGGAAAGTGAACCTGAAAGGCGCTTATGTCACTATCCGGAAGGGGGAGGCGTTTTTGAAAAACATGCATATCGCCAAATATTCCCACGCCTCCGATCCGGATTACGACCCTTTCCGGGAACGCAAGCTTTTGCTGAACAAAAAGGAGATCGAAAAAATAGCCGGCCAGTTCAATACCCAGGGAATCAGTGTGATTCCACTTGACATATTTATAGAAAAAAGGTATGTTAAATGCCTTATCGCCCTGGGCCGCGGCCGTAAAAAGGCAGATAAACGCCAGGTGATCAAAGAACGGGAAGTCAAAAGGCAGCTTGACCGGGCTATAAGGAAACGCGTTTAATCCTTATTGCTATGGGCGAGTCGGAAAAGCCGGAAAATAATGACCTGGATATTCTTCTGATCTCTCCGCTGGAAGGCGGTTTTTTTCCGAAAGAAGTGACCAGCATTGAAAGCGTCATCCGCCTGGCAGCCCCGGAGGATGCTAATGTGCGTGTTTTTAACCAGGACAATCTGGGCGACCTGGAAGTGAATCAGGATAAGATACGGGAAAGCCACATCGTGATCAGCGGATCGGATAAAAGCGTGCATGAAGCCATTCCGTATAAAGAAAAAATAGCGGATGTGATCCGGTTTTCGCGGGATCACGGAAAAAGACTGCTTGGCATCTGCTGGGGGCATCAGTTCATCGCGGAACGGCTTGGCGGGGAAGTGTTTGTGGCCCAGGAATATCCGGATGTGCCGGTCCATCCCGAATTCGGAGTCGGCTCCCTGAGACTGACGTCCCAGGGCATGGAAGACCCGATCTTCCACCGCCTGAGGGCCAAAGACCAAGAGGAGGAGATATCGATTTTTGAACCGGTTTTTTACATGACTCATATGGATCATGTAAAAGGCCTCCCGCATAAACCCCAACACGTCGAGGTTTTAGCGGAAAGCGAACCGTTTCCCAATCAGGTATTGAGGATAGATGACCATATTATCACCACCCAGATGCATCCTGAGCTCATCAAGATACAGGTCATGCATTTCATCACCCTGGCCCGGAAGGAACTGGTCAGGATTCTGGGCAAAGAACGGTATAAAAGCGAACTTCCCGGCTGGGAAGAGAAAGCGAAAAATTCCGTCCAGAAACATTATCGGCAGGCGGAAAAAAACGGCCTGCAGTTCATGCGGAATTTTTACCACCGGCCGAGAGTGCTGGCTCGGCAGATGATGCTGGATTTTTTTGATGAGATGGAAGACGATGAGAACAGGTTTGATACCGATGCTCACCAGAGTCTGTCTGACAGGGGAATGGGGGGGCTCCCGAAACTAAAAGACGATGATGAGGGATGATTCATTGGGGTGATTGATTTAAATTTGCTTAAAGGGTTTTTATTGATTACAATAAACCCTTATTTTTTAAACAAAAATATATGAAACCCACCGAAGCCTTCCCTGTGAACGGAGACGCTTTACCCAAAAAGACTCCTCGTTTTAAGGAACACTCCCATTATCTTGAATTGAGTTATGAAGAACTGAATGAGCGAAACCTGAAGATTAAAAGAGGTGAGGTAAAACAAGAGGATGTCCGTGAAGCATTTAAAAAAGAAAAGAGGATCAAGGCGGTCACGGTCTGCTTTTCCAATATGGAAGGACGCCTGTATATGGTGGATTTTGCCCCTCGGCATCTGTTGGCATCCGAAGACAATCTGATGATCGACGGTTCCTCGATCAAAGGCTTTTCCGCCCAGGAATCATCGGACCTAAGGCTTAAAGTGGACTGGCAGAGTTTCCGCTGGGCGCCGGCGGATGTTTTCGGCCCCGGTAAAGTCATCATGTTCGCCAATGTGCATGACCAGGACGGTTCCCCGTATTTAGGGGATTTCCGGTCGAATCTTAAACTGCTTATCGATGAGCTGAGAGGAAATCATGAACTCACGGTAAATATCGCTCCGGAGGTGGAAGGCTTTTTGGTGGAAGGAGAGTACGCGGAACAGGAATTTGAAGAGGGAACCGGTTTAAAGCCCGCGTCCAAGACCGGTTATGACAGCTGTCTGCCGCAGGACCGGCTGAGACGTTTTATCGACCTGCTTGCCGAAGCCACCTGGGCCATGGGCTTTGAAAACGAAAAAGACCATCCCGAAGTGGCGCCCGCCCAGTTTGAGCTGAATTACCAGTACGCGGACGCTCTGTATGCGGCCGACCAGATCCAGATTTATAAGATCGTCGCCCGTCAGATCGCTAATAATATGGGCTGCACCGCCACGTTTCTGCCCAAACCCATTACGGGGATCAACGGGAGCGGGATGCATGTCAACCTGTCGATGAACAAAGGAGAGAAAAATATCTTTTATGATAAAGAAGGGGAATTCGGCCTGTCGGAATTCGCCCATCATTTTATTGACGGCGTCCTGTTTCATGCTAAAGAGACGAGTCTGATTGACGCTTCCAGTATCAATGCTTACCGGCGGTACGACCCGAAATTCGAAGCCCCTAATGCCATCAAAGTCTCGGATTCCGACCGGGGCGCCATGATCCGGGTTCCGCTGGGGAACGAAAAGACTGCCCGGATTGAAAAACGCACGGTGGCGCCGGATACCAATCCTTATCTGATGTTTTTTGCGACCATTCGTGCGGGGCTTGAAAGCGCTTTGGGAACACCTGAAGAGCAGGCGGAATTCAGGAAAATAAGAGAAGGTGAAGCCAAAAAATTACCCACTACTTTAAAACAGGCGGTGGATCTTTTCGGCCGGAGCGACTTTATTAAAAGAATACTTGCCGACAGAAACCGGGATAAATTTCTGGAACTGAAAAAGCAGGCCCGTGACCGTTCCCCGAAGGATCTGGGTAAGAATGTCCATAAGGTCGAAGTGCGCGAACATCATGAGGTCGGCGATCAGTCCACTCCGCTGGATTTTTGACCATGACTGCGGAAGAGGATTTTGGTAATATGGAATTCAGTAAAAATAAAATCCATGAGCTTTATCCCCAAAAACATCGAAAAGACGATCGAGGAATTCAGCAAGCTGCCGGGCATCGGCCAAAAATCCGCGGCCCGGTTGACTTTTTATCTGCTTCGCAAAAAAAAGCAGGACGTGGAACAGTTCGGCGATACGGTCCGTCATCTGAAGGAGGGGCTTAATTACTGCCCGAACTGCCAGAACATGACCACGGAAACGGTCTGCGGAATCTGCAGAGACCCTGCCCGCGACCCCTCCGTCGTCTGCGTGGCGGAAGAGATGCTCGACCTGATCGCCCTGGAAAAAGCCAATGATTTCAAAGGCCATTATCATGTCCTCCATGGGGTCATCTCACCGGTGGACGGGGTGGGGCCGGATGAACTGAAGATCGCGGAACTGATTGAACGCGTGAAAAAAGGCGGCATCAAAGAGATCATCTTAGCCCTCAATCCCTCGCTGGAAGGCGAGGCGACCGCCGCTTATATCATCCGTTACCTGAAACCGTACAATATCAGAATCACCCGTATCGCCCGCGGCATCCCGGTGGGCGGGGATCTGGAATACGCGGACAGCCAGACGCTGAAAAGAGCCTTCGAGGGACGGATGGAATATTAATATTTCACATTTCTGCAATTCTTGCCCTTGGGGCAAACGTGATATTTAAAATTTCTGAATTAAAATCAGAAATCTGAATTCAGAAATCAGAAATTAAGTTCCATTCTCACTAGGCATTGAAGGGGTTGATGGCGCGGTATTTCCGATAAGTGTCACCAGGCCACGGGCTTCATATTTGCTGTAAATATGTTCCAGCACGTCCTCTTTGCCTTCATCTTCAAAGGTGATCCGGCGGTACCAGCTGGCGTCAAAACCCGCGTGTGAACCGCTTACGATTTCTTTTTCTCCGGGCGCCAGTTTGTCTGTGTATTCGGTTTTGGCCGGCAGGGCGGATCGGTAGTTGTAATACCACGGGCCGATGAGATCCACATGGCGGCCAGTCGGCGTGCCGTAGATATTGGCATACGCCTTGTCGCCCACGGTGATCGTCTGAAAGAGGATATACCCTTTTGTGTCGTTGATAAACCTCAGGTCGGGGGACGGGGGATAGATGGTGGCGTCCAGCCCCTGAGGATCGTAATAACTCACGGCGTAGGAATGATTTTTGCGTTCGGTAATGGGCAGGCCGGCAAACAGCAGACTACGGTAGATCGTGGTGGAGACCTGGCACAGGCCGCCGCCGTATTCAGGGATGGTCTTGTCGCCTTTGATTACCAGCTCCGGAAGGTAGCCGGTGCCGGCTCCCACGTATCCCAGGATGTTTCCTACTGAATCTTCTTTATCGGGGGGGACGAGATAGCCGTTGAAACTCCCCAGGCCCACGGCGATATTGTTGCGGCGGTTCCATGGAGAGCCGGAAAAATCCGTTTCTCCGGTGGCCAGCAGATCGGTGATGCCCTTGTCGATGAGTTCATCGCTCTGGACTGCAACAGCCGGTGGAATGGTCTTTACAGGCACACGTACATCTTCCTGTTTTTGCCGGTAGGCGGATTGGACCAGGTAAGCCGCCTGTTTATAGTCGATTTTCTGTCCGCTGAACGCGAATCCGTCGAACATCACGTCACCTTCTTTATCCAGACCGATGGTCACATCCTGTTTGTCGCGGTGGATTTCAGGCGCCACGTATTTTTCCAGATAATCCTTTATTTCTGCCGCGTCTATTCCCCTGACGGTCCGACCTTCCAGATAGTGTGAAGTGTGTTCTTTCAGGTCATCGGGAAGATAACGGGGAAGCTTTACCGTAAGCCCGTTCCACAGGGTCTGGGAATAGCTTTTCACCCAGTCGGTCCGGTCCAGCCGGACTTTCCAGAGGTTAAAATCGGTTTTCAGCCGGATAAAATCAAGCGGCTCATCAGCAAATCCCCGTGCCGGGGCAAGGACCATTAAAATCAGGGCCGCGAAGAGGAATGATTTTGCTTTCAAAGGCGGAAACGGATTAGTCCGGTTTTGATTTATTTTTTACGGGACAGGATTTTGACCAGAAAGCGTTTGAAGAACCCCATTTTTTTCTGTTTCCGGTTTTTAAGTGCCTGTTTACTCCTGAGGAAGATATCCATGGATTTGTTTTTCAGGTATTTGCGGGTATCTGCCCCCTTTTTAGGAGCAAGCGTCAGGCCCAGGGTGGAACCGACGGCGGAACCGACGATCATGCCGGTCAGGATCTTAAACATCTTTTTGCCGAGGCGCGGTTTTTTCATAATAGGTCGTGAGTCCGATGTTACTTTGGACTTTGTTGAAATATGAATAGTGAGAAATGCAGTCCGGACACATCAAGGCCATTATACCTGCGCGTACAATACCAGGCAATCATTCACCCCATTTGATTTCGGGGTAGGTCTTTAAGTGATCCAGGACAATGGATTTGATTTTTTCAAGTTCACCAGGAGAACGGGCTTCCATGGTCACGGACAGGCGGGGACTGGTATTGCTGGCCCGGATGCCGGCCCAGCCGCCGTTCCCGAAATCCATCCGGATCCCGTCCAGCGTGGTGCAGGGGTATTTATCCACAAAATAATCCTTTATCTTTTCGATGATTTCGAATTTAACTTCATCCGGGCATTCGGGGCGCATCTCCGGAAGGGAGTAGGTTTCAGGGAATTCTCCGAACAGCCCGGACACCGGTTTGCCGGCTTCCGCGGCGACCTTAAGTGTCCGGCAGGCGGCGATCAAAGCGTCATCGTATGGATAGTATTTTTCCGGCAGGAAGAAATGGCCGGACTGCTCCCCGCCGATGATGGCTTTGTTCTCATTCATGGCGTTTTCCACGTACGAATGGCCCACTTTACACATCACAGGCTGCCCGCCCCATTGCTTGACCAGGTCGAACAGCGTCTGAGAATTACTGACCGTGAATACTACCGCGTGTCCTGGATGACGGGATAGCGCGTCTCTGGAGAGCAGCATCAGGAGCTTGTCTGCGCCGATGAATTCGCCTTTTTCCGTCAAAAGCCCCATCCGGTCCCCGTCGCCGTCGAACGCCAGGCCCAGGTCCGCTTTTTCATCCAGTACGGTCTGTTTCAGGTCGGCCAGATTAGCCTCCAAAATGGGATCGGGTTCGTGATTGGGGAACGTGCCGTCGAGTTCAGTGTTGATTTCGACCACCTCATGCCCCAGCGCCCGCAGGACCATAGGGTACAGGTTGCCGGCCACGCCGTTGCCGGTGTCCACCGCTACTTTCAGGGCGCGCGGATATGAAAAAATCTCTTTGAATTTATCCAGATAAAAATCCATGAAGTCCTGTTCCTTCACACTGCCTGCGCCTTTCGGGAATTCCTCATCGCCTATGATGATCTGGTAGAGTTTCTGGAGCTCGTCGCCAAACACGGCGTGGGCGTTTCGGGTCATCAGCTTAAAGCCGTTGTATTCCTTCGGATTGTGGCTGGCTGTGACATTACAGCCCGCGTCGAACCGGCCAAAAGTATTTGCGAAATACAGATAAGGGGAAGAGGACAGCCCTATATCGATGACCTGGCAGCCGGATTCCGCCAGCGCGGCCATAAAGCTTTTCTGGAGCCCCCGGCTATGCGTGCGGTTGTCCCGCCCCACCACCACGCGGGGACGGTCGATACCCTGGTTTTTAATCAGGTAAAAGGCAAATCCTTTTCCAATAAGGTGGGCGGTTTCAGCGTTTAGTTCGTCCGGATGGGTGCCGCGGATGTCATACGCGCGGAAGATGGCCTGTTTAATCATTTTTTATGTTTAAAAGACGAGATCATCTTATCATAATGCCGCCCATTCATACAGGATAAAAATTAATATATAAAAAATTTTTAAAAAAATATAAAAAAAATATAAAAAAATTTAAGAATGGCTTGAATAAAGCAAAAAAGTAGTTTATATTTTTTACAAATAAATCTAATAGATTACTGATTGATATCTAATCAACAGCAGTACGCATGTGCGCAAGGTACGCATGTACGCATGTGCGCAAGGTACGCATGTACGCATGTGCGCACCTGCGTAGGCCTGAAAGGCCGCGCACTCGCGCACTATAAATAATCAGCAATCCATTAGAAATCAATCAGAATATGGATAAGTTAAAAATCGCTTTATTGTGCGGTGGCCCCTCATTAGAACGCGGGATCTCCCTTAATTCCGCCCGGTCTGTATGCGATCATCTCCAGTCCGATCAGGTCGAGGTGTTGCCGGTTTATTTCGACCATCATAAAAACGCGTACCAGATCTCCCGTGCTCAGCTTTACAGCAATACGCCATCGGATTTTGATTTCAAGCTTCAGCAGTCCGCTAAACCATTGAGCCCCCCGGCTTTTGCCCGTTTTTTAAAGCAGGTCGAGCTGGCTTTTCCCGTGATGCACGGGGATTTCGGGGAGGATGGGCAGATCCAGCGGATTCTTAAAAAGCATGGCTGTCCGTACACCGGCGCGCCGGCCGAGGCCTGCCGGCGCGCGTTTGATAAATACCGGGCCAATGAATTTATCAAAAAAAACGGTTTTTATACCCTCCCTTCCGTGGTGCTTAAAAGCCATCTTAAAAACCATAAAAAGGTCCTGACGGATTTTTTCAGGGAACAGAAAGTAAAGCGCGCGGTGGTCAAACCGGCCACGGGCGGGTCAAGCATCGG
The DNA here is from genome assembly GCA_964538225.1 of uncultured Candidatus Peribacteria bacterium. Classification (GTDB taxonomy): domain Bacteria; phylum Patescibacteriota; class Gracilibacteria; order UM-FILTER-43-11; family UM-FILTER-43-11; genus JAFGCR01. Next base: position 10,823 of record CAZIDW010000014.1, read on the forward strand.
CGTGTATTCAGTGTCCACGGTAGAGGAGGCGCTTGAAAAAACCCGCGAACTTTTTAAAAAACGCGTGGACACCCGGCTGGTGGTGGAGCCTTTTTGTGAGGGGACAGAATTCACGGTGATCATTCTGGAAAACCGTTTCGGCATGCCGGTGGCGGTCCTGCCGACCGAAATGGAACTGGATTACAGTGACCATCAGATCTTTGATTACCGCAAAAAATATCTGGCGACCCGGAATGTGACCTATCACTGCCCGCCCCGTTTCGATAACGAAGTGGTGGAACGCATCCAGATCCAGGCGGAACAGCTGTATAAACTGCTGGGTATGCGGGATTTCGCACGTTTTGATGGCTGGCTGATGAAAGACGGGAACCTGTGGTTTTCTGATTTCAATCCTATCAGCGGGATGGAGCAGAACAGCTTCCTGTTTCAGCAGACCTCCCAGATCGGCATGAGCCACCGCGACTTACTTCGCTATATCGTAAAATCCGCCTGCCGCCGGAATGGGATACCATTTCCCCAAACCTCCGAAGGCAAGATCGGCCAATCTCATCTTCGGAGGAAACGGATCAATGTCTTATTTGGCGGCAGGACGGCCGAACGCCAGGTCTCGTTGATGAGCGGGACGAACGTGTGGCTGAAACTGCGGAATTCCGATAAATACGACCCGCACCCTTATTTGCTGGATATGCACCATAACGTGTGGCGCCTGCCTTATAACCTGACCCTCAATCATACCGTCGAAGAGATTCAGGAAATGTGCCGGCAGGCGGAAAAAACAGAAAAACGGCTCCGCCGTTTAAAGACCCGCGTGCTGGACAAGCTCGCCCCTGAGCCGGGCGATGTGACTGAAAAGCTGTTCCTGCCGGAAAAAATGAGTCTGGCGGAATTTATTAAACAATCGGATTTTGTCTTTATCGGCCTGCATGGCGGGATCGGCGAAGACGGCACGCTGCAGAAAAAACTGGAAAAGGCTGATGTGCCGTTTAACGGCTCCGGCTCTGAAGCTTCTCGCCTTTGTATGGATAAATGGGAAACCGCCAAGCTCATCCGGACGCTTGAGAAAGAAGGGCTTCATACCGCCCCTAAAAAGCTTGAGAACGTCCGGAGCTTCAGGCAGTTTAAACCCCTTGATTACAAACGTTACTGGAAAGAACTGCTGTTTGATCTGGGTGGCAAGTCAGTCATCGCCAAACCGCATGGCGACGGGTGCAGCGCCGGCATCGCCCGCCTGTATTCAGCATCCGATCTTCAGAAATATATGCAATACGTCATAAAAGGCGCAGATGTGATTCCGGAAGGCACTCTTAAAAATCAGCACGGCATCATCGAGATGCCGGTCTGCGCCATGAGCCAAATCATGTTCGAACAGTTTATCATCACCGATAAAGTCCGCGTAATCGGCAGCAGGCTCAAATGGCAGACGCGGTCCAACTGGATCGAGACGACGATGGGGGTCATCGAGAAAAACGGAGTGATGAAGGCGATGAACCCTTCTCTTACCGTAGCCATCGGGAATATCCTGACCCTGGAAGAAAAGTTCCAGGGCGGCACGGGTGTGAACATCACCCCGCCGCCTGTTGAATACGTAAAACCGAATGCAGTCAAAAAGGCGAAACAGCGGATGGAAAAAGTGGCTAAAACACTCGGTATCCGCGGGTATGCCCGCATCGACGCGTTTATGCACATCAAAACCGGCGAACTCATCATCATCGAAGCCAACACCACGCCGGGTCTGACACCATCCACCGTCATCTACCATCAGGCACTTGAAGAAGAACCGCCCATGTACCCGATGGAGTTTCTGGAAAAGATTATTGAGAATGGTTTTGCAACTTAAAAAACCTTTGATTTTATTTAAAAAGGACGTTATTTAGATGTAGGCATTTTCATTTCAGATACACCAGCCTCTTTAAGTTTTAAGTTTAGAGCAGTTCGTTTCCTTTTAGAGAGCTCAGGTTTAACGAAATAAAAATCAAACAATTCCTCTAAAACATCCAATAGCCATTCAGCTTCGCCAGGCTCAACAGATGTAATCTCTCCAGTGTTAGTGCTTTTAATTGGGTGTGCAGCAAAGTTTCCAATTTTTCTGACTGCATCAATATCTTCTTCAATATGAGTTGGTAAAACACCTGATTTAATAACCTCATCAATCTCACTGGATAAATTAGAGCGCTTAACATTTGCCTTTTCCCTCAGAAGGTTTTGGAGATTAAAACGACTCAGTGCGGCGCTAGCTTTAGGGCTAATGGGTAATACGTTGCACGCTTCGATAAAATCTTGAGAGTATGGGTCTTTAACCTCGGTAGGCAAAGGTCTTGCTGTGCTTACTGGTTTAATTCTTCTTTCGACTTTCTTTTCTTTAGGGAATCCGGCAACCATAATACGGCTTACCTCCCTAAGCTCAATAGTATACTTTTTGCAGGACGGGCACTTGGTATAATTAATTATATTTCGACCGTTATCATCTATCCCTAGGTCGCTAGACGACCAACTATCATGAAAATTTTCAAGACAATGTGGGCATTTCATAGAAAAAGGGTTATAAGTTAAAAAGAAGGAGTCTAATTTTCCTATCTAATTTATAAACTGTCAAATTTTTTACCCCCAATGAGTCCAACAAAGTTTTTAGAAAAGATCTGCGGCAATGCTGTGAAACGTGCTTAGGGCTTAGTTGTTATTTTTCCTCCTTTCCGTTGATAAACACTTTCACCACCCGTTGCACCTGCACTTTCATCGGCTCACCCTTAATATTATAGTCGTATGTGGAGAGGTCCTGATTTTTATTCACTTCCGCCATCAGTTTGCGCAGTTCCGTGTTCTTGTCTTTGATTTTATTTTTATAGTCGAGTTCATCGTTGTGGGCATTTTCATAATCAGCGTCTTCTAAAAATTCATCTTCGATGTTTTTCTTTTCCTCTTCCATCTGGTCACCCAGATCTTTTTTGGCGCGTTTCAGCTGGGTCAGCCGGTCGGAAGTGACTTTATATCCTCTTAAGATTGCCCGGGCATCCTGAAGCTTTTCTTTCAGCTCCATTAGCTCAAGGAGCAGGTTCTCGATCTGATGGGGTTTTAGGTCGGGCATGTTTATTTGGGTTTAAAAAATAAGCTGATACAGCTTAACAGTCAGGCAGAGATTTTCAATACATAAAGTCAAACTGAACTTGTGCTATTTCCCTTTTTTCCTTAAAATAATCGTCGTTACGCGGGTATAGTATAATGGCTTATTATGTCAGCCTTCCAAGCTGAAGATACGGGTTCGATTCCCGTTACCCGCTCCACCAAGCCTTCGCTAAAGCTACGGCTGGTTTCGCTATGTAATGGAGACGAAGTCCAGGGGGTTCGCCTGAATAAAGGAGAAGCAAAGCGACGACTATTATGAAGCTCGACCTCGCAGACCCATCGTAGCCTTGGCGAAGATGGGGCGAGAATGTAAGAAATACGAAAAATGAGAAGCCGATGACCCTGAGCGAAGTCGAACGGGGAGTCGTGCGACGAATATTTGAGTACTAGAAGCAAGCCCAAAGGGCGTAGCGAGAGGATTCCCGTTACCCGCTCCACAATTATTCATAATTATAAAATCAGGCCGACGGCTGGATATTATAATAATCCATCAGGAATTCCGTTATCTTTTTAAAGGTCGGTGCGGCCGTGGTGGCGCCCCATGTCTCCTCGCCGATGCGCGGACGGTCGAATTTGATCAGCATCACGAATTTCGGTTCAAGCGCCGGGGCGTACCCGGCAAACGAGGTAATAGTGGAGCCTTCGCCTTCCTCATATTTGCCGTCTTTCCCCGCGACCTGCGAGGTGCCGGTCTTACCCGCGATCATGTAACCCGGGATGGCCGCCGGTTTCGCCACCCCGATATTGACCGAATTGATGAGCATGGAAGTGATGATACTGGAAGCCTCTTCGGAGATCACGCGCCGGATGACTTGCGGCTCCGTCGTTTCCGCACCGTCTTTATGAAGCACGTTGTCCACGATATAAGGCTGCATCAGCTTGCCGCCGTTGGCCAGTGCGGCCCAGGCGGTCAAAAGCTGGAGCGGGGTCACTATAATGCCCTGGCCGAACGAGGTGGTCAGCATCTGAGCCTTGGACCAGCGTTTGTAGTAGTCCACATTCCCTTTGGTTTCACCTTCCAGCCGGATATTGGTATATTCCCCGAATCCGAAGTCTTTAAGGTACTGGTACATCAGTTTTTTACCGAGCTGTTTGGCCACAAAGCTCATCCCCGTGTTCATGGAATACGCCAGCGCTTCGGTCATCGAGGTCTTGCCCCGGTATTTCCCGTCCGCGTTTTTGATCTCGAACTCATCGATTTCAAGCGGGCCGTCATCTATAAAAGTCGTTTGGGGTTCTACTTCTTTAGCGTCCAGGGCGACCGCCATGATGATGGGCTTGAAGACAGACCCTGGCTCATAGAAATCTGAAACAGTCTTATTTTTAAAGACGGTCGGTCCGAATTTGTTTTCGTAGATGTATTTCTTCACCTCGTCGTTGAACAGATCTTCCTCGGTCACCGGCACGTACTTGTTTTTTTCATTGAGCTTAAAGACCGGGACTGTCTTTTCGACCAGTTCATCTTTTTCCAGAGGCCGAAGCACAAAAACATCCGTGTAATCATTGGGGTCGAACGTAGGGTAATTAGCCATGGCGATGATGGCGCCGGAAAAGGGGTCCATAATGAGCACCTGTCCGCTGTCGGCTTTGTAGCGTTCCACGGCTTCTGCCAGGATTTCCTCCACTTTTTTCTGGATGATGCGGTCGATAGTGAGGGCAATGGTCTCACCGTCAACGGCGTTGACGATCTGGCTGTCGCCCACGGTGATCTGGCGTCCCAGAGGGTCCCGTTCCGCGTAGATAGTGCCTTTTTTACCCTGCAGTTCGGTATTAAAATACCCCTCGGCACCGTATTGGCCGATAGACTCGCGGTTCAGAAAGCCGGTGACATGCGCGGCCAGCGCGCCTTCCGGATAAAAACGCCAGTGTTCCGGGAGCAGGACCACGCCTTTCAGTTTTAGAGCCTCGATTGTTCGGGAGACTTCCGGCTCCAGTTGGTTTTTTAAAAACACGTAACGGACTTTCCGGCGGGAAAGCTGTTTTTCCAGATCTGCCGGCGATTCTTTCAGGTGGCCGGCGAGCGTTTTACACACGGCTGTAAGGCGGTTTTCAGGAATCAGGGTAGGGTCCCCGTAGATCATGAACCGCTTGGTGTCCACAAAAATGCCGGGGAGGTTCTCATTGACGACATCCGCCATCAGGTTTTGGTCCACGTCCCGTTTTAGGACGACAAAATCCACTTCGGTCTTGGAGATCCTGCGGAGGATCTTGGCCGCCACCTCATCGATCATGGCGGAATACGTTTTGAATTCGATGGCTTTCGAAGGCACTTCCACCTCGTTGTCCTCATCGATCTTCCAGACCGTTTCAACCGGCACAAAGGATTCAAGGTCGGGTTCCTTTTTCACGTCGTAAAGGCATTCATCCGGTGTATCCAGACAGGCCTCGTATTCCTGGCGGGTAAAAAGCAGAGGGGCCAGTTTTTTGGCGATCTCCACTTTATTTTCCGCCACCAAAGGATCCACATAAACAAGATCCAGCGTCGTGTTGGTGGCCAGTTTTGAAAGGTCTCCGGAATGTGTATCCCGCACCAGGATCTCGCCGCGTTTCGCCTGGAGGGTGATGGCTCCGAAATGCTGTTCGCGCGCGGTCTCGCTGTATTCGTCATACCCCATCACCTGCAGCTGAAAAAGCCGGCCGATGATGGCGGCAAAAAGCACGGAAGCGAAGACGGCCAGCAGGAGGATGCGGCCGGTCTGGCTGGAATTTCCGTTGCTATGCTGTCGGTAAACAGTGCCTCGTCGCATATTTTATTTTTAGTAGAGGTATTTTATCATATTTTATTGATTTGGGAATTTTTAAACCGGATTTTACGAATTTTTAAAGCCGTATCCCTTGTAATCAGAGGGGAGATTTGGTATAATATAAAGATTAATTAACTTGAGGAACTCCTTGTGGTAGGACTACTTCCCCGAGAGCCTTCGGGGTCGTGGTAATACTCTTATGGCCAACCGCGACCAACGGGAGCAGTAAACCATAAGCAGAACCACAAGTACCACCACAAGAAAATATAAATATGAAATTAAGAATCGGTGTCATGGGATCCGCTCAGGGTCCTACCATTGAAAATCAGCAAAACATCAAAAACGCCATCACTTTAGGGGATGCCATCGCCAAGGCGGACTGTATCCTGGTCAACGGAGCCTGCCCTGGCCTGCCGGATGAGGCGGCCTACGGGGCGCACCGGGCCGGGGGCATCGTGATGGGGGTCTCCCCGGCGTTCAGTGAAAGGGAGCACATCAAAAAATACAAGTCTCCCAAGGAATATTATGACATCATCCTGTACACTGGCCTGGGGCTGATGGAGCGCGACATCATCAATATACGGAGTAGTGACGCCATCATCCTTCTGGGCGGAGGGGTCGGCACCCTCAATGAGTTCACGGTGGCCTACGATGAAGGAAAGGTCATCGGTGTGCTCACCGGAAGCGGCGGCGTTTCCGACCACATCGAAGACATCCTGAAGATCTGTCACCGGGATATGAGTGATAAGATCGTTTCCGACAAAGATCCGAAACAGCTGCTTGAAAAAGTACTGGAGGCCATTAAAAAACACCCCCAGCCCATGAGTGAAGACGAGCGGGTCACCCGGGGAGGGGGAAGGGGATAGCGGACAGACCCGGAGGATACGGAGAGGATCGGCAAAATAAAAAAGAGCGTTTTTAGCTTGCTATTAACCAGGGGTTCTGATAATATTTTTCCGCTCGCTTTTTAACGGTATATTTAATTCCATTATCATGGGTAGTATCAAGCAGTATTTTAAAGACAGCGTCCAGGAATTCAATAATGTCACCTGGCCCACACGCAAGCAGGCCATCCGCATCTCCACGATCGTGTTCGTCTTCATGATTATCAGCGCGATCGTCCTGGGAATCGTGGATCACTTGCTGTCAACCGCTTATAAGTTTCTTTTAACACTATCTTAATATGGCTAAACAGGCGAAAGGCACCGGCCGGAATTGGTATGTGCTTCACACCTATTCCGGTTACGAAGACGCGGTTGAAAAAGCATTACGGCAGCGTATCGACGCCTTTAATATGCAGGATTATATTTTCGATGTAAGGGTCCCCAAAGAAACGCAGATCGTCATCAAGCGCGGCGAGCCGACACAGGAAAAAAAGCGCATCTTTCCCGGGTATGTGCTGGTGGATATGACCGTCACGGATTATTCCTGGTATGTGGTCCGGAACACGCCCAATGTCACTGGTTTTGTGGGCTCCGGTAATATCCCGGTCCCTGTCACGCCAGAGGAGTATGGCATCATCGAAAAACGCACCGGCTTGGAACAGCCCAAGTTCAAGATCGACTTCAAGGTGGGCGAGCATGTGGGCATCACCAGCGGCCCGTTCGCTAATTACGACGGCGTCATCGATAAGATCGATCCGGAAAAGGGAAAGGTGAAAGTACTGGTTTCGATTTTCGATCGCGAAACCCCTGTGGAACTGGATTTCACGCAGGTGAAGAAGAAATAATTTTCAATTTTCAGTTTTCAATTTACATTGAAATGAAAATTGCCAAATGAAAATTGCCAAATGAAAATTGCCAAATGAAAATTGCCAAATGAAAATTGC
>CAZIDW010000014.1:18614-26013 GCA_964538225.1 uncultured Candidatus Peribacteria bacterium
CAAATGAAAAAGCTCCCCCTGTTCATTATCATTGTCATCGCCCTGTCCCTGTTCGCGGCCGCGGATTATTATCTTAATGACCTGGACGGCCGGGTGGTCCTGGATTTAAAAGACCAGGTCACCGATGCCACGGCCGCGCCTGAACCGCCCGAACCGCTCGAACCGCCGGCGGAACCGGAACTGCCGTCTTATTTCGAATCCGGCCAGGTGCTGGAAGGGTATGAAGTGGCCAGCCAGCTGCAGACCCGCCAGATCTTTGAAAAAATCGATCTGAGCCATGTGGATAACATTACAGTCATTCGGAACGAACTGCAGGAAACGGCAGAAGACACGTCTTCCCCTCTCTTTATCTACGAGATCCGCGGGCCCGAAAATCAGGGCAGCCTGACCTATCTGAACATCAAACTGCAGTTCATCGCGCAGATCAACGCGGCCGCAGAGACCATCAACGAGACCTCTGAATTCGGGCAGAACAGTTTCTTCTTTAATAACAGGAATTACGAAAATACCGCCTTTCTTCTTGTCCAGATCGGCGATGACCTGTTTGGCCTCCAGTACAATAAGGCGGAACCGGACGTCTATGAGGACATCCAGCGCATCATCGGATTGTTAACAGCCAAAACCCCTAACTCTTAACCCCCTCTACCGTGGCAAAGAAAATCATCCAATTCATCAAATTGCAGATTCCGGCCGGCAAAGCCAACCCTGCCCCGCCGGTGGGGCCGGCGCTGGGCCAGCATGGCCTGAACATCCAGGATTTCTGCACCCAGTTCAATGAAAAGACCAAAGATCTGGGCGACACGGTGGTCCCGGTGATCATCAGTGTGTACGATGACCGCAGTTTTACGTTCATCACTAAGACCGCTCCCGCGGCGGAAATGATTAAAAAAGCGATTAATTTAAAGAAGGGCAGCGGTATACCTCATAAGGAAAAGGTGGGCGTTTTACCCAAGACTAAACTCAAAGAGATCGCGGAAAAAAAGATGGAAGACCTGAACGCGAACGATGTGGAGCAGGCCATGAAAATCATCGCCGGCACTGCCAGAAGTATGGGTGTGACTATTGAGTAACATTTGGCACCTGACGAAATTTGTAACTGGTAATTCGTAACTTGTAACTTGTAGCAATCGAGTTATCAGTTACAAGTTACGCCCCGAAGGGGCAAATTACAAATTTCGTCAGGTGCCGCCCGGCCAAGCCGGTTCGGACGGGTCAGGTGTAATATGTATTTAAGTGGGAGGCCCCGACGGCCGCCAAATGCCCCGAGTAAATTGAGGGGTATACCACGCAACCTTTATTACCATGAAAAAATACGGCAAAAAATACAAGAATGTCGCCGAATCCGTAAAGGGACAGACAGTCTCCGCGCTCGATGAGGCGGCCAAAAAGGTCAAAGAGGCCGGTACTACTGCGTTCGACAGCACCGCAGAGGTGCATCTGAACCTGAACATCAACCCCAAACAGGCCGACCAGACCATTCGCACCACAGTTGTCTTACCTCACGGCACGGGGAAAAAGCTGAAGATCGCCGCGGTAGTGCCCGACGACAAAGTCAGCGCCGCCAAAGCCGCGGGCGCGGCCGTGGCGGGCCTGGAAGACCTGATCGCTGAATTCGAGAGCAATAAATTCGATTACGATGTCATCGTGGCAGTACCCGAGGTAATGAAAGACTTGGGGAAAGTTGCTAAAAACCTGGGCCAGAAGGGGATGATGCCTAATCCGAAATCCGGCACCGTCACCACAGATATCGAAAAGACCATCGAGGAACTGTCACGCGGGCGGATTGAACTCCGCAATGATAAAGATGGGAATGTACACGCGGTTTTCGGAAAAGTCTCGTTTAAAGAGGAAGAGCTGGAAAACAATCTCAGAGCCCTGCTTCAGGCGCTCCGCGACAACAAGCCCAGCGGCGCCAAGGGGACGTTTATCAACTCCATCACACTTTGCACCACTATGGGTCCGGCCATCCGCCTGGATGTGAATGAGGTGATGCGCTCCTTGTCCAAATAACCAATTTTAAATTTTAAATAACAAATTTTAATTTATCGGTTATCAAATTGCCATTTGCCATTGGTAATTTAAAATTTATGAAGGTCCGTATCAAACGTATCGACAAATCTCTCCCGCTTCCGGTCTATGAAACCGGCGGTTCGGTAGGGTTTGATCTGATAGCAAGAGAGGATAAGGTCATCCAACCGGATTCTATCGAACTGATTCCCGCCAATGCCATTGTGGAAGTGCCGAAGGGCTATTCACTCATCGTCGCTTCGCGGAGTTCCACGCCCCGGAAGCACGGTCTCACCAAACCCCACGGTATCGGCATCATCGATCAGGATTACTGCGGAAAAGAAGATGAAGTGAGGATTCAGATGATGAACTTTACTAAACAGCCTGTAATGATTAAAAAAGGCACTAAGATCGCCCAGGGCCTGTTTGTACGTGTGGACCGTTTTGAGTTTGAGGAAGTGGATGACGTTTTAAAGGAAAGCCGTGGCGGATTCGGCAGCACCGACCAATAAATTTTAACCTTCTTTCATTATGAACGCTGAAAAAGAATGCAACTGTTATTCCGATGACCAGTTACAGGAGCTCATCAGGCTTTTTCCCGCAGAGACCATCGGCGACCGTAAAACCCAGGAGTCTGTTTATGGACATTTGGACGGAAAAAAAGCCGTGCATCGGATGCGTGACCATATCGACACCTGTCTGGATTGCCGGACACGGATTGAACAATTAGCCGCCCGATGATGCCGGAAATTGAAAAATGTCCCCTGGACGGCGGATTCTGCGAGTACACAGATGAACAGGTCCTCGATTTTTTAGAGGAAGGCGGGGCAGGCCTGGACGCCTGTCTTCATGTCTTCTGTCCGGCGTTCCGCCATCGTCTCAGCCGGCTGGTAAAAGAAGGCCAGCAGAAAAAGCCGGTAGCTGACCTGGGGCTTGTCCGGCGGATGCAGGAATTAGAGGACACGTTTGATGATTTTACAGCTTTAGGGATGTCTGGCTGAAAAATTCCCGGCGCACGAACAAAAGCGCCACCCCCACGGCAACAGACAGGATGAGAGCTGTCAGAGCGCCGAACGTATAAGACCGCCGCACCTCGACCTGGTCGTAATCCACATTGGCCAGGATGAACTTAGTGTTGGTTTTTTCGTTGTAATCATCGAGTTTATCCTGCAGAAAATTTTTAGCGGCTTTCATCTGGCTGAATTCGATCGGGGTATCTGTGGTAAGGGTGAAGATGATATTCTGGCGCTCCTGGATATGCATGTTGATGTCGGTGTTTGCCGGCAGCCCCGTACTGTCGGTAAGTTCGTCTTTAAAATGCGGGAATTTCGTCCAGCCGATCATAGTCTGGCCGAAATAATGCGCGCCTTCGTTCAGTTTATGAAGATCGCTGCCCTCGAACCGGATGCCCACAGTCGCGAAAAGGCGGTTTTCGTAAAAAGGAGCGGTGTAGCGCCAGGCGTTCAGCGCAAAAAACACCTGGCCGATAACGATAAGGAGGATTAAGAAGGCCAGTGATTTTTTATATTTTTTCAGCATAGTGCTAGTGGATTTCTTATGCAGCAGCTAATGGATTGCTGATTATTTATAGTGCGCGAGTGCGCGGCCTTTCAGGCCTACGCAGGTGCGCACATGCGTACATGCGTACCTTGCGTACATGCGTACCTTGCGCACATGCGTACCTTGCGTACATGCGTACCTTGCGTACATGCGTACTGCTGTTGATTAGATATCAATCAGTAATCTATTTAAGCAGAATCGCATTATACCGCTTGGCTGCCAGATTGCCAATAGAACCGTTCTGGTCCAGCTCATAGGCTTTCTGGTAGTTCTCCAGCGCCAAATCCTTTTTATCGAGTTGTTCATAAAGCTTACCCAGGTTGTAGTAAGCCGCGGTCAGTTCCGGGTCGGTATGGATGGCCTTTTTCAGGTTTTTTTCCGCTTCCACAAAATTCTGTGTGCCGATCTGGCTCCAGCCCAGCAGGTTGTAGGCCATGGCGTCTTCCGGAAAGCGCATAACAGCGGCCTCCCCCAGCTTTAACGCTTTTTCCGGCTGGTTCAGAAAATCCAGATAAATCCAGATAGGGCGCACAAAGGCATTGATATCCTGATTGTTGAATTCCAGCACTTCCTGATAAGCTTTCACGGATTCTTCGTAATTACCCACATCCAGATAAAGGTCAGCCAGCTTCCTTTTGACTACGATCGCGGGCTCGAACCCGTTTTTCAGCGCGTAGTTCAGATAGACGATCGCGTCTTCATTGCGCGAAATCTCCGCGTACGTGATGCCCAGGAAATACTGGGTTGCCGGCCGTTCGGGGTCGATCTCATACGCGTGTTCAAAGGAAGTGAGGGCGAAAAGGTATTTTTCAAGGTTCAGATACGCAAACCCCAGCAGAATCCACGCGTCCCGCAGATCCGGCCGGGTCTTAAGGATCTCCTTGGATTTATAGACCGCCAATTCGTATTCACCGATCTTATTGAAAGCGCGGGCCAGGAGTTCGGAAAGGTACAGGTCTTCGGCGGCTTCAGCGAATTCGAATTCTTCATAGGCAGACAGGAGTTCGTCGATGCCGGCGATGAGTTCATCGCCTTCCTCAAGAGCCGCCCGGGTCTCTTTTAAAAGGGTTTTGGCTTCCTTATGCTGGCTGAAGGCGATTTTGATGAGAGCCTGGTAATAGGTGAGCCGAGGGTCGGTGATTCCTTCGCCGAGCAGTTTTCCGATCTGTTCATAAGCCTCTGTAAAATTGCTTTGTTTAAGGTCGGTCAGCACCAGGAAATAACGCGCCTGGTAATTCCCGGGTTCAAGGTTCAGGACCTGTTCAGCGTTCCGGCGCGCTTTATCGTAATCCGCCAGGTCGAAATGGACCTGCATGAGCTGGAGGTAAGGCTTCACACGCTCAGATTCCAGATTAGCGGCTTTCACATATTCATTGGCAGCCAGTGTTAAAAACCCGCGTTCGTAATAATCATCGCCTTTTTTCAGCAGTTCCTCATAAGACAGGTTCATTTCCTCGGGTTTTTTTTCCACGAGGGTGGGCAGTCTGGGCTTGGTGGGAACAGTGATGGTCTCGTCCTCCAGCCCCAGAAAGGAACGGATGGAATCAAAAGCATTCAGTTTGATGATCTGGTCCCCCAGAGCGATAACAAACGCCAGGATGACAGCGGCGATGATGGCGGTGATTTTTTTCATACGATTTTATTAGCGGGGGAAATTTTAGCAAATACTGATAGCTAAGTAAAACTCAAAGTTCAAAGTTCAAAACTCAAAAATTTTGATTGTATATTTGTTTTGAATTTTGGGTTTTGAGTTTTGACGTCGTGCTGCATAGGCGTTCAGTGCAGATCGCGATTGCCAGCGCGTCGGCCGCGTCATCAGGTTTAGGTTGATATTTGAGTTTTAAAAACCGTTTGACCATCTCCTGTATCTGCCATTTCTGTGCCCGGCCGTCCCCCGCGATATTGTTCTTGACCTGCAAGGGTGTGAAATTGGCAAGGGGGATGTTTTTTTCATGCAGGGATTCTAAAATAACCCCGCGCGCATGGGCCACTTTGATAGCATTGGTCACGTTTTTGGCAAAATACAGTTCCTCCACGCCGACCACGGATGGTCTGAATGTTTTAAGTAGCGTCAGGACATCCTGTTTGATGATATGCAGCCGTTCCGGGAGGTCGAGACCGGCTTTGGTGCGGATTACCCCGCAGTCCAGGTATTCCAGCCGTCCTTTCTTAGATTTAACAGCGCCGAAACCGACGGTGGCCAATCCCGGATCTATTCCTAATATAACGGTCATATTTTAGTTAGTAATACCTAACAGCTGACCCGTCCGAACCGGCTTGGCCGGGCGGCATCTAACGAAATTTGTAATTTGCCCCTTCGGGGCGTAACTTGTAATTGGTAACTCGATTGCTACAAGTTACAAGTTACGAATTACCAGTTACAAATTTCGTCAGATGTCAAATGCTACTCAAGTAAATCGATCGCCGACTTAAGCGCCGCCATGTTGTACGCATAGTTCATGCGCGTGGCGCCCAGGATCCCCATGGCTCCTTTAAAGCCTTTGTAATTGTATTCCTGCACCAGCAGGCTGCAGGTCTGGATCTCCGTGATCACGTTTTCCTCGCCGATGTAAAAAGAAGGATCTTCTCCAATATCCAGGCTGTCCAGAAGGTCGCTGAAACGGGTTTCTAAGATCTCGATGACCTGGGTGGCTTTGGAAGGGTCCGTCTGGAATTCCGGCTGCCTCAACACATGACTGATACCCATATAAAACAGACGCTTGTTGTCCGGCAGGGTGGCAAAACTCACGTTCCGGGTGGCGGTGGCCAGGATGGAGACCATCTCATACAGTTTTTCTTTGGCGCGTTCGAGGTAAAACTGATGGCGGATCCCTTTGATATCTTCTTTGGCTTTATCGAGTAGTTTAAGGTTGTATTTCAACTGGTCCACGAACAGCCGGTAGGCTTGGCTGGTCGGGACGCGTCCGGCCGAAGTATGGGGTTGTCTGATAAAACCCTCCCGTTCCAGGACCGCCATCTCGTTTCGGATAGTGGCGGGGGAGACATCAAGGTCATATTCTTCGTAGATCAGCTTAGAACCCACCGGCAGTGCCGTTTGGATAAACTGTTCAATGATCGCCTTCAGGATTTTCTGCTGACGGGGTTCCATTAGCAATTAAAAAGGTTAAGTGCTAATTATTTTACCTCGAATATAAGTTCTGTCAAAATGCTTTTAAGCTTGCATAGATAAAAAAATAAGTTAAAATAAAATACTAATTTAAGTTTCTATGCCTGAAGTTGCCCCGCCGTTATCAGGAAGAGGAGAAATACAGAAGGAATTTTTACAACGTCTGAAAAGTCGAAAGGAATGGCGTACACTCAGCAATCTTTCTTTTCAAAGCGACACCTCTTTTATAAGGGAAGTTGTGGATGGTTTTAAGCATTTTCTGAGACAGGGGAATATTCGGACTGCACAGTCCGTCCAATCGGTTAAAATGATCTTGTGCAGGTCGGACAAAGAACGTTTTGATAAAATCGATTTTAAAAATGCGGCCCGGAAAATCGCCCGTGAAGCGCTGACGCAGGGGGATTTAAAACTCTACAATAAAATCCAGGATGCCTTTGGAGAGGGGGAGAGTCTGATCGGAGAAGATGAAGAAGCTATAATCGAAAGCTATTTGGCCTGCCTGGATATGCTGAATAAGCGATTTGCCCAGATCAATCGTTTAAACGGTCGCCTGATCAATCAGCGGGCTATCCGAAAAGCTGTGGAAAGTATTTTACTGAAAGCTAAAAAACATTAAACTTTACACACTTCCGTGACATTTCTTGTATTTCTTTCCGGAGCCACAAGGGCAGGGATCGTTGCGCCCCACTTTGGGGAACTGGCTTG
>CAZIDW010000015.1:0-2268 GCA_964538225.1 uncultured Candidatus Peribacteria bacterium
CTGACCACAACAGCCCGTCAGCCCTGTACAGCACAGACCCCTTTGGATGTACCGCAAAAGGAAAAACGGCATTACAGAAAAAAAGACGCAATCGGACGCCGTGAGGCGGACGGGAAAAGCAGGGATAAGGAATCTTGGAGATTGGTTATTGTACAAGATTATTTTACAAAAATATTTTTTCATGTTCCCCATTTTTTCCCTTCATATAAACAAAAAACTAATTTCATAATTTTAAAATCTGTCAAATAATAGTTGACCAAAAAACCACCAGTCTGAACATTTGATTTTTTTGTTACATTTTGGATTTTAAAAAAACCGGATTAAAAATAAAAAATGATGTGATTTTGCCTGAGTATTTTTTGACCACCATAAATAGTTGAACGTGTCAATTACAACCAATTGATAAATCAGAGAGAATTTGGTATAATACTAAGATTTAATAAAAACAAACATGAAACGATTCGGACTCATCCTCACCACCCTTGGCCTCTTTGCCCTCAGCGTTTACCTGGCCTTCCAGCAGGGCAGCGCGTCGCTTGCGACCCCTCCGGTCGAAGGTGTATTACATGGCGCGGCAGTCAGCCCGCTTGTCTACGTCGGCTTTAAAGCGGTGGTGGCAAAATGGTTTGTAGCGGTCATGAACAGCCTGCTGATTCTGACCGGCAAAAGCGTCCTTCTCTCCATCATCCTGCTGGCGCTGCTGGTCGAACTCGTCCTCCTTTACCCGAGCTTCCGCATTCAGCTTAAACAAAAAAAGATTCATCTGTTCCACAAAAAACTGGTGGACCGGTTCAATAAAGGCGAATTGTCCGTTAGCCAGACCGAAGACGAACTGCACAAGCTTTATGACGTCAACGAAAAGATCCATTATCGTGGCGCCACCATGGTGATGATTCAGGTCGCTTTGCTTTTTTTCACGTTCTGGGGTCTGAATCTGATGGTAAAAGCGCCCGGCTTACTCACCGGTTCCTGGAGTATTTTAAATTTCAGCCTGCTCAACGCCCCCGCCACTTACGCTTTACCGCTGGCGGCCGCTTTGATCTATTTCACCCATGCCTGTATTAAAATTTATTTTAAACAGAAAGAGGATTACATCAGTTCAGCTCAGGTCACCATCGCGGCTCTGTTCGCGGTGATCGGCGCGGTAATCGTGTATGTGTTTGCCGGCGTGTTTGCCGTCGCGCTCACGATTTACTTCATCACACTTGTTACATTCGCGACCATCCGTTACATCGTGGTGGAACAGCACGCGCGGGACTGGGGTCAGTTCGCCCAGCGCGAACTGATGCAGATGCTGCGCGACGCCGGCCCGCACAAAAGCCGGTTTGAATATTTCTCCAGAAAATGGAATCACATCCCGATTGTGCGGCATATCAATTTTAATTTACTGGAAGAAGGCCTGTCGATGACAATCGGCTTGCTTTTAGCCCTTTCCTTTTTTGGCGCTTTCCAGAAAGCCGACAATCCATACACCGCTCAAAACAGCCATCCGGCGAAAGCGGTGGTCGAAGTAACTCACCTCGATTAGATTTATGAAGACCCAAAAACGAAATCCAGAGGGGAACATTAAAAAAATAAGCAAGTATACTTTGCTGGCCGCTTTGGCAATCCTGCTGGTCGGCGGCGTGATTCTGTTCAATGGCCGTGAGGACAGTACGATGTACCGGGCTTATATTGAGCCAGAGGATCAGGAAGGAGATGATGAAGGCGGGTTGCCAATAGACCCTGAAATAGGGGATTCGGACAGTGATGGGGATGGGGTCCCTGATGTGGATGACAATTGCCCAAACACTGCCAATCCGAATCAGACTGATTCAGATAATGATGGGCTGGGCGATGCCTGTGATGATTGCCCCCATGACCGGAACAATGATTCAGATGAAGATGGTGTGTGCGGAAACGTGGATAATTGTCCGGATATTTCAAATCCTGATCAATCCGATAGGGATAGGGATAATATCGGTGATGCCTGTGATGATTGCCCGGATGACATCTATAACGACCGGGATGGAGACGGCGCGTGCGGTAATGTTGACAACTGCCCGAATACTTCCAATCAGGATCAGGCTGATAACGACCGGGATGGCATTGGTGATGTTTGTGATAATTGTATTGACGATGCGAATCCGAACCAAACCGATTCCGATGATGATGGAGTCGGCAATGCCTGTGACAACTGCCCCGACACTTATAACCCCGACCAGACCGATTCCGATGATGATGGAGTGGGCGATGCTTGTGACAATTGCCCTGATATACATAATATTG
>CAZIDW010000015.1:2368-23659 GCA_964538225.1 uncultured Candidatus Peribacteria bacterium
AGTCGAATTCCGATGACGATGAATTTGGCGATGCCTGCGACAACTGCCCCGACACCCCTAACTCCGACCAAACCGATGCGGATGATGATGGAGTGGGCGATGCTTGTGACAATTGCCCTGATATACATAATATTGAGCAGGATGATTTAGATGGCGACGGCATTGGTGACCCTTGTGATGATGATCGTGATGGGGATGGATATCCGAATGATCAGGATTCCTTTATATCTGATCCGAATGAATGGTCAGATAGCGACAATGATAATGTAGGGGATAACAGTGATAATTGTTTAGAAGTAAGAAATTATAATCAGTCGAATTCCGATGACGATGAATTTGGCGATGCCTGCGACAACTGCCCCGACACTTCTAACCCCGACCAGATCGATTCCGATGGGGATGGAGTGGGGGATGCCTGCGACAACTGCCCCGACACTTCTAACTCCGACCAAGCCGATGCGGATAACGATGGAGTGGGGGATGCGTGTGAGGAGCAGCAGATGGTGGAATTAAATATAGATATCAATACCATTATTCAAATCGCTTCCTGGTATGTAACCAATGCACAACTTACGCCAGAAGAACTAACTCTTTACGACATTGATCCACCTGGTGAGCCCAATGGTGTTTTTGATATCAATGACGTCATTGCACTAGCTGCCATTTATATAGCTCAAAATCAATAACTTTTTTAAATCATGCAAGAAGACGTCAATAAAAATAATCATCATTTAATCCGAATCCTGTTGTGGACAGTCGTTGTCCTTGGGATTGTGCTGGTCGGCTATTTTGCCTCCCGTGATACGGGGTTGCTTAAGGCGGAGCTGACCCAGGTAGGCAATCCGAGCAATACCGATAAAGTCCTGTATATACCGGATAATTATACGGCCCATTCACCACAGTCTGCTGATACTGTTTCGGTTATGGTCGGAGGAAGTGGAATCGGTGAATCGGTATTATCAATTCAGGCTCATTTTTGGTACAACCCGGATGATCTGACGTTTAATGCGGATGACTGCATGAGTTTTAACGGCACGGCTATTGCCAGCCCGATGATCAGTCAGTGTACGATTGTAGAAGAAGATGCAGATACGAATCGTTTAGAAGTGCAGATTGTGACGCTTAGTCCGGCTAATGCGCAGGTTGGCGAGGCATTGTTTAAATTAAAATTCAGCGTCCGCGGTGGGTTGGCGGAAGGGCATTCCACCGAAATCAACAATATTTGGATCGAAGCCAAAAACGAGGAAGCAACAGTAATCAATACAATTACTTCTGATGATTTCGGCACAGGGCAGATTACCATCATTGAAGAGGAAGAGGTCGACAAATGCGCCAATGTGGATTGCGGTGATTATGGCGATTGTGATTCGAATACCGGCAATTGTGTTTGCAATACTGGTTATGCCGGTCCTTTATGCGGCACTTGTGCCGACGGTTATACCGGTTATCCGAATTGTGTGCTGAATATTTTTGACAGTCTGCTCAGTATCGAATTGGAAGTCGAAGAATATCCTGGCGAAAACGCCGTGACCGTCCATCCCACCGACAGCCTGGGTATGGTGGCGATGGGTACGTTTGATGATGGGGCGGGCGGAACGACTGAACAAATCCTCAACTTCCGCGATGTAACATGGATTGCCGAACCCGTGAATCGCCTAAACGATGCGGCGCTGGCCGCCGGGCGGCTGGAGCGGGGCGATGCACCGGGGGTGGCGGAAGTGTTTGTGGAAGCTCAGCGCCCGGATGATAGCATTGTCCGCAGTAACACACTTTCCGTCAATGTACCGGCAGGTCCGCTCATTGAATACGCGCGCATCATCGGTTCGGCTACCGAAGAACGGGGCGGCCGGTTCAATTTAAGTGTGAAGGTCAGCGACGCGGATGAGATCTCTGATATTCAGGATATGCGCACCCTCATCGTCCGTTCCGAGTTCGATACGTATAACGAGATCAACAGCGATCCGAATAAAGTGGTGTTCTCCACCGACCCATTCACCGCGAACGAAGTGGAAGTCATTAACGAGGAAGCCGAAGGAGGTGAGGAGCCTCAGGACGATCTTCAATACTTCAAGGTTTACAGCATCAACGTGGATGTGCCTGAAAACGCCCAGCTAACCGATGGCGCTTACAAACTCCTTCTTGAAATCACCGACACACAGGGCCGGCTGGCCACGGCCGTATTACCTATATATATAGGCGCTCCGGCCACCGGTGATGTCAGTGGCGACGGACAGCTGTCCCCGCTGGATGTGGCGCTGGCGTTTCAGATCGCCAATGGCGAACTCGACCCGACCGAGAACCAGCTGCAGGCCGCGAACATGGACGGCGTGGATGGCGTCACTTTGTTTGATGTCGTGCTTTTGTTTTACGAAGTGACCCAACAGAATTAACCCAAAAAACAACCAACCCCATTTATCATGGAAAACGAAAACTTAAATACAGAATTTAACCCAATGGAGGACCCAATGGAGGACCCAATCGTTGACCCGGTCGAAAATACAAATGATTCGACTAGTGGGTCTACAACCGGACCTACAATGGGACCTGCGATAGAGGAAAACATTCCTCAGAGCCAGGCACAGACCGAGATGCCGCTCGAGGCGTCGTCCGCCAGACCGGAAAAATCAGCGTCTGAACCGGTTCCGGAACCACCCCGTCCGAAAAGACGGTGGCTGCAGTACACCCTGTTCAGCCTGCTCGCCTTGGTTGTGGCGGGCGTGGGCTATCTGGGTTACACCAATCCCCAGCTGTTCCGGGCGGCCATCACGGAACAGGCAGAGGTGCCAGCGGGAGAGGCCAAACTCTACATTCCGAATTACGAGGCCAGCCCGCAGGACAGCGGGAATATCGCGGTAAAGACTAAAGGAATGGCTGCAGGGGATGAGGAACAGGTGCACAGCGTCCAGTTTACTCTGAAATACCAGCCGGTGGACGCACTGACTTTTAATGAAAATTCTATCGTCTTTGACGAGGACACCGCTTTTCAGTCCGCGGACCTTGAAGGCGTGAACACCAACACGTCCGGCCAGGTGATCGTGTCGTTCTTTTCGAACGACGGGGTGCTGGTGGATGCCAATGACATGGTGCTTTTTAAACTAAACACCACCGTCAGCGGCCCGGCCGGCAGTATTATCACCATGGAGGCGGAAGATGTGGAAGTGGTGATTAAAGACAATGACCAGTTTGTGGTCAGCGATTATTTCACGGCAGTCGATGCCGGTTCCATTGAACTGGTGACCCAGGCTAACCTGCGCGTTCTGAACGCCGAAGCGCTGGACAGTACCCATGTACTGGTGCGCTTTTCCGACCTTCTGAGCAACATCGGCACCCCGATGGATTACTGGCTGAATGGCTGCAATGGTTCTGTCCACCCGTCCAATATAGAAAGCGGGTTTGACCAGGGCTATGATCAGAGCACGGTTGTCCTGACCACAGAAACCCAGGATCCCGGTGTGGCTTACCCGTTATGCGTTAATACTGCCGGTGACATAGAAGGAAATACAGAAGGGGGACTGGATGAGGATTATAACCAGGCCAGCTTTTTCGGCTTCGGTCAGGGTATGGGCGGTCTCAGTGATTTTACCATGCTTAACGCCGAGGCTACGGATTACGGCACGATTCAGATCGCCTTCAGCGACGCGGTCGAAGAAGCGTCCGTGAGCGCGGACAGCTTCACGGTCGGTGTGGTCGGCGGCGCCGGCAATCAGGTGCTGAATGCCGTTGCCAATGGCGATGGAGTGGAACTGACGGTGAACGACCCTCTTTTAAAACGAAATACTTATATCATCACCGTGAATGACGCGGTGCGCCGTGCCAGTGATAATGAAGTCATCGGCGTTTCCAAAATCGCCCTGAGCGGTTACAAAAACGGCCCACGATTGGTGGGCGCGACTTTTGCTGACAATGCAAACCTGACCCTCACTTTTGATGAAGGCATAGAAGCCAGTGGCGCGATCGGCGATATGGTCGTCACGGGCCAGAGCGGGGTGAGTGTGGCCGTGCTGGCGGATTACACGGTCAGCGGAAATACTGTCACCGTTTCCGGCCTCGGCGCCCTGAACAGCCCCGACGGGACCGAGATAAATTACACCGTGGTGCTGAACACCAATGTAGGCAACGGTGACATTGTTGTCGATGCGAATCATAACCGTCTGCCCGTGTGGGAATACGGCAGTGTGAACGGTCCCGGCGGGATCGGCGAGGTGGAAGTGACCCGTAAAAACACCCTCCAGATCAATCCCGGCACCGTGGCGTTCGGCGACGTGGATAATGGCGATGTGGAAGTGATGCGTTACGATAATGATTTAAACAAAACAAACCTAACTGTGTCTAACGTTTCGGTTGCCGAAGACGGGAAGCTCGTGGTGGTCACCAGCCAGGCCTTTGAACCGGAAAACCATTACCTGGTCCGTGTGGGCGCCAGTCCGTCTATGGGAGTGGGTCATTTCGCAATCGAGACATTTGAATTGGTAAGCGCCCAGGCCACGGAAGCGGATAAAGTGATGGTGACCTTTTCAGAAAACATCGACCAGTCCACCATCGAAGCGAATGCGTTTGTGATTGACGGCGGCCTGTCGGTAGAAGGCGCCACGGTGCAGGCCGGTTTTACCCAAGTCCTTTTAAGCCTTGATGCCGACATGGATGCCGGACAAGTCTATGTGGTGCGGGCTGACACGGGTTCTGACGGTGTGCGTTCGTTTTTCGGCGGTAAAACTTTAACGCCGTACGCGGGCGCGCTGGCCGGATACCAGACCCTGGCGGGCCAGAGCGATGTCCAGCTGGAATCCATTGACGTGAATTCCGGCACCGAACTCGTACTCCATTTCTCCGGCAACCTCGATGCCGACACCGTCACTCCGGTGAATATCCGCATCGAGCGGTTTGTACAGGGGGGTATTGAACCGCTTACTATTACCGCTGTCGAGATGATCGACGAAAGCACCGTTCGTTTAACAACCGGTAATCAGGTGTCCGACGCGAATTATTTTGTCGGTTTTGCCGGTGTGAAAGACGCGGATGGTTTACTGCTCGGCAACACCCGTGTGCTGAATTTCTTCGGCTACACGGTGCCTCCTGTCCGCATCGGTAACCTGACCCCCAATGCCGTGACCAATGAAGTGGACCAGGTGATCATCGTACTCGGTGAAAACCTTGATATTATCGTGGAAGCCCGTTTAGGCGATGCACAGGTCAGCATTACGGAACAGACGGAAGGCGCGCTGAACCTGATCATCCCCGCGGGATTTGACGCGGATATCTACGACCTCACCCTGGTCAACCAGGCCGGTGAAACAAAAGTCATGTCACAGGCGCTGGCCGTGACCCTGCCGGATCAGCCCATGCGCATCGTTTCCGATAATTCCCGCGCCATCCCCAATCGCGTCCCGCCCGACGGCGAGACCGAGGTCACGTTCTGGGTGCAGGTGGAAGACCCCCTGGACCTTGCGAGTGTGGACAGCGTGACCATCGACCTGGAGGCCATCGGCGGCAGCCGGACTCAGGAAATGGAAAAAGACACCGGCCTTCAGCCCCGATTTAAACAATATTATACTTACACCACCACCGTGGATCCGGTCACCCCCACACAGGATGAGCCGTACGAACTGACCGTGGAAGCCAAAAAAGGCGCGGAAGCGGTGCAGGGAACGGTTTCCCTTTATGTGACCCGCGACGTGCTTGGCAGTGTAGCTCCGGTATTTGACCAGGTCTATCTGAACCCGGGCACGGTGCCGCCGGACAACCTGACAGAAGTCACGATTTCCGCTAAAGTCACGGATCCGGACGGCGCGGATACCATTACTTCTGTCGTGGCGGATCTGGGGCCCTTAGGCATCGGTTTTGTCAGCCTCGGCAAACTGGAAGTCGCGGGGCAGGCGGATGAACAGGTCACGGGCTGGTACGCCTCTGAACCGTTCACTGTCCCCGAAGCCACGGAAGAAAAGAACTATACTTTAACGGTCAGCGCGACCGATACCACGGGCGAAAGTTCGACGGCGGAGGTCCAGCTGAACGTCTCTACTACCCTCACCGCTCCGACCATCGACCCGGACCGCAGTTATATCGGCCCGCGCCGGTCCGTCCCCAAAGACGGTAAGACCCCGTTCTCCATCCACGCGATGGTGGGCGACCCGAACGGTGTAGCGGATATCGATACGGTGAACGCGTATTTTGGCACATTAGGCCTTTCTCCGGTTACGCTGATGCGCGATCCGAACGCTTCAGAAAACGCGAAAAAAGCCCTGTATTCCTCAGAAGACATCACCATCCCACGCAGCACGCCGCTGGGCGTGCATGAGATCGAGGTGGTCGCCACCGACCAGGGCGGCGGCACCGGCAGTCTCATCCTGCAGGTGGATGTGACGGAAAAAGATCTGATGGGCGACGCGCCGCTGATTTTTTCCGACAAGGCTTATACCAATCCCCGGCTGGCCATCAACGACGGCCAGACCTCTATTACTTTATATACATTTGTGCGGGATGACGATGATGACCTGGATTCCGTGGTCGTGAATCTGAGCGGTGTCGGCCAGGTCGGCGCGGAGACCCCGCCTGACTTCCAGGAAGCCGATGCCAGCCAGCCAGCCGGCGGCGGAGCCGGCGGAGGACAAGGTCAGGCCACCTGTCCGACCGGTTCTAACACCATCGTGTGCATGCAGCCCAGCTTCAGGGAAGGGCGCGACGGTCAGTGGTTCATCCTGCCCGATGTCGTGATCTCCTCCAATACTCCTGCCAGTTCCCAGCCGTATGAAGTGGAAGTAATCGCCGCCGACATGACCGGCAAGACCGCGCGCGGCACGATTCCGGTGCTGGTCAGCGACAGTGAAGGGTTTGAACAGGACAGCCGCCCGCCGGAGATCGTGGCCGCGGTGCCCATCAGCGACACAGCGGTGGAAGTGGTGTTCAGCGAGGAGATGTCCGCCCTTACATTGGCTTCAGACGGCAGTGATTTTGTGGTTACCGCCCGCAATAACGTGAGCGAAAAACTCAATGTGCTGGGTGCCACCATCAATGCCACCGGCGACGTGGTCACCCTGACCACCGTGACCCAGGAACCGGGCAGAGAATACGTGCTGAGCGCCGGCAAACAGCTCACGGATATATCCGGCATCTCCCTGGTGCCCGGCCAGGCCAGCCGCGTGTTTTTCGCGGGTTTTGAGGACAGCGTCAAACCTCCGGTCATCCATTATGTGTCCGCCACGGACATCGATACGGTAGAAGTGGAATTCCAGGAAAATCTCCGCCCCTCCAGCGTGAAGACCGGAGCAGGCCAAAAGGATTATGACATCGAGATCTTTGAAAGCGACACATCCGTGCCGCTGCCGGTTACCGCCGTGCGTTTCAGTGAATCCGGCAAGTTGCTGGAAGTCAAGACCGGACAGCAGCAGTCCGGCCAGCGATATCGCCTCCAGCTTGAAAACATCGCATCCGCGGCCGGCGTGAAGCTGAAATCCGCAGTCGCCAAATTTTTTAAAGCCATCAATATCCGCGCGGTTCAACGGGTTAATTTAAGCAACGCGGCCGACCTGAACGGCGACGGCAAAGTGGATTTTGTGGATTTTACCATGTTTTCTTCTGTGTACGGCCAGGTGTTCATCAACGGCGGTGCGGAAGACCAGGGACTGAGCCCTCAGGCGCCGGATCCGGATTCGACCGTTCCGCATACTGAAGCCACTAA
The DNA here is from genome assembly GCA_964538225.1 of uncultured Candidatus Peribacteria bacterium. Classification (GTDB taxonomy): domain Bacteria; phylum Patescibacteriota; class Gracilibacteria; order UM-FILTER-43-11; family UM-FILTER-43-11; genus JAFGCR01. The sequence continues at coordinate 10,044 of CAZIDW010000015.1, forward strand.
CTAAAAACCTGAAAGCGCGGATTGTGATCCGCACACATTAACTAATAACCAATAATCACTCACCATGCAAACCAAAGACATCCTGATCGCCACCGCGCTCATCCTCACTCTTTCCAGTCTGCTGAATGGCTGTGATCTGCTGACACTCCCGGAAAAACAAGCGTCCGCCCCGGCTCAGCCGGCCACTCCCAGTATCGATTTGGAAAAAGCGCGCGCAGTCCATAAGACCGTGAACATAGCGATGAAAGCCGAGGCGGCCGATAACCAGGTAACGGTCAGGATCTTACTGAACAACCCCGACAACAAACCCGTCACTTCGGTGCAGAGCTGGCTCAGCTTTGACCCCGAATATCTCCAGGGACGGGAGATCGACACATCAGAATCCGCTTTCTCGCTCATGGCCCCTTACGATAACACCTTTGACAATGAAAACGGCCTGGTGATGCTGGGCCGTGCTAACCCGGAACCAGTCACAGATAAAAATAGTCAGGTGGCCGAAGTCGTGTTTGACCGTAAGAAATCAGGCGTGACGATGATCGATGTGTATGACTATCAGCAGGATTTAAGCGGCCACGCGTCCGCAAACAGCCTGGCCAGCGGAAAGCCTTATAACATCCTTAAAAAACCGGCCAGCCCGGCGCTCATCGTTGAAAAATAAAAGACCAATTTTTAAAGCCTTATAAAATGAAAACAGCACTCAAACAATTAGCCATATTAACAATCCTGTTCCTGGGAGTCTCGCTCGTGTACGCAGTGAGTGACGCAACACTTGAACTCAGGCCGTCGGTAACAGAAGCCCAAAACGGCGACGAGTTCACAGTGGATATTGTGCTGAAAAATCCCAGCCAGCAAAGCGTCATCTCTGTCCGTTCCTGGCTCACGTATGATCCGGCCAAAGTGCAGGCTGTGAACATCGACAGCAGCGACTCTTCATTCACCCTGGCCGCCCCCGGCGAGGACCAAATCAGCCATGAAGAAGGCCGGGTAAAAATTGGCCGTTCCAACATCACCGGCGGGGTAACAGAAAGTGAGACCACAGTGGCGACCGTGCGTTTTAAAGTGCTGGAAGCGTATGAATCCACGGCCGCCATCGGATTTTATGATTACCAGAGCAGTGAACTGGGGCACACCAGCGTGAATATCATCGAAGAAGGGTTCCCCTCCAATATCCTTAAAGAAGCGCCGGAAAGTGTTGACATCAGACTCAACGCGGGTGCGGGCGCGGCGCCGGCCCCTGAGCCGGAACCCATCCCGGAGCCTGAACCCACCTCTCAGCCTGAACCGACACTGGGTATCGGTGGCGGGTTCGCGGCTGATCTGGCCCGCCCGGTAAACCTGAAAGCCCATACCGGATCCGGTTATGTGGATTTGAAATGGCAGGCGGAAGTGGATGCGGCGCGCGCGGGCTTTAATGTGTATTACAGTAAACAGAGCGGCACGTACACCCGCCACCGGACGCTCGGCAATGTGGGCAGCGCGCGCATCGAGGGACTGATGAACAATGAGACCTATTACTTTGCGGTCACCGCGTACGACCAGAACAACCGCGAAAGCGATTACAGCAATGAGGTGGGCATCATCGTGAACCAGCCGCTGAGCTCCACGTCGCCTTTCGAGGGATTACTGTCGCAGATGTCCGCCCGTGTCCCGTCCCAGCCGCAGAACGGTCCCCTGACGGGTTGGTTGGCGTTTTGCGCCGCGGGAGTAGCCGGCACGCTTGTTTTCGGACGGAAAAAACGCAAATAAAATTTCAATCTTCCATTCTCCGTAGTGCAGTTAAATCCTTCGATGCACTACGAGATAGTCAATAAAGTTACCAACGTTTACTACGAAGGATGAATCAATTTTTAATCTTCAATCTTCAATCTATTATGCCTAACAAAAAAACAAACTGGATAACCATTCCTGAAGAAAAGGTCCACACGCCGGTCTCTAAAACCAGCGGAAAAAAAGAAAAGGACAGTGGCGGCAATATGCGGAATAAACTGTTTTGGGGAATCGGGTTTGTGGTCATGGCGATTGCGGTCTTCGCGGTACTGGCCCCCACTCAGTTCAACACGCTTTTAAGAGGCAGTCTGTTCGACGCCGAAGGCGTGGACACCCCCGTCGCCAGCCCGGAAGACCTTTTGTCCCCAAATCAGCAGGAAGGAGAGGACTCAGAAGAAAACGAGGAAGAAGGGGGCGTATCCGATGAAGAAATGCCGGCAGAGGCCGATGAAGAACCTCCGGAAGAAAATTATGTGGAAGAGCCGGTGGTCCAGCCGGAAGAGGAGGCGGTGGATATTTCCGTTGAGCCTGTTTCCGAACCCGAAGAAGAAGGCCCTGAGGATTGCGGGACTGACCTTTCCTGTTTTCTGCCCCATCTGGAAGATTGTTCGTTAGCCAAAATGGCTTATGAGTCCGAAATCCTGGAAAAGGGTTTTGAAGCGGACCATGAGATCACGGGCAGTGAAAACGACGACTGTCTGATGAACGTGCTTTACACCACGGTTACCATTCCCCAGATGGCGCAGAAAGAAGCGGTCTGCAAGCTGGAAAAAGGCACGTATGATGAAGACCAGTTCGTAACACTGTATGAAAACACGGATGAATTTTTGGAAAAATGCAGCGGTCCGGCCGTGGAAGCGCTGGAGGCATATTTGGCCGGACTGGCCGAGGAAGAAGGCGCGCAGGCTGAATTGATCGACGAGCTTAATAAACAGCTGGAGGAACTCCAGAAACAGCGCGAAGAGGATATCAAGGCCATGGAAGAACTGGCTGAAGCGGCTGAGGGGATGAAGCCGGCGGCGCCGGGAACCGTGCCGGGCGTCGACACCACTGCCGCCATCGGCCAGCCCTCTGCAGTCCAGCAACCCGGTTTCAGGGTTAACCCGCATACCGTCACCACCACCCCGGAAGCCATGCTCCGGCAAAACCAGGCCAGCGGTTATCAGGTCGCCCAAGCTGTTCCCCAGCCGACCGCGCAGGTCACCACGCCTGAAGCCGTCCGTACGCCGGACAGCGGCCCGTCAGAAGTGATGTTCATCGCTTTTCTGCTCACCTTTGTGAGTCTGCTTGGCTGGAAACTGCTCCGCCTTTCTTTGGTCTGACAAGGTAATGACATAACATAATTGTTACATCGCTCCATCGTTATTTCGTTGTATCGTCGTTTCGTTTTATGCTAAAATAGACAGGCTTTTTAAACATAAACAACATTATGCAGATCAAGTTCCACGGGCATTCCTGCCTCTCGATTAAAAATGACATCACGGTGGTAATGGATCCTTATGACGACACCACGGGTCTGACGATGCCGAAACTGAAAGCGGATGTGGTGACAGTGAGCCATAACAATGCCCATCACAATAACTCCTCGGTTATTGAAGGCGACCCCAAAGTCTTCAGCTGGCCCGGGGAATATGAAATAGGCGGTTCTCACTTTAAAGGCATTGCGTCTTTTCATAACACGAAAGAGGATGTAGAGCAGAAAGAGAACACGATTTTTATTTTTGATTTAAACGGCATTCGCTTTTGCCATTTGGGCGCCCTGGGCACCAAACTTACTCCGGAACAGCTTGAGCAGATCGGCGATGCGGATGTCCTGTTTATCCCCGTGGGCGGCAAAGAGGGGATTGACGCGAAAAAAGCCAAAGAAGTGGTGGAACAGGTGGAGCCGCGCATCATCATCCCTGTCGCCTATCACACGGAAGGGTGTAAATGCGGATTTGACGGAGTGGATGCTTTTTTAAAAGAAATGGGCACCCAGCCCGGCGAACCCATCGACACTTACACGATCAAACGGAGCGAAATGCCGGATGAATCCAGTAAGGTGGTGGTGATACAACCCTCTTAGAGGAATTTCCAATTCATTCCAATTTCCAGTTTCCAAATGATTTCGAAAATCGTGTTTTTGATGTCGAAATTAATTCCAAATTTCTAAATTAGACATTGGACGTTATTTGGCCATTGGAAATTGGTCATTGGAAATTTTTAAGGTATAGTAATATCCGACAAACGGCCCCGTAGTTCAATGGATAGAACAAGGCACTCCTAAGGCTTAGATACAGGTTCGATTCCTGTCGGGGTCACCACCGACTACCCAATACTCAATACATTCGATACGAAAACTGAGGAGCGAAGCGACGATGATTTGAGTACTCGCAGCAAGCCCGCCGAAGCCTTGGCGGAGGTGGGCGCAGCGAGAGGATTCCTGTCGGCTACTGTTCAATTTTGTTTAAACCTCTTGTCATCATTTTTTTCGCTTGTATAATGGAGCGTGATGATTCGATTTAACTATTAATCCATTTTAAAGATGTTTAAAAAAGCTGTTTTATTCATTGCCTTGATCAGTATTGTTCTGCTGGCCGGTTGCACTCAGGTCAGTGATGTGATCGATGAAGAAGGCAAAAAGATGGGGGAAGTCAAAACCACTGTTGACAGCGAAGGAACGGAAACAAGTATCCACATAGAAACGGTAGAAAAGGGGGGTGTCGGCTCCGACTGTGAATGGGATGGTCAGTGTAAGTCGGAAACCGAGATCCTTGCCTGCCTGGATGGCACATGTAAACCGGTCGACTGCAAATATTCCAAAGACTGCCCTGAAGGGTACGCGCTTTGCATGACCTATACATGCCTGACTGAAGAAGAAGTCGCCGACCGTTTTGAGACCTGGGATCTTTCCACCATGTGTCCGAAATGTGAAAATTGCAAGCATGGTATAAGACGGGGATCATTGGTGGGTAAGGATGGAAAGGAATTCCAGTTTTGTTACGATTGTGAATCGGACACTGACTGCAAAGAAGGCTACCATTGCGAAGTCGGCCTTTGCGTTCAGTAATATTATCTCTTGCCATCCCTTTGCTGGCTTGTATAATGGGTTCGCCTGATAATCCTGCTTTTTATTTAGTAATTTTATAATCATGTTTAAAAAATTATTAATCCTTTTCATGGCGGCTTTTCTGTTGACGGGATGTTTTGATATGAGCAATCGTTATACCCAGCCCGATACTGATACATCGGCTGAAGATATGGAAGATGAGGACATGGCAGATGAAGGCACGGCAGAAGAGGAGACGGAAGATGAAGAAGGTACTGATGAGGAAACAGAGGATGTGTCTGAGGAGGGGGAGACAGATGATACCGATGAAAATGCATCAGATACAGGAGAAGGATCTGATGATGAAATGACAGACGACGAAGAAGAAATAGAGGACGAAACGGAAGCGGAGTCTGCAGAGGAAGAAGCCGAAGAAACGGGAGACGATAATGATATTTTTATCCAGGCTTTCCTGAATAAATATCCGGACTGGGAAGAAAAGTTAGATACCCTCGAGTTAACCGTAGATAGTAATGACGGCGCTTTCGCCAGTGGCGGAGTCCGTTTTACCGATGAGATCGGCGGGGCAGCGTGGTTCGCGGCCAATACCGATGACGGCTGGGTGATTGCGTGGGACGGCAACGGCACGATCGGCTGCGCGGAGATCGAACCGTATGATTTTCCTTTGGAGATGATCCCTGAATGCTGGGATGATGAGAATCAGGTGATGGTAGACCGCAGCGAAGAAGGTCAGGCCGAAGGGGAAGACGGGGTAGCTGAATAAACCGACGACAAAAAACCTCCCCCAGGGTAACTTCGGGGGAGGTTTTTAAATAATTTTATTTCTTCGCTGATTTCGGCAGAATCTTATGCCGGTTCATCCAGTCAATCGCAATCAGCCGCAACAGGCCGTTGGCCAGTATACTGCCGCCAAATACACTCATGGCCACGGCTGCAGAGATTTTTAGCGCCAGCAGGATGATGAAGACGATGAGCAGGAAGCCGATTTTATAATATCTGGTTTTATGTTGCCACGGACGTTCCAAAATATCATTCGTCATCCTGGTTTATAAGACGGTATGCCACTTGTTTGTCATTATATATACAAAATAAACTTCTTCTGAATACTGCATATTAAAATGGAATACTTATTCGTTTTACATTTTCCTTATCACCCCGACCACCTTGCCGAAAACCGCCATTTCGTTCTGCGGCACAATGGGTTCATATTTGGGATTGCCAGGCTGGAGCAGAATTTTACCATCCTTCGTTTTGTCTAAGTATTTAACAGTGTATTCCCCGTCGACTACGGCTACGACTATATTGCCGAGTTGGGGCGTGGCTTTGCGGTCGACCACTACCTTATCCCCTTCATGGATGCCGGCGTCGGTCATGCTGTCACCCCGTACATTGATAAGGACAGTGGATTCCGGTTTTTGGATGAGATAATCATTCAGGTCCACATGGTCCAGCAGGATTTCTTCTTCAGTCGTGGCCGGCCCGGCGGACACGCTGGAATATATAGGAAGGCCCAAAAAATTGGCGCCTGGCTTTAAACGGCCTTTATCCATTTTTTCCACAAAGCCCTCATCCACCAGTTTGTTAACGAGTTTAAAGGCGGCGTTTTTGGATTTAAATCCAAACAGCGCGCAAATCTCGTCATAAGTGGGCATGACTTTGTTTTCCCGGTAATAATGCCGGATGCGGCTGATTTTTTCTTTTAGATTTTCAATCATTAGCGTACGTGGTTAATGATATAAAGAAAGCCGAAAGCGATGGCAAGCGCGAAAAGCGCGAGAAAAGAATTGATGATCATAATGGCAGGACTAAGGAATAAGGATTAAGGAATAAGCTGGCCACGGTTTTTATAAACACGAATCAGCGTTTCAAAAAATGATTTGCATTGATTTATATGGGCACTAAGGCGTTCAACCGCCTCAAACAACCGGCTGAAATTCAGAATGACAACCAAAGTGATAAAAACGCATGCTGAGGCAATCAATAAATTGGTTAACATGATTATAAGGTGTTAAGGGGACGATCAGCCTGGGCCGTCACAGGTCAGCCGGCCGGCCAATCGATTAGACATTCTGATTATAGTAAACGTTTGTTCACTAAATCAAGAAAAAATGAACAAAAGTTCACCTATTATTAAAAAAATGGCTTATTTAAGACATAAAAAAAAGTAGACAGATTAAAAATTTGTGTTTTAAAAACGGCAAGCAGGTCCACTGTTGCCGCTTTTTATAGAATGAGTCAGCGTTGGTTAACCGTGAATCTTCCGACTTTCAGGGATTTGGCGACCAGGAAGGAAAGGATAGCGGCGCCGAAACTAAACAGCGCTCCCATTTTGGCCGCGTCCAGGGAGGAACCGGCAGGGAAAGCGACCGTGGCCACGAACAGGGCGACGGTGAATCCGATACCGGCCATAAACCCGAGGATGAGAAGATCAGACCACGTCATCCCTTCAGGCAGTTCCAGGCGGAACAGTTTGCAGGCGATGAGGGTAAGCAGGAAGATGCCGATAGGCTTACCCACGAGAAGTCCCGCAGTGACCAATCCTGTGCCGAGCCCCATGGCGCCGAAGGCGACCCCTGCGTTGGCAAAGCCGAAGAGGCATAAAATAATCTCGACAGGATTCTTCCACCAATGCTCAAACATATTAAGAGGATCAGTGGGGTGGTCGGGGCGCGCGCCTTCGAAGAAGCCGTCATCATGGCTGGCGTGAGGGAGGGTGGGGATGATGGGAACGAGTGCCAGAGCAGGATGGATTCCGCCTTGGAAGAACCCCCACCATGAGAGCGGTCCGGCGATTGTAAGATACAACCAGAAACTCTTGGCTTTCAGCCATTTTCTGAGCACAATCAGGTTAAACCCGATGGCACCGATAACACAGCCGAAGAACATCACCAGGTTCATGTCGCCGGTCGGATAGGCGACAGCCAGGATGATGAGGCCGGCGGCGTCATCCGCAATGGCGAGCAGCAAAAGGAAGGGGATGGCAGGGTGCCCCTTGCCGAACACCAGCCGCGCCACCAGATAGCTGAAGGCGATGTCAGTGGCGCAGGGAATCGCCCACCCGCGGGTGAGTTCCGTGGCGCCAAAGAATATGACACCCAGAAGGTACAGGCCGGCCGGCCCCACGATACCGCCGAGGGTGGCGATGAGTGGAGTGGCGGCTTTTTTCCCGGAAGAAAGCGGTCCGCCGGGCAGCAGTGCTTCCCAGATCTCCTTGGCCGCGAGGGCGAAAAAGAAACACATCAGCACATCGTTTACAATAAAATGCAGGTTGATGTGCGGCGCGGCCTTCGTGTGGACGAGATGATGGTAGGATTCATAGTCCAGGTTGGCGAAAACGAGGGCCACTGCTGTCCCTCCGATGAGAAACAAGCTGTTTTCGAGCAAAAATCGTACTCCGTTTTTTAGCCGGGGCATTTTGCTTTCCTCCTTGCTGGTTGGCGGTTAATGTTTAACAGCGACAATATAATTGAAAAAAGCGTAAGTGGACCTGCTTGTAAAAGATCAGAACCCCGTCCGGTGGCCGCTCCTTTAAAAAAAGAGGGCGTCCGAAAAAAGGGTCAAATTATTTTACTCAAGATATCGCTGAAAGTCAATAGTCTTAAAAAAGCTTGCATTTGGCTAAAGAAAGCCAAAAACCTTTAATTAAGATTTTTTTTGCTTTTATGCTAAACTGCCTGCAGTATGTTTAAGAAAGTCATCAGCATCGTCGGCGTCTTTTTTTGCCTATTTCTGTCCGTTCCTCAGACCCATGCTCAAACAATCGATTATTCCGAACAGTTTTTCCGTGGGACCATTGTCGGCATCCGCGGGACCAGCCAGGAAGACCTGTTCGGAGCCGAGCAGCATATCCAGATGCTCGACGTCCGGATCGAGGAAGGCAAAGAAGCCGGGGATATCCGGGAAGTGGATTACATCAACCAGCTGGTCCGTGGGGCACCTCAGCGCCTTCAGGAAGGGGAGGCGGTAGTACTGGTCAGAAGTGATTTGGATGGCGAGGTGACCTATGAAGTCTACGAACCGTACCGCCTTAACAGTCTGCTGTGGCTGGTGGTTTTATTTGTCGGCCTAGCGGTCATTATTTCCGGCTGGAGAGGACTTTCTGCCCTGATCGGTTTAACAGCGACGCTTTTTATACTGATTAAATGGGTGATTCCGGGAATCGTGGCCGGCGGCAATCCTCTGCTTATCAGTTTCGGGGGCGCCGTCGCTATCGCCATGATCTCCATTTATCTGTCGCACGGGTTCAGTAAACGGACGACGCTCGCGGTCTTAAGCACCTTATTCACCCTTTGCTTATCACTTCTGATGGCAGTCCTGGCTGTCCGTTTTGCTACGCTGTTCGGGATGGGATCCGAGGAAACCGTTTACTTATCCTCCTTCGGGGATTTTGACCTGCGCGGCCTGCTTTTGGGCGCAATCGTCATCGGTACGTTAGGGGTTTTGGATGACATCACCACCACCCAGGTCGCCGCAGTCGAAGAGCTGCACAAGGCCAATCACCGATTGTCGCTGAAACAGCTGTACCACCGCGGATTTTCGGTGGGCAAAGAACACATCGCGTCCATGATCAACACACTGGTCATCGCATACGTGGGGGCGTCATTCCCGGTATTCCTGCTCATCACTAAATCCCCTCAGCCATTATGGGTCATCCTGAATAATGAATACCTGGCGGAAGAGATCGTCCGGACGCTGGTGGGTAGCGCCACACTGATTCTCGCCGTGCCGGTGGCTACCGGTTTGGCCGCGGCGTATTTTACAAAAAGGAAAACCCGTTAGGCCGGACAATACACCAAAATAACCCCCTCTTTAGAAGAGAGGGTTATCCGGATTGGTTTTTGAAATTTACTGCTGTCCGCCTTCAGCCGGGGTCTCCGGTTCTGCGGGCGCCGCGGGTTCCGGCACTTCTTTTGCCGCGTCTTTTTCACAGGCGGCGCAGGGGCTCTTTAAAAAGCCGATGAGGAATATCACGGCCGCGATACCCACCAACAGGTAGACGATATCCGCCACTACAGGCCAGGCGCCCAGGAGCAGTTCGACCACATTTAAATCCATATTCAGAAAGCCGCCCAGGCCCACCAGACCCCAGTTAAGGGCGCCGATAAAGACCAGCAGGCTGACAATCCAGCATAAAGGTTTATGTTTCATGGTTTTTTATTTTAGTTTTTAAAACGGTATTTATTTTAGCACAAAATCACGTATAAAGGCATACGTTTTTGTAGTAATTCCAGACATTTAGGACAGTGTAGTTAAGTTTTTGTCTTTTTAACTGGTATTTCAGGATTCCGAATTTGAGCGGAGGAAAGAAATGTTTGGTTTTTTGCGGTCGTTTTTCGTTGAAATATTTAAGTGATCTTAAATTCATTTTATGCAGTTGTTTAAGCGAAGTAAAGGTTCTGCCCCTGTAAACTTCTTCAGCATCAATACGGTGTGTACGTTCAACATGCGAATTGGCTCTGGGATAAGCAGGCGGGATTAAATAGTGCTCATAGCCAAAGAATGAACACTGGAGGGTGAATGGATGGGTTTTTGTAATTTCAGGATGAAGCCTCCAGGTAAACTCAAAACCATTATCTGTCTGTATGATCTTAATAGGGAATGGGTAAAAGAGTCTGACTCTGCTAAGGAAATCAATACTGGCTTCAGGATCATGTGTCTCATAGATAAGTTTACATTTAATGCCTGTAGCGACATCTAAAGCCGTATACTGGTAAACCCAGCGATAGGCTTTATCCAGCCTTCTTGCTTTCTCATCTTCCAGTTTTACATACTTCACATCAATCTGAACCTTCTCTCCCGGTAAATATTTAGGAGCTTCATAAGTCTTATTCTGTTTTCTTTTGTGCTTCCTTTCCTTAATTAATCCTTCACGTTTCAGGGTCTTATAAATACCGGTTACAGAAACATAAATCTGATATTTATCTCTTAAAATAAACCAGATGTGATCTGCGCCGCGATTCGTTCTTTTACGGATTTTAATGATCAATTTAATTGTTTCTTCAGAGTATTTCTTTGGGTTTGTTTTTGGTTTACGGGAGTAAGAGATCAGTCTTTTGGCTTTTGAATAACCTTTCCCTTTACCGGAAGACGGCAAATTCAGACGACTTTTTCAATAATAAAACTGACTTCTGCTAATGCCATATATTTGACATACCTTAGAGACATTCTTAAGCTTTTTGTAAGCCTTAAACCATTGCCAACGTATCTTGGCTAATGCTTTTTCTTTTACTTCCTGTTTAATTTGACGTAATTTTTCTTTGGACATCGTGTGTTTAGTTAGTAAGTAAGCGCTTCTAACAATACACGGTGTCCTAAATGTGTGTGAGTTATTTAAAAGGCATACGTTTTAAATTTGACAAAATATAAAAAAATAATTATAATAAATAACCTTATTAATCATATTTCTATGAAACCTAACCCTGAACATTCCTGTGCCTGTTGCGGGAATACAAAACTTGCTGAAAAAATCCTGACATCAGATACCACCCCTGCCGTTCTTTGCGAGGGCGTTGTGCAGATGGCCGACAAAAAAGGCAATTATCGCCTTGGCCAGCTGAAAGAACGAGCGGACCGCCTGAACGGCATCCGGTCGCCTGAACAGCGCGTGGCCGATTTGGTTGAAAAAATGAGAAAACAATTGGGCCGCACCGCGTCCAGCCGGGAACGCTGAGCATTCCGGATTAAGGAATATAGGTAATAGAGTATCCCCTAACTGACTATCGGGGGTTAGCGGGTCAGATAAATGGGATAAGTGATTATAGTATATATACTAAATAACTTATCATCCTGTTTTGTGGTTTTTAAAACCCCATCCCCCTTTGCCAAAGCGTTGGAGGGAGGGGTTACCTTTTACCATTCGGTATCGTCATCCCATTCTTTGTAATCCAATATATCTTCCAGGTCCTTATCGCATTTACATTCACACTCAGGAAAACCGAACTCTTCACAGATGTCGCAGTCTTCTCCGCACTCACAATCATCAAACATAATAAATGTGAGTTAAAAAAATAAGAAGGCTGAGGTTATTTTTTCCTCATCTGTTTCCGGATCAGCCCCAGTTCCAGGTTCGTATACCCGCCAATCATGATGAGCGCACCTCCGATGGTGATGAGGTAAGAAAAGCCCGGCGCTATTATTTTGTTGCTGGCGAAAAAGATCATAAAAAGCCCGAGAATAAAAAAAACGATTCCCAGCACAATAAAGAACATGGCCACGGGCGTGAAATTCAGCGTTTTGGATTTTTTCATAATAGTTTGGTTTAGATTTGGGTTTATTATAACAGATAAGTCAAAGGCTCTGCTTTTGATGAGTATTGCTATACTGGTTCAATAGGGAAATCCTCGGATTTTCAAAAATTTTCTTCATTACATTTCGCAGATTTTCAAAAATCCGCCCTCACTTCGAAGCAGTTCATCGACAAGCTCAGGGTCTTACTCCGTTCGGAACGGATTTCTCGCTATTTAGTAAAGGGCGCCAGTGTAATTTACACATGCGGACACAATAAATTGTACGGACCGCAGAGGTGACATTGACGCCCTAACGACACACGATTCCAGAGAGCGTTGGCCCCATTGGGACCGTGGCTCAATATAGGAATGCGGTCGGACTCCGATATAACATCGGAGGAGCCTCCCTACCTTTCTATATTTCCAGTTTTTTTAGGCCGCTACTGGATCACGGTTTCCCAATCAGACGATTGAGAGTTTTTGTTTTTGTATTTTTTCCTTTTTGTTTTTGGCCTGCTTCCTCTTTCGTTCCGCAAGCGGAGCTACGGAGGAGAGGCTACTTTCACCACATCCGCGTCTAGTCTGCCTGACGGCAAACGGGGCGGAGGGATGGAGGGTAGAAAGTAGGGAGAGGCTAGTCACCGCCTGTAATGTTGGGCGACTAGCCCCTTTCTACTTCCATCACGGGTTTTTAAAGAACTTTTTAAATCTTTTCATTATAGCACCAATTTTACTCAAAGTCAATTCCTTTGGACTTATGGAAAACAAGCTTTTGGGCTAAAATACGTTCACAGTAAATTAGGATTTGTAAGATTGTTACGATTTTTAGGATTATTATGATTAGAATGAAATCCTACGAATCGTTTAAATCCTACAAATCGTTCAAATCCTAATAAAAATGAACGGTAAATTATTTCTCATCGTCGGCCCGTCGGGTTCCGGAAAAAGCTCGGTTCTGATGAAACTCAAGAAAGCGCATCCGGAATACACCTATCCGCTGTCTGCAACCACCCGCCCCAAACGCACAGGCGAAAAAGAGGGGGATATTTACCATTTTTACACCAAGAAAGAATTTGAAAAAGGCATTGAAAACGATGAATTTCTGGAATACGCCGTGGTCCATCAGGACCATCATTACGGCCTCATCAAAAAACCCGTCATCGACAGCCTGAAGAATGGGGAGACTGTAATCCGCGAGGTGGACATCCAGGGGTTTGAAAGTATCCGGGAACGAATTCCCGATGAGAACCTGGTGACCATCTTTATCACCGTACCGGACAAACAGGAGCTCATCGACCGTATCGTCAACCGGGCCACGATTTCCGAAGATGAACTCAAAAAACGTCTCGAAAGCATGCATCGCGAATTCGCTTTGGCCCGTGAATGCGATTATCTGGTGGAAAACAAACACGGGGATCTTGAAAAAACAGTTGAAAAAGTCGCGGAAATCATTAAAAATGAATCCGCTTAGTATAAATTTAGAAGTAAAAAAACAAGTCAAAGGTTCCGTTCGGGAGTCGCCAAGTGGTAAGGCACATGGTTTTGGTCCATGCATTCGGGGGTTCGAATCCCTC
>CAZIDW010000016.1:0-22809 GCA_964538225.1 uncultured Candidatus Peribacteria bacterium
TACCTTAAACAAGCCAATATATTGATAGCTGATTTCAGTTAACGCAACACTAGTGCCCGAAACGTTAGGCGAAATTTACCGCAAACTTTATTCTAAATCTGGAGTATTAATTCGATCCATAACTTTACTTATAGCCTCTGCTAAAGTAAGGGCATTCACTGTAAAGGTTCCATGATCTTCTCTATTGCAAGCAAGCAAAAACCCGCTTCTGTCACTTATCCTTACAATATTCCCTTTCTGACCATTATCTAAAGTAAAATCGTAAGTAGGATAGCCACCTTTCCCTCGTTCCCGGAAACGAACGTCTTTAAAGCCATCCTTTTCCATTAATTCCTTAAAGAAGTTTGGATCTCCTTGCTCAATAGCAGACTTAATCTTCGACAACGCCTTATCCCAATCTGGCGCACTTATTGCAGACCCAGACTTTTCGGTGCTGAAGCCTAAAACTACATTTCCTCTTTCCTGTTGAATCACCCGAAAAGACGCATCAATACCGCGATACACAAATCTATAGGTAGCAACTTCAACAGGTACAGTTTCGCGATCAGGATGATTCGGAGGCAAAGCGTCTCGAGGAATACCAGGTTGTTGACGCTCATGTTCATGTCTTTTCCAATGTTGCTCAGTTTTCGTTTCAAGGCGTGCATTCTGGAAACCAGCTTTTTTCAAAGTTTCAACAACCTGTTTTGGTTCCAACTTTTCCGTCTTTTCGGATGAAGCGGGTTTTGCTTGCACGGTTTCAGGAGAAAGTGGCTTTTCTTGATAGATAAAGCTGTGGGAACCAGTGAATGCCCTAAGACAATTTAAGTTTTCCATGTTTGCAAAATTAAAGTTTCATTTTATTATACCAAAAATTAAAAACTTTTTCAATCGCAAGTTTGCGGTAAACAACGCCTAACACGCACTTTGCGGCTTCACTCCCTTCGGTCGCTACGCCCATATGCTGGCCTGTTTCAGCACTTCATGCTAAATTATAACACTGACCATCTTCGCATAAACAGCAAACGTTGTCTAAAAGCCGCTCGCTCCGCTATTCCAAAAAAGCCACGACCCTCTGCGGGCCGCGTCTTCTTTGGTTAGCTCATAAAACAATTATTTCTTCTTCGCCGTCTTTTTAGCAGGCTTTTTAGCCGTTTTCTTAATTGTTTTTTTAGCGGATGCCTCTTCCTCTTCCTCCTTCTTCACCGTCACTTTCTCCGCCTGTTTTTTGGCCGCCTCCTTTTTCTCTTCCTCTTTTTTAGCCTTTTCCTCGGCTTTTAGAGCCTCTTTTTCTTCTGCCTTACGGGTCATTCGCTCTTCCACCGTCTCTTTTTTAGCCTTTTTGCCGGTCCGCGCCTTCTGTTCGGCCTGCCTCATTTCAAAAGCTTTCTGGCGCTCCTTGAATTTATCCACACGGCCGGCGGTATCGACCAGTTTCTGCTTGCCGGTGTAAAACGGATGGCATTTGGAACAGATTTCCACATGATAAGACTCGGCCGTGGAGCCGAATTCAAAGGTAGCCCCGCACGCGCAGGTGACTTTCGTCTTGTGATAAGCAGGATGGATATCAGCTTTCATTTCAAAAAACGTTATAATGTTAACAGGCGGAGAGATTTTATAGTATTTACCTTATTTAGACAAGGGCTTTTTTATTTGCAATTTAAGATTTCAATCACAATTCACAAATCACAATTCACAAATCACAAATATTCACCCTTTATTACTCCGTTCAATCCGATGCACGTCCAGCAGTTTTTTATGGTGAAAGCGGCTGCCCGGGATGATAAGGCCTAAAAGCAGGAGAATTAAAAGGAGGGTGCAGATGACGAGCGCGATAAAAAACAGGCTCCGGCCTACCTGTACCTGCACCTGCTGTTCGCGCGATTCCCCTTTGTCATCCGTGACTTTCAGGGTGACGATGTATTCACCGGCTTTCTTGTACACGTGGTCCGTAATAACCCCCGTGGTCTGCGTGCCGTCCCCGAAATCCCATTCGTATTTGGTGATTTGGCCGTCCGGGTCCTCGGATTTCAGCGCGTTGAACGTGAGGGATTTCCCCACCCGCACCCGCGTCTTATCCATCTGGATAAAGGGCTCGGGCGAATGGTTCTCGTCGTTGGGGTCAGCGTTATCACCCAGGCCGTCCCCGTCGGAATCCGCCCATTCATTAGAATTGTAGGGGAAAACATCGCTGTTGTCCCCGATGCCGTCCCCGTCGGTGTCGTTGGTCTCGTCCGGGTCTAAAGGAAAGGCGTCCTCCACATCCGGCACCCCGTCCCCGTCGTCATCCGTGTCCGCGTTGTCCCCGATGCCGTCCCCGTCCGTGTCTTTGGATTCGCTCGGATCGCGGGGGAAATCGTCTTCATTGTCCGGCGTGCCGTCATTGTCGTCATCCGGATCCGCGCGGTCGCCAATGCCGTCCCCGTCGCTGTCCGTGTCCACGTAAACCGGTTTGGTGACTTTGTTGTTGGTGGGATCATCCCCGTCGCTGTGCCAGGGCACCACCCGGACGGCGATAGGATGGTTGCCCACGGAATCCGCGGTCCAGTCCACAAACACATCATCCGTATTCTGCGCCAGAATAGAGACAGGCTGATCCGGCTCGATAAAAGAACTGGTCTTTTCATCGTAAAACTTCACCACCCCCGACAGATCAAAATGGGAATGGTTGTGCACGGTCACATAAACGCGTACCGAATCCCCTTTCAGGACACTGTCCGTCACCCGCACATCCCCCGGGGAGATGGAGATATCTTTAAAAAACTCCTGCGCCCGGACCGGGAAGGCTGTCAGTACAAAAAATATAAAAACAGCAAAACAAAGGAGTTTTTTTAAAAAAGAAGGGGTCATAAGGACTTTGTTTTTCTTTAAATCTATTGTAAAGGCAATTTCTGCTCATCGCCACCCTTCTTTTTATCCACGATCAGAGAGATCGACGCGACCTTATCGTTGTCTTTCAGCCGCATGACATACACGCCCTGAGTGGCGCGGCCACTCGTGGGAATGTCTTTTAAAGGCAGACGGATCATCTGCCCCATACGGGAAACGAGGATGAGGTCGCCCTCCATCCCTTCTTCCAAAACCTGGGCGCCGACCAGCTTGCCGGTGCGTTTGGTCAGGGTCGCGGTCTTTACGCCGGTGCCGCCGCGGTTCTGGAAACGGTATTTAGACACTTTGGTGCTTTTGCCCAGCCCGTTTTCCATCACCACCAGCAGGCGGCTGTTCTCTTCATCTTTCACCACATCCATCTGCACCACCCGGTCATCCCCCTTCAGCCGGATACCCCGCACCCCCATACTGTTCCGGCCCATGGAGCGCACATCCCCCTGTTTAAAGCGGATGCATTTACCCTCCCGCGTGACCAGGACGATCTGGTCGCCTTCCCGGGTGGGTCTGACCCACTGCAAAAGGTCGTTCGGGCGGAGTTTGATGGCGATCAGGCCTGTTTTGCGGACATTTTTAAAATCATCGACCTTGGTCTTTTTAACAGTCCCCTGGTTCGTAGCCATAAAAAGGTACTGGTTGCCCTCTTCAACTGTCTCGATGGTGCTGTCGAACATCACCGTGACCTGTTCCTTATCGGTCATCTGGACCAGATTTACAATGGCCTGTCCGCGGGCCGTACGGCTGGCCTGGGGCACTTCGTACACCGGCAGGCGGAACACGCGGCCTTTATCCGTAAAGAACAAAAGGTTGTTGTGCGTACGGGTATAGATGATCTGGCTGATCTCGTCTTCCTCTTTGGTGGCCATGCCGATGACCCCTTTGCCGCCCCTGCTCTGTGTACGGTACAAAGTAGGAGGCAAACGCTTGATATATCCGCCTTTGGTCAGGATCACAATCATATCCTCGTTCGGGATGAGCTGTTTGACGTTAAACTCGCCGATGGCGTGAGACACCACTTCCGTCCGGCGGTCATCACCGTATTTGTCAATGATTTCCTGCGTTTCCTCAGAGATGATAGACAGCACGCGTTTGGGGTCTGCCAGGATGGCTTCGCATTCTTTGATAAAATCCAGTTTCTCTTTCAGTTCGTCTTCGATTTTCTTACGCTCCAGGCCGGCCAGAGTCTGCAGGCGCATCTCTAAAATCGCCTTGGCCTGGATCTCGGTGAGCTTGAATTGTTCCATCAGACCGTCCCTGGCGGCTTCTTTGGTCTCGGATTTCTTGATAAGGGCGATGACTTCATCGATATGGTCGAGCGCGATCTTTAAGCCTTCCAGAATATGGGCGCGCGCCTGGGCGACCTTGAGCTCGTATTCCGTGCGCCGGCGCACCACTTCCTGACGGTGTTCGATGAACTGGGATAAAATCAGTTTCAGGTCGAGCAGGCGCGGCTGGATGCCGTTGATGAGACCGATCATATTGAAACCGAAAGACGTCTGCAGGTAGGTATATTTGTAAAGCTGGTTTAATATCTTTTTGGGATACGCGTCGCGCTTGAGCTCGACCACCACGCGGACACCTTTTTTATTGGACTCGTCGCGGATATCTGAAATGCCCTTGATGGTCTTGTTCTGGACAAGCTGGGCGATCTTTTCCACCAGGGTCGCTTTGTTGACCTGGAAAGGAATCTCGGTAATCACGATCTGGAATTTGCCGTTTTTCAGTTCTTCGATCTCCGCCCGTCCGCGTGTCATCACACTGCCGCGGCCCGTGGCATAAGCGGTCTTAATGACTTCGGTGTCATAAACCATCCCGCCGGTCGGAAAATCCGGACCTTTCACAAACTGCATCAGATCTTCCACCGTGGCCTCGGGATTGTCGATGAGATGCAGGACCGCTTCCATCACCTCCTTCAGGTTATGGGGCGGAATATTCGTGGCCATACCCACCGCGATCCCCATGGTACCGTTTAAAAGCAAGGCGGGAATCCGGCTGGGTAAAACCGATGGTTCTTTCAGGCGGCCGTCGTAATTCGGGCGGAAGTCGACGGTCTCTTTTTCAATATCCGCCAAAATCTCATCCGTGATCTTCTGCATCTTCGCCTCGGTATAACGCATGGCCGCGGCGTTGTCGCCATCCATGGAACCGAAATTCCCCTGCCCGAACACCAGCGGATAACGCATCTTGAAATCCTGCGCCATATGGACCATAGAATCATAAACAGCGCTGTCTCCATGCGGATGGTATTTGGCCAGCACATCCCCGACCACAGCCGCGGATTTGCGGAACTTACCTCCGCTCCGTAAGCCCAGTTCATGCATGGAATAAAGGATGCGGCGGTGCACGGGTTTTAAACCGTCGCGCACGTCCGGAAGCGCGCGTGAAACAATCACGCTCATGGCGTAATCGATATAACTTTCTTTCATCTCGGTCACAATATCCCGGTTGTTTGTATTGCCGAAATCAATGGACCGTTTACCCGTTTCATCCCCGCCGCCTTCATCCTCCAAAAGCATCTCTTCCGGCTCATCAGCGAAAGCCTGCGTGTCTTTTTCTTCTTCCGAAGTTTCCTCATCCAAAGGTTTTTTGTCTTCAGGGTCTTTGTTCTCTTGGGCCACTATAAATAAAAGTTAGAGTTAAAAATCAATAAGATGGCAAAAGCCGCATACCCATATATAAGCAGACGCTTACCAGATGAAGTCTACCAAAACAACGGCGGTTTTCAAAGGGAATTTTCGCCTGAAATCTAAATTTCTTAGTGGAAAAATCAAATAAAAGTCAAGACTAAATTCCGGATTACGGAACCGCTGTTCTGTTTTATACGATGCCGCTTCGGTATTTTTAGGGCTTTTAAAACTATTACAATGATTTTTTCCTAATAGTCGTAATAATCTTTATTATCCTGATAGTCCTAAATAAAAATCTGAATCAGGCGGATGTCCGCTTCTTAAACAGGCTTCTCAGTAAGATGAGCAATGGGAAGATCTCCAGCCTGCCGAACAGCATGGCGATGATGAGGATGGATTTCAGCAAAGGGTTCAGCGCGGCCAGCTCAACAGTCTGCAGGCCCACATTCCCTAAAGACGATATCATCTGGAACGAGGCATCCAGAAAGCCAAAGCCGTACAGCATAAAGATAAGAGTGCCGATGAGGAGGATAAAAAAGTAACCGAAGACAAAAATACCGATATTGCTGATCTTTTTTTCGCCCACCTCCTGTTCATGGATGGTCAGCGGGATGATGGCATTGGAAGAATTAGAAAGTTTTTTAATATGCCACGGAATGGCGCGGAGCAGATAATAGATACGGTTGACTTTAATACCGCCCGCCGTGCTCGCGGCACTGCCGCCCACGATCATCCCGATCATCATGATGAAGATGAAAAGCTGAGGGAGTAAAGAGATGATATGGATGTTATAACCGGTGGTAGTAAAGGCGGAGACCAGTTCAAACGCGGCCAGTTTAAAATCCGGGAAGACTGTTAAAGTGATGAGGATGCCGGCCAGCAGAAAAAGCAGGAAGATGTTTTTCTCAAAGCTGGATAAAAACGCTTTCCACTTCCTGCGGAGGAGTTTGTCGTGAGTGATAAAAGAAATGGCCCCGACAATCATCAGGAAGGCCAATACAAGGAGCTGCCAGGAATTACTGTAAAACTGGCTGCCCATGCTGAAACCGCCCGTGGAAAGCGAGGTAAACGTCATGCCGATTGCTTCAAAAACCGTCATCCCGGCCAGACACAAAAGTGCGATGCCGATAAACGTGTATCCTGTATAGATAAACATGATGTCGGACAGGGTTTTTTTAAGGCTCCGGTCCAGTTTTTCCGGGAATCCCTGGGCCTGATACAGGGCCATGCTGGTCTGAGCCTGGGTCTCCAGGTCCGAAAAATGTTTCTGACCGTCCTGGTGCTGGCTGAAAAGAAACAAAAAGACCATAATGATGCCGACCCCGCCCATCCACTGTGTTTCCGCGCGCCACAAAAGCAGGCTTTTGGGCAGGGTATCGATGGAAGAATACACACTGCTTCCGGTAGTGGTAAATCCGGAAATTGACTCAAAAAAAGCGTCCAGAAAATTATAATCCAGGGTGGGCAGGTACGAAAACGCGCCGATAAACGGAAGCAGGATAAAAGACAGCGCGCCCAAAAGCAGGCCCTGTTTTAAGGTCAGGTAATCGCTTGCTTCCTCAGTCTTACGGTTCAGAAAAATCAAAATCCCGCCGGCCGCAAAAGAAGCCAAAAACGTCAGGACAAAGCCGGTGACCGGTTCATTATAAATAAAGCCGGCCGCAATGGGGATAGCCCTGAAAAAAGACGAGATGACCAGCAGATAGCCTAGATATCGGAGAAATATTTTCATTTCACCACAAAAAGGTTGGTTACTTGGTTCAGGTTTTTGGTCTCGACCGCCACCAAAAGCACATCGTCTTTCTGAAAAACCATCTTACCCAGGTCTTTATATAATTTGCCGTCCCGGTACAATGCCAGGATGACCGCGCCTTTGATCTCAGCTTTTTTGTCGATGAGGTCACTGCCCTCTGCCACGGTGACTTGGACCACCTGCATGTCCCCCAGGCCCAGCTGGCCGATGACATCTTCCGTTCCGCTCTGCACGATGATGCGCTGGAGCACGGACACGATGGCGCCCACCACAAAAACAAGGTTGGTGATTTCCAGTTTGCTGAACAGTTCTTCGTTTTTGGATTCGTTGATGAGCGAGACGATGCGTTTCACCTCTTCGTTCTTGGCAATCTGGCAGACCATCAGGTTGGTCTTGTCGTCCGCGGTCGCCACGATCACGTCCGCCTCGCCGATTCCCGCCTCCTTTAAAATAGAGATGTCACTCCCGTCCCCCTGGATGACAAGCGATTCGGTTTTAGAGGCAATCAGCTTGGCGCGTTCTTCATCGTTCTCGATGAGGGTGATTTCATGATCTTTTTGAAGAAGATTGGCCAGCGTCAGCCCTTTTTCGCCCCCGCCGACAATAATGATTTTCATTTTTATCTGCTTTTTAAGGATTATTTCGTATTCCCATAGTAATAGAAAAGGGGGCGGAAGACAATTTTATTTGGCAGACGATCCAATCTCTTGCGATTCAGATATAAAAAAAGACCCCTGCCACTCGAAAGCAGGTATGGGTTTGGTTGTGGCTGCTGGATTTTGCAATTATGGATATCTATTCCAGCCGCCACAACTAAAACTAAACCCATGCTATTACTACTAACTATTGCTTTTTTTAGGGTATAAAGAAGAGCCTTTTAAATCCCCTGCAAGCCAAATAACAGCGTTTTAAGCCCCTTATGCCGCTAAACGGGCTGACGGCGGAAGGGATTTAAAAAGTTCTGAGACGATTGCTTTTAATATTCTGCGGGCCTTCTGGGGGTGCTTATGCTCCAGCTGGCCGATAAACCGCCGGATTCCCTGTTCATTGGATCGCAGGTAGCTGATGAGCGGGGGGATGAATTTGCGTCCGGCCAGCTTATCATTGCGGAAATGGATGTTATCGGTCATCCGGACGGCTTCGCGCGCGTTCTGGGGCACATCGAACCCCCCGATCTCTGAGATCTTCTTGCGTATCTGGATGATAGCGGGCTCATGGGCCAGTTCTCTGTCGTCAAAAACCACAAACAAAAATCTTTCCAGAAAATCCGTCTGCCGGTTCAGGTCAAGGGATTCGAAAAACCGGAACAGCTGTTCGGCTTTCTGCGCTTCCTCTTCACGGCTGTCAGCCCTCAGAAAATAATCCATGATGCGGTCAAAATGCTCCGAAAGCCCATCCGGCCCTTCCGCCGCCTGAATAACGTCGTTCAAGTCAGTAAACACATTAGGATGTAACTGATTAATATGAAGCATTAATTGGTTTTATAAATCTTATTATTATACCAAAAAAACGCTACTTTTTCAATAGAATAAGCCAAAAAACCCCTTTTTAAATCCACTCAATCGGTTCCAGCCCGTGCGATTTCAAATAATCATTCGCCTGACTGAAGTGCTTACAGCCAAAAAACCCCCGATGGGCCGATAAAGGAGACGGATGCGGCGCTTTAAGGATAAGGTGTTTGGAAGCATCAATCATTATCGCTTTACTGTGCGCAAACGACCCCCACAGCATAAAAACCACATGGTCTTTCTGATCAGTGATCAAACGGATGACCGCATCGGTGAATTCCTCCCAGCCCTTGTTACGGTGAGAAGCAGCCTGATGCGCCACGACACTCAGGATAGCATTCATTAAAAACACCCCCTGCTTCGCCCAGTGTTCTAAATTGCCATGAGAAGGAATCTGTCCACCGACATCAGACTGGATTTCTTTATATATATTGATAAGAGACGGCGGCACCGAAACCCCCTGATTCACCGAAAAGCAAAGCCCGTGCGCCTGCCCCGGCCCATGGTACGGATCCTGGCCCAACATCACCACTTTCACCTGAGCGAACGGGCAAAGGTCAAACGCTTTGAAGATGTCTTTGGGAGGTGGAAAGATCTTTTTGGATTGGTATTCCCCACGCACAAAATCCGTCAGCTCTTTAAAATAAGGTTCATTAAATTCATCCTGAAGCCGCTCTTTCCATGATGGTTCGATTTTTACATCCATAATCCACATCAAAAAACGCCCACAGAGTAATGGATAATGGAAGAATATTCAATCTATTCCTCAGCGGGTTTTCCAAAAACATCACGCACGGCTTCAATGATTTCGGCGGTTTCTTTAAACCGTTCCGCGCCATTACGATACTGCACTCCGTCCTCAAAAGACCGTTTCATAAAATCAAATTCTAATTGAGGTTTCATATTTTTAGCCATTCCGGAATCAGGGGCGGAAGACCCGACTAAATCAGCCCAATTTTCAGGGGTATCCGGTAAAATAATGTCGCCGCAGCGGAAGACACGCATAATCAGTCGTTATACAATTCGGATTCATCAATCACCTTTCCTTCCGCGCTCACCCACGGATGGCCGGGGCTCCGGCGGACGCCTTTGAGTTCGGGGAGTTTTCCGTCTTCACTGAAAATCGTCAGCACGTCATCCATGGTCTGGCGGTAGCCGCCCAAACCTCCGGCGACTTCTTCGATAAACGTAAGGGCCTTCTGCTTCTCAGCTTCCTGTTCCGGCACCTGTTCCGGCGTCAATGTTTCTGGTTTTCTGCCAGCCATAATAAAGGAGGGTTATTGATTAGATTATAATTTACTATAAAAAATAAAAAATGTCAATAAATGTTTTGTTGCAGAATTAAGTTTACACTCTCGGCCTGCGGATTCATGTAGTGGGTAATCAGTCTTTCCGCGGGTGTCATGCCGTTCATACCAAGTCCTGTGTGCGGTCTTTTAAAGCGGAATTCATAGAGCCAGAGATTAAGAAGATACTGCAACTCGTCCTGTGAAGCCTTAAATTCGAAGGAGGAACGGATTAGGTCTTCTTTTAAAGTCCGATGCCAACGTTCTATCTTGCCGTTATGTTCAGGGGTGTAACCTTTGTTCTTGATGTGTCTGATACCCAGTTTCTGACAGGCCAGAGTAAAAGTCCTGCCGAATTCCTTCCCCTTGTCAGTTCTTACAACAGCGATATGAAAAGGGGCTCTTGCCACGAAATAATGCAGAAAATCCACCGCATACTTTGCTTCACGACTGGGATACAGCTTTGTCTCAGGCCATCTTGAACAATCATCAATAGCATCAAAGCAGACAAGCTTTCTTGCCCTGCCAAAAGGAAAAGAGGTGTCCATCTGCACTTCTTCTCCCGGCTCGTATTTCACATAGAGTTTAGGCTTCCTTTTTGGCAGGGGCTCATAGCGGCCGTACCGGACATGATTCCTGCGGAGGATACGGTAAATTGTTGAGGGATTCAGTTTACAGCCTGTTAGTATGTAGTATTTGCGACTCAGGGGTAGGGGGCCTGAGAAGGTATGTTCCTCAGCCAGCTGCACCACCAGACGTTCCACCTTCTTTGATGAGCGACTCCAGGCTGTACCCTTTTTAGGCCCTGGCTTTCTGGGCATCAGGGTGCCCTCACCGTATTTCTCATACTGATTAATCCAGCGATGCACGATCTGTCTGGACTTTCCCAGATGACGGGCGGCTGCCGTCACAGTCGTTTCTCCGGCCAGAATTTGCTGTATTAAGTGAACTTTCATTTGAAAATATAAGTAGATTGGTGTACGTCTATTCATGCGAGATGGGGTTAGGTTGTTCTTTCCCCATTTTCGCATACCTTAAAACCGCCTAAAGTGTAAACCTAATTGCTGCAATAGGAACAAAAAATGTCAATAAATTTATCTGATCAGGCGTCCTCTTTTAAAGAATTATTAAATAATTTTACAACTGTCTAATTAAAATGGTTAAAAAATAAATCAACACATCTTATTGGAACGAATCATTTCAAATGCCGTCAATACGCTGTCATCTGCACAGCGTCCGGAAAGAAATTCCATAAATTTTTTAGTATAGTCAGCCGATTCATGACAGTTTTTAGCCTCCTCATTCTCAAAACACATGAAATGCATAAAAGAAAGAGGGTCTTCCTTTTTGTGGAGCACAGTGTAAAGAATCGCATTGGGTTTGTTGTCTTTTATTGCACCCACAAAATCGATCAAAGCCTGTTTGACCTCATCGAGGGCTTCTTTTTTGATCTGATACGTGACCATGTAATAAACCATAATCAATTTTAACGTCTTTAAAAAAGAAGCAATCCCACACGACAGGATCCTCAGAAAATGCGAGGCAAAGAGGAAGGCGAGGGGTATTTTCTGAGGCGGGGCCCCAAAGCAAACGGATGCCAAAGAAGCCTACGTAGAGACGCATCATGATGCGTCTAAAAAAACGAAGTAGGATTCGCAGGCAGTAGTTTGCTTTGGGGTGGCGGAGAGTGTGGGATTCGAACCCACGGGACCTTGCGGTCCAACGGTTTTCAAGACCGCCGCATTCGACCACTCTGCCAACTCTCCATCACAAAGTTTAAAAAAAGGTTCTGTAAATAGCAAGCGTTTGACAAAACAAAGACAATCCATTACTTTTACATCACTAACTGGCTAAAGGTCAGGGCTGGTAAAATCAGCTCATTTTATCTTTAATTTCTCTATCATGTTTAAACGATTTGTTATTTTGCTATCCGTTTTAATTTTTTTAACCGGCTGTAACGCGCCCACGCAGGAAGATGTTATCGACCAGATTCCGGATGACGAAAAAAGTGCCAGCGGTGAGACCGGTAGCGATGATGAGCAGATAGCTGAAGGCCGATGCCCCGACCCCGGAATCCCCGCCGCCCTGCACTTCGGCCACCATGTGGAACAGAACTATATGGGTAATAATATGACCTCCGACGCGCAGGGTTCTGTGCCTATTACAATCGGCACTAAAGGGGTAAATGGCAACGGGACTTTTAGTATGAAGTTGAGCGGCTCTTTCCCCAGAGGGGGCTGTACGATGTCCGGAACAAATTCCGCGAATGTTGATGTAAATGGTTCTTGCAAAAACGGCCAGCTTGAATTAATGCTTACAGAAACCTATGCCGGAGGATCTATGACAATGACTTGTCCGGACGGCAGTATGCAGTCACCTATTCCCGGTACCACAACAACCCACGAGATCACCATGCCGCTAACGCATGGACACACGGTGACCGCTCCTTTTGTAGGGGAAGCCGGTTCCGGCAATTATAACTGGACACTGGATCTGTTGCTGGACGATGACCTGAGCGGTGATGACATCGAACCTGTGCCATTGGTTCCGGAAGACAGTGGTGATGACATCGAACCCGTTCCCATCGTGCCAGCCGACTAACCCGACTAATAAATACTAAAAAAAGACGGAAAAACTCCCTCTCAATTGAGAGAAAAACGAATCCGATGCACATCGGAGACTGAGGGAGGGGCCGTCTTTTTTAGAGTGTGAGCAGATAATGGTTTTCCCTCAGCCATTTGCGCCGCTGTTTGTGGTCGGGGATAATCTCGGCCACCAATGCCCAGTAACGCGCGGAATGGTTCATCTGTTTAAGGTGGCATAATTCATGGACGACCACGTAATCGATGACTTCAATGGGAGCCATGATGAGCTTCCAGTTGAAATTGAGGTTTTTTAAACGGGAACAGCTCCCCCACCGGCTTTTCTGGTTGCGTAAAGTAACCTGGTTGTAAAAAAAACCGTAATGTTCATTAAAAAACTGAAGGCGGTCATGGATCACTTCTTCCGCCTTTCCGCGATAAAATTTCTGGATAGTCTTTTTAACGGCCTGCAGGCCTTCGGCTTCAGTGATATACCGATAAAGCGTGATGCACATCTTGTCGCCGCGTATTTTAATGGTGGGCCGTTTGCGGTCCGACGGCATGATATCCAGGGTTACCGGTTCGCCGAAATAATAAAAAAGATCACCGGTACGATAATTAAAAGGCGGTCTCAGGGTCTTTTGCGCCTCGATTTTTTTGAACTGTTTTTCAATCCAGATGGCATGTTCTTTTAAAAACAGGTTTGCCGCCCATTTAGGGGTATGCCAGGGGACAGTTAAAGTAATCCTGCCTTCCGGACCGACCTGAAGGCGGAGGTGTTTGGCCCGCCGGCTTTTTTTTAAAACGACCTGATGATGGTGTGCGGATACGCTTTCCATGACGCTAAAGTACCTTGAAAACTGTTAAAGGGCAACACGATTTACTTTCCTTTAAGAGGGAAAGGCGGTACACTGTCTGCAGTATATTTTTTAATCCACTTTTCATGGACTACAAAACAGAATTAAAAAACGCGTTAAATATCGCCCTTCTCAAGAAAAACGTCATGCACCATGTGGCGGAAGACAAGAAGAAAACTGTCTTCGGCTACTATGTGATCATCGCGGCCGCTGTTTTAGGCATCGTCGGGCAGCAGCTTTTTATGAGCTACTTTAAACCGAGTTTAAAATTCAGCCTGATCAACGGCATCGTCCAGGTCATCAGCGTCATCATCGGCATCTATGTCGTGAGTTTTATCGCCAAAAGCATCTTTAAAGGCAATGCCAAACACGACGCGTTCTTCCGCGTCATGGCTTACGGCATGATCGTGATGTGGCTTACTGTCGTCCCGATGCTCGGTATTGTGAGCGGTATCTGGGGGCTGGTGCTGATGTTCGTCATTTTAAAGACCATCCATAAGCTCACCACCGGCGGGGCAATCGGAACGATTTTGGTTTCTTTTGTAGTGATGATCGTGATCTCCATGATTCTTGCCCCGCTGTACGGCCTGCTGGGATTAGGCAGCATGGGCGGGACTTTTCAGATGGGGGGGATGGATAGCAAAACCGGCAACATAGATTTCGACCGGGGCGGTTTTGAGATGAATGTGCCCGGTGAAGACGGCGGCAGTGTAAAAATGGAAACAGATGGAGGTACAATGAAAGTCAGAGGGCCACAGGGTCAAGAGATAGAATACAACATCCCGGATTTCGACTAATATGGCAAAACGGCTGGACCCAAAGGAAGGCTATACCCGGTACGCGGCGATCTATGACCAAAGCGAAAAATACTGGGATAGCTTTGAAAAGCACCACCTGAGACCTTATATCAAATCCGCAAAAGGTAAAAAAACGCTCGATGCCGGCGCCGGCACCGGGCGTTTAAGTGTCCGGCTCGCGGAAGCGGGCGCCCAAGTAACGGCGCTCGACATCTCGCCCGAGATGCTGGCGATCTTAAAATCCAAAAACCCTGACATCGGGATAGCGGAAGGGGATCTGGAAGACATGCCTTTTGCCGATGAAAGTTTTGACAGGGTATTTTCCAGCCTGGCTTTGGTGCATTTAAAAAAAGCCGAACCGTTTTTAGATGAATGCTACCGGGTATTAAAAGACAACGGCAAACTGGTCCTAGTCAACATCCATTACCGACGGCCTTTGATCTTAAAAGACAAGCAGGGCAAATACACCATCAAATGCTACAACCATTTTCCGCGCCATGTGCGGGAAGCCGCGGAGGAACTGGCGTTTGGTATCGAAAAAGAGATCATCGTTACCGAAGGTGATAAAGTATGGGTAAGTCAGATCCTGGTACTGAAAAAGTAATCAGGCCAATCGCCTATAATCAATCCCATGATCTTCTAAAAGTTCGATCATCCTTTGACGGCGGGTTAGAATATCGTCAATCCGGAGAACCGATTTCAGCCGGCTGAAATTGACTTGATTCTGAACCTGATAGGCAATCTGAGCAAGCTTATCAGATAACTGTTGTTCAGCATTCTGCAGGAGTTTTTTTAATTCAGCGATTCTGGCCTCATCATCAGGATGGTTTTCAATGATTTCGTTTGCGGCTGAAAGCTGGTCATAACGGCTTAAAAGCGCCATTAAGCCGATAACTGAAACAGGCGATGGGTCCGGCTCCTGATGTTCGGGGGTTTCAGATAAGGGCATATTATTTAAATTCAATTTTGCCGTTAGGGGAACGTATGATTGCTTGAATATCAAGGCGGTTGGAATCCGTCAGGCGACATAACTGCCGGAAGCATTCATGAGGATCCTGAATAGAGGCGATGCTGAAAAAGGCGGAATTGGTAACATGCAATTTGGCCTGCATACATGCCTGAACCAACCGTTTCACGGCCAATTCAGAATCGATATCTTCCGGAATCACCTGGGCACTTTCTAAAGAGGACATAGGTAAAAATTAGAGGGCGGAAGATAATTTAACAAAATTATCGCCAATGTCAATCTTTAATGAGATTCAGGAATTCAGAACGGGTATTGATATTCTTTTTAAACAAGCCGGTAAACGAAGAGGTAGAGATTCGGCAATTCTGCTTTTCAACCCCCCGCGCCTTCATGCACAAATGCTCCGCCACCATCACCACCCCCACCCCGCGGGGCTTCAGCATATCATTTAAGGTATCCGCGATCTGTTTTGTCAGCCGTTCCTGATTCTGCAGGCGCCGGGAAAAGATCTCAACAAGACGGGGTAATTTAGAAAGGCCGATGATCTTGTCACCCGGAATATAGCCGATATAAGCTTTACCGAAAAACGGAAGCAGATGATGTTCACAGGTAGAATAAAAATCAATATCTTTGGCAATGATCATCTCATCGTACCCTTCGTTATCAAAAACTTTGATGAGTTTTTCCGGGTCTTTGTGATAACCGCCGAACAATTTTTCATAACTTTTAGCCACCCGTTCCGGCGTACCGACCAAGCCTTCACGCTTCGGGTCTTCGCCGATGGTCTTAAGGAGTTCTGTTGTGAATTTTTCGATTTTGCTATCAGACATAAATGAAAATTGTAAATTGTAAAATGAAAATTAAAAATAAGGTTCTACCTTATGATCATCCTCGATCTTATCCAGAAAATACTTAAATGTTTTTCCGGTTACCGGGTCTTTCAGTTCCGGATCTATCTCGAGCAAGGGCACTAAAACAAACTGCCGGTCGTTCAGATGATGATGAGGAATGGTGAGTTCGGGCAGATCGACGACTTCATCGCCGAAAAGCAGAATGTCCGCATCGATCTCCCGCGGGCCCCATTTATGGGCCGGACTCCGGCCGATATCGGATTCAATGGTTTTACAGACATCCAAAAGTTCCAGAGGAGCGATATCCGTTTCAATCTTCACAACCTGATTCAGAAACCAGTACTCCCCTTCTTCAGAAACGGGATGAATATCATCCGATGCGCCTTCTACCCCGCGCAAAGGCCAGGGTTCGGTTTCGTATACGTCGGACTTTTTCAGGATTTCGATGTGGGGATTGCCCTCCAATTTCTCCTCCGCAGCCGCAAGATGCGCCATACGGTCGCCCACATTGGAACCGAGGGAAAGATATGCCTGTGTTTTAGAT
Source organism: uncultured Candidatus Peribacteria bacterium (assembly GCA_964538225.1). Classification (GTDB taxonomy): domain Bacteria; phylum Patescibacteriota; class Gracilibacteria; order UM-FILTER-43-11; family UM-FILTER-43-11; genus JAFGCR01. The sequence continues at coordinate 16,638 of CAZIDW010000016.1, forward strand.
AATGCTTTCTTCATATTTTTTGTATAACATTTGACACCTAAACCGTCCGAATGGTCCTTGGGCCGGGCGGCATCTGAAACTTTTTGAAATTTGTAACTCGTAACTTGTAACTTACAGCAATCAAGTTACTAGTTACGCCCCGAAGGGGCAAATTACAAGTTACAAATTTTGTCAGGTGTCAGGTATTATCGGAACCATCGTAGATAGCGAACGATGTCGGTGTTTCCCACAGCCGTATCTCGGCCAATTGCGGCAGAGCCGGCTTCAGCTGTTCCCACGCCCAGATACAGATGTTTTCAGAGGAGGAATGTTCAAGGATGTCGTTGATATTATTGTGGTCGAGCTTGTCGATTATTTTTTCATTCACGATTTTCTTAATCTCCACATAATCCATAACTAAACCGTTCTTCTGAACCGGCCCTTCCACCGTGACACGCATACGGTACGTATGGCCGTGCATGCGTTCGCATTTCCCATGGTAATCCTTAAGAAAATGGGCGGAATCGAAGGTGAATTCTTTGGCGATCTTCATGACTGAAAGTTAAAAGGTGTTTTTAGTATAGATATTTTGAATCTGTTGTAAACTTGACAAAATAATTAATAAATGTTAAAATAAAATATACATCATTAATTAAAAATTAATTAACTAAAAAAGCATGCGTAATAATAAAAAAAGGGAAAATGAACAAATACCGGTAGACGAAGCCCTGGAAGCCGGTTTTGAATTCGAAGGGTATGATTGGGGAGATGGGGCTGAAACTGATTCAGAAGAAAAAGCTGAGAAAGAACCAATAACTCAGCTAACTGATGAGCAGGAAAATGAAGTTAAAAATATGCCTCGACAAAGACTTGAAGAAATTTTAAGCGATCTCGAACAGCATAAATTCGAAATAAATCAGAAACTTTATTCCAAAATCAGAAAATCTATTATCAATGCCCTACGCTCCTTTGTGCATGAAGATCTGGGTATTATAGAACTCGAGTCTAAAAGAGACCCCAATCAGCCCACTCTCCGTTATGAAACCGACGCGGAAGTCTTTGAGCTTTTCCCTGAACCAGAACCTAAACCGGAGCCGAAAAAGAGACCCGCCGATATCATCCGGCTCTCAGAACAACGTTTGCCGGAACAGGAAATCGTACGATATGATGAAGTTGCCAAGATGTATGAATTTCCAGGGTTGTCTTAAAATTATTCCTTAATTTTTAATACGATGGGGTATATCAAAATCGATACCGAAACAGGAGAAGTCATCGACTATTCTGATGAATCATCCGGGGAACAGCCGGAAAAAGAAAAAAGGCCTTATCCCGACCCTCAGCCCGCCACCCAGGAGATCACGGAAGACATGCTGAAAAAGGAAGAGGAAAGACGCCGTAAAAAAAGGGGGGAGATCATCGACAGCCTGACCCCCGAAGAACTCGAAAACCTGATCCGGCGCAACCGGATTGAAGACCTGTTCAGGAAAAAAAAGGAAATCGGCCAGGCTTAACGCAATGTCTTCTTCATCAGCGCCACGTTATGAATGCGGATAATCGAGGCGCCATTTTGGATTGCCTTTAAACTCCATTCCACCGACGGCTGTTCACGATCTTGCATTTTTCCGCCTAAAAACGATTTCCGCGAAACCCCCAGACAAATCGGGTAACCAAGTAATTTCAGTTCACCCAGACGTTCGATAAGTTCAAAACTGTATTTCGGGTTGGCTGACACAAACATCCCCATCCCCGGATCGATGATGATCTTTTCTTCCGGAAAACCCGCTTCGGCCAACTGGCTGATACGTTCAGTCAGAAAAGTTTTGACCGACGCCATCACATCATCGTATTCCACCGATTCGGTGGTGGTACGGGGTGTATCGTCTTTGGAATACATCAAGACCACATACGGCTGATATTTCAGTAAAACCCCGACCAACTCCGGATCCTCGCGGAGCGCCGTCACATCGTTCACCATCCCGAAACCCTGTTCCAGCGCGTAATCGGCAACCGGGGCTTTATAGGTATCGATGGAAAACAGGACTTTATCAGTCAGCCTATTTTCCGACACGTAATCGATCACCGGTTTCACCCGCTTCATCTCTTCTTCTAAACTGATCTCTTTGGAATCCGGCCCTGTCGATTCCCCGCCGATATCGATGATATCCGCTCCTTCTCCAACCAAATCCATAATTCGTCTTTCATAATTCGCCTTTTCAAAATATTGGTTTCCATCCGAGAAGGAATCAGGAGTAACATTTAAAACCCCCATGATTTTTGGTGTGGAAAAATCCATACCTGAATTGTAAATCAGAAATCTGAAATAAAATCACTTCCCCCACACCAGCTTACTGAACGCTTTCATCAGTTTTTTGGTCACCGGACCCGGTCGGCCGGTGCCGATCTTATGGCCATCCAGCTCGACCACCGGCAGAATGCCGCTCGTTGTCTGGGTGATGAAAATCTCATCCGCGTTCAAAAGGCTTTTCAGCTTGATGCCCTCAAAATGGATAGGGAGAGCAGGTTTAGCCAGTTCCACCACTGTATCCCGCGTAATGCCGAACAGGATGTTCTTGTTGGTGGCATAAAGTTCCCCGTTATGAACCCAGAATACATTGGCGTACGAGCATTCACGGATGTAATACTTTTTAGGATCCACCAAAAGCGATTCATAAGCGCCGCATTCTTTGGCATGGCGTTTAGCCAGGTAGCAAAAGACATCCGCCAGGATTTTGGCGCGGGGAGTGTTCCGTTTGCCCAGAAAAGAAACAAGTTTAACGCCTTTTTTATAATAGGTTTCAGGTTTTTCTTTCAGTTTCTCGACCGTGATGATGAGCTCTTTTTTGGTAAGGATCACCCGGATTTTGACCTCTTTATATTTGCTTTTTTCAAGCACTTTGATTACTTCATTATACGTCCGTTTAAAACTCCAGGTGGATTTCAGGCTGATGACATCCGCGGACACATACAGACGGGCCAAGTGGTCGTCCAAACGGAATATCTTGCGGTTATAAGTACGGATTGTTTCGAAAACCGCGAAACCATATAAAAACGCCTCGCTGGTAACAGGAATCTTGGCTTTCTTGTCATCCGTGATTTTGCCGTTGATACTGACTAACATTGATTAGGCGTGAAGGGATTTTATTATACCAAGAAACTTCTCCGCCTTCAACAGGCACTCCTCATATTCCCTTTCCGGATCGCTGTCGGCCACGATTCCCCCGCCCGCCCAGAATTCCAGATATCCGTCTTTGATTAAAATGGTGCGGATGGCAATGTTGAAATCCATCTCAAACATTTGTGATTTGTGCTCTTCTCGCCCTTGTGGCGACTTTGCGATTTGTGAATCTGAATTCTGACATCTCAAATCAGAAATTGAGCGATTAGAAATATAGCCAATAGAGCCAGTAAATATATTACGGGGTAATTGCTCTAATAGTGATATGTATTCCATCGCCCGTTTTTTAGGACATCCGGTTATAGAACCACCCGGAAACATCACCTTGATCACTTCACGCGGTCCGACATCCGGCCTGAGCTTTCCCTCCACTTCTGAATAGGTATGCCACAGATTTTTCAGCTCAAGGACTTCCCGTTCTTTTTTGAGTTTCAGCGTTCCGTATTCACAGATCTTGCCGACATCATTCCGTTCGAGGTCGGTGATCATATCTAATTCCGCCCGCTCCTTTTCGCTGTTCAGCAATTTTTCCAGATTTTTCTTACTTTTTTTGGAAATCGTACCTTTAATGGGAGTCGTTTTGATTTTTGCGTTTTTAACGCTGAAAAAATGTTCCGGCGAACCGGAAATGATCTGAAAATCCCCGCAGTTGAGATAAGCGGAATAATCCACCGGATTCACTTCAGCCAATTTAAGGAATAAGGCATACGGACTGCCTGAAAACTTTTTGCGGAAACGGACGCAGTAACACATCTGGTAAATTTCCCCTGCCGCCAGAAGCTCCTTAACCCGTTTGATCTTTTTAACGTACCGGGCTTTAGAAACCGACTGTTCTAATTTTCCGGACGTTTTAAAATCGGCTTTTAAGACAGGAGGATTTTTTTGCCTGATGATTTTTTTGTAACCGTAAAACCGGGAACCGGGAATAATGTTTTTAAGGCTGATATTCGGATAAGCATAATACCCAATTAAAAATTGAAAATTAAAAATTGAAAATTGTGGATTGTATGCCTTCCCATTTAAACCGATTATTGATCGGAGCGTATGAAAATCTCCCCACTTGCCGTGGAGAACCGCAAACCCCTCTTTTTCAATGTCGGATAAAGTTATTTCCATCAGTACTTCAAAAAATTACGGATTATTTTCTTGCCTTCCGGCGTGCCCAGGCTTTCGGGATGGAACTGCACACCGAAAACCGGATATTCAGTATGCCGGAGCGCCATAATCACCCCATCATCCGACTCCGCAGTAATTCTGAAATCGGAAATCTCAAATCTCAAATCGAGCGTAAGCGAGTGATATCGCATCGCTTCAAACGGATTTCTGATTCCCTTAAAAATCCCCTGCCGATTGTGGTTTATCATACTTCTCTTTCCATGCATAATCTTAGGCGCGCGGACGATTTTAAAACCGAAAAACTTCCCAATCGCCTGATGGCCTAAACAGACGCCGAGAATAGGAATTTCTTTATAAAATTCCCTGATAACTTCCGGCATTATACCGACATCTTTCGGCTCATCCGCCGTTCCCGGCCCTGGCGAAAGGACGATGTGGGTCGGTTTCATTTTTTTGATCTGACCGATAGTGATCCGGTCATGGAAAAAAACTTCAGGGTTCGCCCCAAGTTCCCCAAAATATTGCTTGAGGATATAGGTAAACGAATCGTAATTGTCGATAATAAGGGTTTTGTTCACGTGTGATACAATAATGACCTGCCCATTATGACATGAAGACCTTTTCTGAAGAAGAAAAATCACAGATACAGAAAAAACTGATCAAATGGTTCCAAAAAAACCAGCGCGACCTGCCATGGCGGAAAACGTACGACCCGTACGCGGTCTGGGTTTCAGAGATCATGCTCCAGCAGACACAGGTGGCAACCGTTTTGCCTTATTTTGAACGATGGATGAAAAAACTGCCGGCCATCCGATCGGTCGCGGAAGCAAAGGAGGATGCAGTCCTAAAATTGTGGGAAGGATTGGGTTACTATTCGCGAGCACGGAATCTTCAGAAAACCGCCCGCATGGTCACAAAACAGTTTAACGGACATTTCCCGGAACAATACGACGACATTCTGAAATTGCCGGGTATCGGAAAATACACCGCCGGCGCCATCGCAAGCATCGCGTTCAATAAACCCTGCCCTATTGTGGACGGAAATGTGATCCGTGTGATTGCGCGGCTTCTGAATTTCAGAAAAAACACCCGCCTGCCGGAAAATGTGAAAAAATTCTGGAAATGGTCTGAAGAGCTGATCAGCAAAACGGATGCGAGAGATTTCAATCAGGGAATAATGGAATTGGGAGCGCTCATCTGCAAACCTCAAAACCCTGATTGCGCAAATTGCCCACTGCAAAAAACGTGCAAAGCTTACAAAAAAAAGACAATAAACACTATTCCGGACCATGGCGAAAAAATAAAAAAAATCCCCATCAAAGTCGCTATTGCTGTCATAAAAAAAGACGGAAAAATATTTATTCAAAAACGCCCGCCAAAAGGCCTGATGGCCGGCCTGTGGGAATTCCCCGGGGGAAAAATAGAGAGAGAAACACCCTTAAAAGCCCTCCGGCGTGAAATCGGCGAAGAACTGGGAATTAAGATAAAAAACGTCAAAAAAATCCGCCAGATCAAACACGGCTACACTAAATTTTCTGTAGACCTGCATTGTTATTCCGCTGATTTTGATAAAGGGAAAATAAAGCTCAGGGCCGCCACCGAGGGAAAATGGGTAAAACCGGAACAGCTTAAAAAATACCCGTTTCCCGCCGCGAATGTGCGGTTGATTAAAAATCTGACCCCCTCGTCGCCAAAGGCGGCACTCCCCGTCACTTGAGGGGGAAATTGTTTGTCGGTCAATTTATAACTCAATTACAAATTGCCCCCCTTGCATAAGGGGGAGAGGGCCCGCATAGCGGAACCGAGGGGGATCAGATCTCCGCGAATGTCTTCCTCTGAATCAACGTATCGGTCGGCACTTCATTAAAATTGCAGGTTTTACACGTACCTTCCATGTTCAGC
>CAZIDW010000017.1:0-22059 GCA_964538225.1 uncultured Candidatus Peribacteria bacterium
CGTCAATTGGATATTCGTCAATTTCAACCCGATGTTTTAATCGCCAGTTGCCAAAAAGGCGCTGACTTTGGCGGTCCGGTCGGTTTATTGGCTTTAGCTTCCGATTTTACTGAAGATCGTCAGGGTTTAGGCAACTATGATGAGTCCGATCAGAGTAATTCCTATTTGCAGAATAACAAAGACGGGGAAATAGGCACTTTAAACAAAGTCGACATGGCTCGGTTTGCTTATGGCATGAATCCGAAAGCACTCCGTTCTCTTAAAGACTCAAATGGCAATTTATTGCCGCCAGCATTATCCATGCCGGTTAGCGAACGCGAAAGAATAACAATAAATCTGTCTCGGAGATTTATTCAGTTAGTTCATGCTATTAATCAGGAAAACAAAGGCAGAATCAAAATCCTTTATCCGCGAGCTGCTCAAAAAAGTGATGTTTCAACAAAGCATTTGACTAATATCGTTGAATTGAAAATTACAGGGGTATCCAGTTCAGCGGTAAAGACAGAGGCAGCTAAATACGGTGTTGCCATTCAGGATGATTATACAGACCCCGCTGAGAAAGGTGCCTCTTTCCGTGTCGCGTTTCATCCGTTTATGGGCAATGACGCCATTATTATCTTTGGACATATTTTGGAAAAGTGCTGCACATTGGCCAAATAATTTTTTTATTAATTAAAACCAAAAAACAATGATAAAAAAACACGAAGCTTTAAAGCACCCCGATGCTTTACCTCCTAACCCATCAACCCAAATGACAACACTTGTACTCAATGTCCACCGCTTATTTCAAAAGCTGTTTGGCAAAAAAGGCCGGCAGGCTAATGAGCTTGGCGAATATGAGGCCGAAAGTGTCCAAAAAACTTTGGACAACTCATATGTACCCAAGCCCATCCGGAACGCCAGACAGATTCAGGATCGTATTCTTCAGGAGCGTTTTAGGGGAAGAAAGCTTACGATAGCTGATATCGGCTGTGGGGATGGCTATCACGCGGAAATGTTTGCGTCGGAATGCGCGTTTTATCATGGTTTTGAAATATCGCCTGAAATGGCTGATAAAACACGTCGCAGATGGTCAGAGCTTGGCTTTACTAACACGCGGGTAACTGAAGGCAATGCCGCTACGGCTGAATTGGAACCCAAGTCGTATGATGTGGTATGGAGTTTATATTTCACTTCCGGCAATTTCCGGGATGAATTTGATGATATCCGACAATACGATGATGCTTATTTAGACAAAAATCCTGCTTTTATCCGCATTATTTCCAATTTTTACCAGGCCTTAAAGCCAGGCGGTAAATTGTTTTTAACGGTTTACAAAGACAGCCCGAAAACAGAGGCAACCCAGCGTAAGTTCTATAAACAAACAGGCCAGCAGGTCATAACCCCGTTAGGTTCACGCTTTGTCGCGACCAAAGAAAACTTCTGGTCAGTGCGCTGGACAAAAAGAAGTATGCTTTCCAATCTGAATGAATGCGGGGTTACCCCTGATCAAGTCCAGTTTAACGATTTAAATGAAGTCGCCTGGTTGGTCGAAATAACTAAATAGCATAGTTTCGTAATTCGTTTATCGTAACTGGATGTTCGATCGAACCTCGAGTTATGAGTTACGTTTACGTTTATCCAGGCGGCCGGCTTCTTTCCAGGCTAACTCAAATGCCACCACCATCGCCCCATATACTTCCTGGCTTTCTATAATGATTCCCAGTTTTTCTTTTAGCGATGTAATGACCACTTTGTTATCGTAAAACTGTATTTCAGGTGTAAAAGAATATTGTTTGGCCGGTATCAGGCGGCTGTCGCGCCATTCTTTTTTATCGTGCCCGGTCTTTTCACGTGCCAGGGGAGTGTCCGGATGGATGGAGCGGATCATGATCTGGTTTTCCGTCCGTTTTTGATAATAAGTCTTAAAATATTCCGGAAGGACGCCATGCATAGCATCAAACGAGGCGAAGGATCGGATGGTCTCGCTGGAAGTCAGCGTGTCATCGTATACTTTTATTAGTCCGTCATTTCCCTCATAAAACGTCACTTTCGGTCTGGTGCTTTCCGGCCGGTACCGGGATCCCAGTTCGGCCATCACCTCATTCAGCTGACCGACTTTTTCATCGATGGCCGCGTTGGCATCTACGCGCTGGCGTTCCAGCAGGTTGATGAGATTTTGGGGTTCTTCAGGCGTGTAAAGCTGGGTGTTGGCGCGGGTGCTTTTTTTAATAAGCCCCTTATCCACCAGCTTATCCAGTAAAAAGCGTGTGGTGTTGCGGGGGATCTCTACTTTACGGGCGATCACCGAGGCGGGCTGGGTGCCAAGCTCTAAAGTAATCAAATAAACTTTAACCTCTTTTGGGTTGAGGCCGATGCTTTGCAGGACGTTTTTGATCATATGACGAAGTTAAATGGTCAAACTTTATGCTGACAAACTTTGATTGTCAATTAAATTATAGCTTGAATAAAGCCAAAAGTCAATATTTTATGGGTTTGATTGAGTACTATTGACAATCTTGTCATATCATATTATAATAGTTCTCCACACTAAACAAAAAGCAAAAACATCTGATCTTTTACATCACTAATCACCCATCATTAATTAATCGTATGAGGAGGTGTGTGCAAATAGGAGGAGTACAAAAAGACTGCTTTTCCCGTGAACTTTCGTGAAAATCCCGCTAAGCGGGATGAAGAAAGGTATACCGGCTGACTGGTCAAAAATACTTATTCCTATCTAAATCCAGGTGAACCGTCATAATTTTTTAGGACAATCCGCCATCGGATTTAATGCCTATTTGTACACTTCTCCTCATATTTCCCATCCCGAACTTGATTTGGGATTTATATTTCTTAACCCATATTATTATGGCTTTACATCTATCCGATGAATCGCCGGAGCCGAAAGCGGAAGTCGTTGATCTCAACATCGTCCGCCAGGTGCTCGCGGAACTGTTCGACCCGGAAAAAAACGAGACTAACCAGTTTGAACTGAATATTGCACAGCTGGAATCGTCTGTAGCTGACCCGTCGCTCATCCGCAGTATCGCGGCTCACGGCGCGTTCAATAACGAGGCTCCCAAGCCTCTGGATGCTTACCGCATCGTCAACCAAACCATAAACCAAGGAGGAAACGCCGCTTAGGAAACGGCATAACATAAAAACCAAAAATCAAATCATCCATTAACCAAGGGGGTCCTGTGCCGGAGGGCGCAGGACTTCCTTTTATTTATTAACTTTATTAATCAATATGAATAATCCAAACAAACTTAATGAAATTTCTCAGGAAACCCCCGCCAGCTGTCGAAATGACATTGTCGAGGTTCTTAAAAAAACCAAAAAAATAACCATAAAAGCGATCGCCGATGAACTTGGCCTGAAAGAGGAAGAAAAAGAACTTCCCAATGGCAGAAAAGTGAAATCTATTAATTGGCTTCCGGACCATTTGGAGTCAGTTTATAAAGCGGTGAACCGCTTGCGGGCTGAGAGCAATATCGGCAAAGACGATAATGTGGTGATCGATGGCGCCTGCCCGACCTTTTTATTGCCCACTATTTCGCATGCTTTTCATCCTGCCTGTACAAGCGTTTCTTATCCGCAGGGCGGGGAAGGAGCAGCCCTTCCTCTTTCCGGTGTTTCTGCAGAAGGGGAGGGGCAGGCAGATGATGTGAGTTTTAATGTTGAGGAGAAAGACGCTGTTGTTGTGGTAGAACTTTCATTATCCCATCCGCAAATCGATGTGCAGGCTGCATTGCAAAGTTTAGTGGCTCCTGCTGTTCCTCATGGCAAGGGTGTTTTGATCACAGGGCGCGGTCCGGTGGCTTTGGCCACCGCTTTAGCGGAAGCTTATGCGCATAAAGCTCCTTTTGTGGCAAATTTCATTCCCGGAAAGGGATATGTTGTCACTATCTCGCATGATTCAAAAAACCCGTTGGGAAAACTTTTGGACTGAATTTATTTTTCTAACCTTAATCATCATGACTAAAAACAAATCTGAAATACCTGAAACGTCTTTACCGGAAATTCCTGATGCCAAAGAATCTCTTATCAGTCATCAGCGCAATCATATTTACCGTATTTTCACGATTGCTAACGGCGATGTGTCCGAAGGAAGCCGTGTCGATACGCTGAAGCTGAAAGGGGCTGGCATTGAAATACCTGCGGTTATAGTGGGGGAGAGCGGGCGGGGGCGGCAACAGGGTGTACTTCCTGTCAGCTTACCGGATGGCGACTATAAAAAATGGAAAGAAGGTGAAAAAGTCATTATCCATTCCGCTACAATCGGCAGTACAAGAGCCGGTAAACCAAAATTGTTTGCCTCCGGCCACCCGAACGCCAGTGACCATATTATTGCAGTTCTTCGTACGCCGATTGGTTATCGTGGGGGGAATAGCCATACAGGAGATCGTGCCGGCTGGAAATGCCGGTCTATTGGATGTGAGGCTTTTACAGAGGGACCCGTTAACATTCCGGATGTTTGCCCCGATTGCGGAAAATCCGGCTACTGGGATGGCCCAAGTCTTTATTTCAGTGAGTTTCCCGGAGAGGCGCTGGCTGAAGGGGGTATTGCGCAAGGGGCTGCCGGCCGTGCCGGCAGCGGCGCTCAGCAGATAGCCATTATCCCGAAAGACTCAGTATTTCGCACAGGTTATTCAGGGCGTCGTTACGGCGCTCCGCCTGCCCATTATTATTTATGGAATGGCCAGAGTTTACTTTCCGCCACATGGGAAGAACGGGCCGTTTCCGATATTTTTTAATTCCTAATTTTTACTAACCATGTCTGAAAAATTACACCAATATGAAGAATATGATGAATCGGTCCGGCCTGCCGGCCGCAACCGCGTTCGCTGGACGCTCAACCGCAAACATATTCCTAAAAAACAAGTCGGCAAAAGGGCTGATCGGTTCAGTAAACACAAAAAAAATATAGAAGGGGATGTGTGCCGTGTGGACGGCCGGCAGTATCTCATCACGGAACGGGATGACGTGTACAATTTTGAAACCGGCCAAAAGATCACTGATCCGGATTTAATTATCCGTGTAATCGGCGCGGATGACGATTGTGTTCGCCAGCGTCAGGATGAAGCGGGATATGATGAACTGAATTATTTACTGGACATGGAAGAAGATGGATATATTGAAAAACATGTCGATGAGGTGGCTAAGGCTTTGCATGAAGCAGACCCCGTTACCAGAGAGATTTTATGTTGGCATCTTGAATATGAGCATGGACAGATCCGTTCTGTCGAAAAAAAGGGAATTACCTTTTATCAGGTAGGGCATAATGCGTCTCATGAATTTTACGCTGGCGCAAAAGAAGGCAGAAAATATAAATATACTGTTGGCGAAGACTATGATGAAGAAGGGAATTTTTGTCCGGATGAGCAGATTTATGAAGTGGAGGAGTGGGGATATATGGGGCATTTTTAGTTTCTAATTTATAAAAAATATGCTATAATTATATATTAATATTATTATTTTATTATGAATATTATGAAAAATACACTAAATGAAACATTACAGTCACCTGTGTCAGACATCGTTGAAAGCGTGGAGCAATTATCTACAGATAAACAAATCACACGTGATCAGGAGCGTATAGTTACTGCTGTTTTACAGGATCCTGAACAGGCGATGTTAATCAATCGATTGGTTAATCAGGGGTCTGATCCGGAATCGCTTCGCAAAGTAAATCCAGATGCTTTTAAACGCATTGCTGATACTATTGGACTTTCGGAAGAAGAGGCGGTTAAAGTGATTCAAAAAGCCCATCATCTCGGGCCAGCGGTTTTGGAAGATGGTGGTCGTGATGAGATTTTATGGTTGCTCATTGCTTCTATCTCTGCAGATGAATCAGCTAAGCGTAATCTTGCTGATCGCTTAGTTCAATTCGGGCAAGCTATTGAACGTATGAATCAAATGGCAGATAAGACCGATGAAGATTTAAGGGCACAGGCGCTTAACTATAAAACTGAGATTCTGGAGAAAATTAAGCCGATTAGCCATACACCAAATGGTGTTCCGATTTATAATAAAGATTTAGGATTTTTTGCTGCTTATCGTTCTGGTATTCAGGCCGCGATTGTTCAGGCTAATGATGGATATGACGCTGTTGGAACAACGCCTGATACAACACTGGCGGAACAGGGATTATCTATTGAAAAAGAAATCAGTCCGCATTTTGGACTGAATTTTACGAACATCACAGAAAGAAAAAACAAGTAATTATTCCTCCACCATCACTGTTTTGTATTTCTCCAGCATGCGCCTTAGCGACTCTTCCAGGGGCGGCATATGAACGCCTAGTTTTTCCCGCTTGTCCGTGTTCAGAACGCAATTGGCACGGCGTTTACATAAAGCGTCCTGTTCCTTTTTACCCATAAGTCTGATCTTGAACTTCGGATCCACAATCTCCTGATACATCTCCATGATGGATTTGTGGTCCATGGCGCCACTGTTGGTCATATTGAAAATGCCGGTTTCTTTGCGCTTCATCAGTTCGATGGCGGCGGGGATGAAATCCTCGATCACGGTGCAGGAGTTTTTGATGTTGATCATCCTCGGATATTTGAGGAGTTTGTTGATCAGGTTTTTGGGGTGGGGTTTGCCGGTAATGGGGATGCGCACTCTCAGCTGAAGGACGTTTTTAAAATCTTTCAGGGCTTTTTCGGAATACACGCGTGACCGGCTGTAAAGCGAGCCGAAATAATTGGGTTCGTCGTCTTCGGTGTAACCGCCTTTTTTATACCCGTCATACACACATCCGCTGGCCATCTGCACCATGTACACACCGAATTCTTCAGCTATGGCTGCTATATTGATACTGCCGGCGACATTCACACTCATGGTTTCACCGGGGTGGTCTTCACACCAGTCCACGTTCGGATAGCCGGTAATTCCGGTCGCGTTGATGATGACATCGGGTTTGGTTTCGTAAACCGCTTTTTCCACCTCCGTATGATTCCGTATCTCAATCCGGGGAGTGAAGATTTTAAAGCCGGCATTGGGGAGCTCGCATTTGAAATGCGATCCGATAAAACCGGTGGCACCAAGAAGCAATATTTTTTTCATATTTTTTATTAATCAATACTATACTAAAATAGAAGTGTTCCTGAAAAAGTAAAGCAAAATCCTTATCAGCAATGTCTGTTTTACTGACTAACCTTAACTTTATTCACTATGCACCAAAAATACGTCTTCCAGTTCATGAAACACATGGCGGTTAACCTTTCGCTGGCCGGCATCCTTTCCATTGCGGTCGGGGTCCTGATTTTCATTTATCCGACCTTACTGGCCATCTTAGTCAGCGCGCTCCTGATCATCATCGGTCTTCTGTGTCTGAAAGTGGCTCACCGCATTAACCGCTATTCCAAAGTGGAATTTGATATATAAAGAAGGCCCTGATTTGACCAGTTTGTTTACAAAACCAGTCTCAATTTTTCCTTTTTTGGTTTGACTTTTAGAGTCATCAAATTTAATATAACGAGGCTTTTGAAGCTGTGGGTGTTTAGCTCAGTTGGTAGAGCAGTAGCCTTTTAAGCTATTGGTCCTGGGTTCGAGTCCCAGAACACCCACCACTCCAAAATAAACTCTAGCCTGCGAATCATCCTGCGCGATGCTCCGGAGGCTTCTTTGGCTGACGTTTATTTTGGGGCAATGGGGTTTGCCTGGCATTCCTGAAAATGCCGCTCATTTTTTAGGTCATGCTTACTTTGTTTCGTTCTCCCGCCCAGCGGGAATCACTTTACTGCGTAACAGCAAACTCGCCATTTTACCCCTGTCCCGGAAAATACCCCTGGCCAAGCCTGCCTGTGATTCCACTGAGTTCATCGAAGTCCGGCAGACAAGCCTCATATTTTCTGAATAACTTTTTAGGGTGGGTATTTAAATTTTTATACGCCAAAAAATCACAAATCTGAAATCACAAATCAAAAATGTTTTACTCTTCTTGTCCAAAGAAGCTGGAAATCACAAAAGCCACGGCCGGCAGGGAGAACCAGGCGTTGTAGTTGTTTATCATCAGCCGTACGAGTTGAGACTGGCGGTAGATGTCGAGTACCGCTTCGTTTATGATCACACTGCTTTCCTGCACCAGCGAAGCTCCGGACGCGTAAATCAGAATAGTGCTGGTGATCAGCCCCGCGCTCAGTACACCGTAGGCCAGTGACAGCATCGCCCGCATCATCAGGGAATTGCTTTTTCCCATATTGATGTGGAACCGCCCCCGCGTAGTGATGAGGATGATACAAAGAATAAAAATAACGATTTTCGTGAGGATAAGGGCGTTGGCGTTCGCCGCGAAATCCACCGTCCGGATGGTCGGATCCGCCCCCAGAAAATACCGTTCTATAATATTCCCCACGCCGTCAGCCGCCAGAATCGCGATGTAGGTGCTGATGATGATCTTTATACTCTGATTACGCCCAATAATAAACGTGTAGGCGATGATGACCGTAAAGAAGACGATGATGAGGAGGTCCCAGCTCAGACTAATCTCCATTGTGCGTTTTTATTTTTATCCATATCGATTATACGCTGAACATTTTTTTTATGCAAACATTATTTTAAGGATACAGGACTAAGAACACAGGATAAAGCCGACTATCAGAATAATAGCTGAGTCCTGTGCCCTGTTTTCTGTGTTCTTTTTCAGAAATAAAATCTCCACTTTTTATCCAGACCAACGCGGATGCCGATGCGGGGGGAGGTCTTGATTTTTTCAGGCCGAAAACCGTCATCGTAAACGCCATCATCCGTTTTTCCGCATAAATCCCTTCCGTTGTGGCTTTGTTTGGTCATATTCAGCGCGATGCACAGTTTACCCGGCCCGTCGGCCAGGCGGTCTGCGCGCCCCCGCCGTTTTTTCATCCGTTCAACCCCCTCTATCGGCTTGATGGACCGTATCAGTACCGCGGCCGGAAATTCCTTTTTTTCCGTCACAATATTGGCGCAGTGGTACATGCCGTAGGTGAAATACACGTACAGATGCCCGGCCGGGCCGAACATCATTTTATTGCGTTCCGTCTTCCCCCGGCAGGCGTGGCAGGCCGGGTCCTTCTGGCCGATGTACGCTTCCACTTCATCGATCCGTCCGCTTGTTTTGCCGATCACCAAAATCTTACCCAGCAGTTCCCGGGCAACGGTTAATGTCGGCCTATTGAAAAAAGAGCGGGGGAGTTTTTTCATGGGTTTATTATACTTAAAAAACTTGCGCCAGAACATCAAAACAGGTAACGTATTCCCGCAAAAACGTGTCACCGTAGCTCAGTTGGTTAGAGCGCAGGACTCATAAGCCTGAGGTCGGTGGTTCAATCCCACCCGGTGACACCAATCAAGCTAGTTTAAGCCATAAATCGAACATTGCACCGTTAGCCAAGAGCCTCAGGCCAAAAGCCTGTAGCCCCTTGCTCATATGGAAAATGCAATATTTGAACTGCACCAGCAGTTCTGTGACGAGTGCCAATATTCAAAGAATTACAGATACACAACCATCAAGACTTATAAGGAGGGCATAAAGCAGTTCCTCCGTTTTTATGACGGAGAAATAAATACTTTCCATCAAATAACGACCGATACACTAGTGTTGCGTTAAAAAATGGCTAAGGGAAGCTGTTTTTCCGTCTCATCTTCGGGAATCTGTAATTCGGCTTCATTAAGAAGGCTTGTTAAAGCCGTTTTCTCGAATTGAGAAGTTGACAAAATTTGTAGAATTTCATAGAGATTCCGCTTAATATTGAGCTGTTTTTCTAGCAATTTGACTCATTAGCACAATGATGGTATTTTTGAAAACCTATTTTGCTTAAAAATCAGACAAATCCATGACCAGTAACCTTGATAATTATAGTAGTCAATTTCCGTCAGTGTACTCGAACGGAGAATCAGTAGTCATCACTTCTTTCAATCAGCTTTGCCATGAATCCAAACTTAGAATTGAAAGAGTATTAACCGAGGCCGACCTAATTCGATCTTTGGAGGTCGGTTCATTCGATAATATTCAAGTGCCCAACTCTATTTGCAAAGACGGAGAGATAATTGATTTAGCTTCAATAATTGGAGTAATCGTTGAGGAGGATGGTAGGAAGAGTATAAAAGCCAACACAAAAAAGAATTACCCAGACGAAATCGACTTCGACAGAGTGAATGCTCAAGCGCTGCAAATGGCAGATTACATTGAACATAACAAAAAAAATCTGATTGATGTTCTGACTCAATATGAAACACACGAAGTGGCAAATGATGAAATTGAAAGGACATTAGATCTACTACGATCACTTTCAGAAAATAAAGCATATTTCAAAAGACGAATTGGTGGAATTGGATCATTTTTACCAATAAACCAACCATTATACGCACTTGCCTGTTTTTCTATGGTGCCCTCACTAATGGCAGACCAAGTCTTAGTAC
Organism: uncultured Candidatus Peribacteria bacterium; assembly: GCA_964538225.1. GTDB lineage: Bacteria > Patescibacteriota > Gracilibacteria > UM-FILTER-43-11 > UM-FILTER-43-11 > JAFGCR01. The sequence continues at coordinate 10,387 of CAZIDW010000017.1, forward strand.
GACCACCCGTAGAAGTAAGACAGCTGTTTTCTGAAATCAATGATGCGCTGAAATTAAAGGTACATTTTCCCAATATAGAAATCTCCAATCAGGATAGAGCCGATTTCATCGAAACATGCAAAGTCGGACAGGTCGAAGTGATTATATTCACGGGGAAAATGGAAAATGCATACAAGGTTAGAAAATCATTCAGTGAGGATGTACTCTTTATTGTCAATGGAGCTGGACACAATCCTATTGTCGTCAGTAATGACGCAGATTTAGATTCAGCAGTGAGTAGTGCTCTTCGCGTACAGCTATACAACCAAGGGCAAGACTGCGCAAATCCGAGCGCTATTTTGGTTCACAGGCAAGTAGTACAGGGTTTTCTGCAAAAATTAAGGGGGGAACTGAGCGGTGTCATTGTGGGAAGCTACGAAGATCCAAAAGTTAGAGTGGGGCCCATCAGCAATCCAAAAGACCTAGGTAGAATAGTCGGACTTCTAAACAAGAATAGATCGTTCGTTGACCCTGCAACGCCGGGAATCATGCATGCTAAAACAGGTCTTGTTGAGCCAATCATCATCAGCAAACCTTTGGAAGAAGGTGGAAATTACACCGAGCAGATGGCACCCATATTCTTTGTGCATGAATATGAAACAGATGAGTCCCTTTCAGATTATTTCGAAAATGATACATATTCTCAAAATGCGATGTATGTATCACTTTTTGGCACCAGCCAGTATGTAGATAACCTTACCGGCTTTCACTTCAGCGACGGAAGGCGATTGCATGACCAGCAACAGATAATAAGGAATAAAGATATTCATGCTAAAGGCGTTGAAAGAGGCACACAGCCATACGGAGGTTATGGAAGAAGGGCTTCTTGCCTAATCATAAATGGTAGATTTATGCCTAAACCCACGCTACCTCAACGCGACATATTCGAGCAACTAGTACAACCGGTATTGTCAGCCCAAGAAAGCCAAACGACTAAAACTAGGAAAGACACTTCGAAAAAAATCCAGGCAGCAGTCGAAAGGACACTTGTACTGAAAGCAAAATCACAAGAAAAACCGAGGGAGGCAACTGTATTGGATGAGAAAAATATCACTTACGTCGGCAGATTAGAAGGCCATGAAAGACTTGAAAGGATAAGGGAACTCAGGAGAATTTTGGCCACAAATGAATTAAAGCCTGATAAAATCATGGAGCACATATATCGGCTAGATCGCAGTGATCGAAATGACACCTCGAAGACATTCTTTTTAGATTTATACAATTTACTGATCGGTCGAAACGCCGGACCAAGAATTTCCACCCTCATATGTGGAATGAATAGAGATCAACTACTAAAGTTGCTCGATATTTAGCGCACCATTCGAAATACAAATACTAATATGGTACACTCAACGCATGAGTATATTCGACGAAGCAGCATTGGCCGACAGCTTGTCTAAATACTCAAATATAAAGGTTATCAGCTTACAAGCTGTGACAGGTGGGTATACTCTTGCAAAAAGATATATTGCCCGTTTTGAAAATGGAAGCTCAGCATTTGTAAAAATTGCCACTAACAACGATACGACGAACTGGCTACGGGCGGAGCATAATTTTTACAGTCAGTCTGAGTATGGCTTTCATCCAAAAATGCTGGGCTGGAAGGATAATCAAAGTGAAACATTTATTCTACTTGAGGACTTAAGCAAAGCTGAATGGTCATACATCTGGACCAAGGATAAGGTGAAATGTGTTCTTGATAGCCTGGATAAAGTTGGGCATGTGCAATCATCGATTAATCTACCGTCAATTAGAGATCTTCATTCTGACTTATTTTGTTGGAACTTAATTGAAAAGGACCCAAACATATTCATTAACTCCAATCTCGCCGATAAAGATATCCTTAGTAAGAAGCTACCCTCATTAAAGAAATTAGCAGACTCTGCAAATATTGATGGATCTAGCTTGGTTCATATGGATATCCGCAGTGACAATACATGCTTTTTTGATAATCGGGCACTTTTTGTGGACTGGAACCATGCTTGTATTGGCAATGCCAAGATGGATATCCTCTTTTGGCTTCCCTCGCTTTATCTTGAAGGTGGACCAGCACCATGGGACTTTGAATTGAATGAGCCGGAATTATTGGCTTTAATACTAGGATACTTCGCGTATAATGCATCGCTAGAGACACCTCATTCAGGGTCAGAGCTTAGGAATTTTCAGAGAAAACAGCTAGAAGTGGTCTATGAGTGGATAAACAGGCTTTGATTAGCTCAATATTTAGCATTTGCTTTTTCCTGATTTCATTGTATAATTCACTCCTTTTTTTAGTGAATTATCATGACAATACAAAGTCCGACTCCAGACCAATTAAGAGAATACGAACAAATAGAGGATAAGTTCGCGGAGGCAGCTACCAGAAATTTCAGAAGTAATTTGATATTTCTAATATCCAGCGGCAGTTTTGCTTACCGCGGTGCAACAAAGGGCAAAAGTGATTTAGATGTAATGGCAGTTTTGGATGACAATGTACGCCAAATGCCCCAAGTTGATTTGCATAACATGACACGCGGTTTCATCCGGGACTATGTCGCAATTCATCAAGAATATGACTATGCGCTTGATAATGTTTTTCCAGGTGAGTATGTAACCCCCGATAACGTTGATGACGCAATCGCAGGCAGAGGGATAAGTGTATCCCCAGAAGGTAGACTCTATTTACCAAAAGCTTCAAACCAATACTACTTAGGCAATCAGGAAAACTATTATCGGGCTTGGCGAAGCATGCTGGCTTTCAGCAAGAAGCTCGCTGGCAATGAGAATCGCTTTCAACAAGCAAAATTAGGGGCTTGGGGCACAATCATTAAGTATCTTATTGGCAGTCATGACTTGAAAGAGGTCAGTAGTAATTCATTATTAAAATTGCTAACTAGCCAAGAAGATAAATGGGAGAGTGTGGGCGTTACAAATAAATATCTAACATTCTGTGAGGATGAACGTGAATATATTGAAAGAGTTCTGGTAAGGCTAAAAATTGAAGGCATCCTAAAATTCGCTGAAAACGGGTATGAAGTTGATTCGGGTTCATTGGCAACTTGGCAAAATAATCTGGCAAAACAAATTAGAAGCGGCGGCATAGCCACCTCGGATTTTCTATTTTCTGACAAAGATGACGAAGAATTTGCGGGCTATACTAAAGAAGCAAAAAGGCTTGAATCTGGGACAAATAGAGGAAAATTCGAAACAAGACGTTATTCAGCAGCACCAATGATAAACAGACACTTAGGTGAATGCATTCAGGTGGTCTACTCAGCAGACGGCGAAGAATGTGAGAAAAACGGGCTAACTGACAGGAATATTCTTATATTCGTAAAAACACCCACGCGCAAAGAAAAACGGGTCAACGGAAAGCTCTTTGATGGAAAAATGTTTGAGGGTTCAGAAGTATTGCTACGCATTTCTTCTTCATGCCTACATGGTTCGCTGGGTGACACTGAATGTCCGTGCTACGACGACACCATCAACGCCCTGGAGGAGATAAAGCAAAATGAATCTGGCATTTTTATTTACATGCCACAAGATTCACAAGGAAGGGGGCTTAGAGATAAGGTAAGGGATCATAGACATATTTATGGCGTCGATGAAAATGGTAATGACATCGAACCAAAAGATCTGGAAGAAAGCATGAGTGAAGTCCACCCTGAAGGCTATGACATCAGACACTATCACATCATTGCCAAAATTCTTGAAAATCTGGGATTAAGCGGAATGAATTTTACGCTACTCGGAACCAATAAGGAAAAGGTTGAAAAACTTAAAAAGGAAGCAGGTATTGCAATAACTAGGACCAAAGAAATTGCGAAGCGAAGAATAGTTCCAAACGAAGATGAATCCCATTCCAAAAGTGAAAGATTAGTGGTATACTCTTGAATGAGCCTGTGGTCATTGGCTAAAAGTACTAAATGTACTGCCCGATGTTCAATAAAAGGCTTAAATAGGCCAAAAAAGGTGCTTTAAATCAGGTAATTTATAGGCATTAATGTCTCATAAGCCTGAGGTCGGTGGTTCAATCCCACCCGGTGACACCATTTTTGTCTAATAAAAATACCCCACAAAAAACCCGATCAGGCCGGAAATCAGATCGCCCACGTAGCGGTTCATCCAGCATTCCTTTTCCTTGAAAAAGAATTTGTTCCGTTTAAAGTCATAATCTTCCAGCGTCCGTTCGATGAATTCCCATACATAGGCGATGACGATGGCGACAAGCAGGGCTTTTTTTAAGGGGAACTGGTACAGGTAAAGTTTGGTCAGCAGAAAGTAAAACAGCGCGTGGCCCACAGACCAGAGGCCAAAGACCGCTTCGGATTTCCTGCCGATGAGTTTGAATTTTTTCCGGGTCATACGGTTTTCTGGATGAGGAATTCGTCCGCCAGCACCAGCGCGGCCATGGATTCGACCACCGGCAGGGCGCGCAGGGCGATGCAGGGGTCGTGCCGGCCTTTGATTTCAAGCATTTTTTTGCGGCCTTTCCGGTCAACGGTCTGCTGTTTTTGGGCAATGGATGAGGCGGGCTTGAAGGCTACCCGGAAGACGATGTCCATGCCGTTACTGATGCCGCCCAGCACCCCGCCGGCGTGATTGGTCTTGGTGACGACCTTTCCTTTTTTGGCCAGCAGTTCATCGTTGTGTTCAGAGCCTTTCATGTCCGCGCTTTTAAACCCGCTCCCGATTTCGAATCCTTTCACCCCCGGGATACTCAGCATGGCCTGGGCCAGGCAGGCGTCCAGTTTTCCGAATACCGGACTTCCCAGTCCGGCCGGGATGTTTTTGATAATACATTCAATAAGCCCGCCGACCGAATCACCTTCCTTTTTAACCTTTTCGATGGTTTTAAGATCGGGGCTGATGAGTCTTGTTTTGAATTTGACGGAATGGATGATCTTTTTTGCAATGGCGCCGGCTGCCACCCGGGCGGCCGTCTCCCGCCCGCTGGCGCGCCCGCCCCCGCGGTGGTCGCGGAACCCGTATTTGGCCTCGTATGTAAAATCAGCATGGCCGGGGCGGTACAGGTCTTTGAGTTTTTCATAATCCTTTGAACGGGTGTCGGCGTTCCGGATCAGGAGGCTGATAGGTGTGCCGGTTGTCTTATTTTTAAAAACACCGGAAAGGATTTCCGCCTTATCCGCTTCTTTTCGGGCTGTTGTCAGTTTGTTTTGCCCGGGTTTCCGGCGGTCCAGTTCTTTTTGGATATCATTTGTATCGAGTATTAGGCCTGCCGGACAGCCGTCGATCACGACTCCGATTGCCGACCCGTGGGATTCGCCCCAGGTGGTTATTTTAAAAAGGGTGCCAAATGAATTTCCAGGCATAGTTGATCATTTAATTACTATGTCAGTATATCAAATACATCTGACACCTGACAACTGACAGCTGACAGCTAACACCTGACACCTGACAGCTGACACCTGACAGCTGACACCTGACAGCTAACACCTGACAGCTAACAGCTGACGACATTTGCAACTTGTAATTCGTAACTTGTAACTTGTGGCAATCAAGTTACCAATTACTAGTTACGCCCTGAAGGGGCAAATGACAAGTTACAAATTGTGTCAGGGGTCAGGTGTTATCAGAGCATCAGCGTCGAGACGATGGCGAACGCGCTGATGATCACGATGATGCCGATAATCGCGTTTTTGATGATCTTCTTTGCCTTCTGTATCATCTCATCATTGCCATAATTGGCGATCATGCTGGCGGCGCCGTAGATGAGGGCGGCGAGGGCGACCAGCCCCACGAATCCGAGCAGGAACTGCAGGACCCGGCCGATAGTCGCGATAATACTTTCCACATTCGTGGTCATGATCTCTCCGCCGGTTTCGCGCACCGGGCGGGTGTACAGATTTTCCACCAGTACCCGGTTCACCACGATGATGACGATGCCCACGATGATCCAGAGGATGGATTTTTTCTGCTGGGTAAGCTTTTCCTCTTCGCCGGCGGCAGTGATGGTCTTAAACCCGCTGATGATGATCATCAGGATGGCCACCGCGCCGATGAGGGCCTTGATAAACGAGACAAACCCAAGGATCTCTTCGTCGATTTTTTCGCCCGCCGTCGGGACAACGCCGCGCTCCACTCCGGGCACGCCATAGACCAGCACGACCAGGCGCTCCAGGATCAGGACGATGGCCAGGCCGATCATGGCGTAGATGATGCTCCGTTTCTGTTCATTGATGGTCTCCTCATTGCCGCTGGCCATGATCATGCGGATGCCCGCGATGATAATCCAGATGATGGCGATGCCGCCCAGCAGGTTCCGGAAGATCTTTACCACTGAATGGACCACTGAATAGATCTGGCTTTCCCCGCGGAACCGGATTTCGTTGACGACCCGATTCACGGTGTCTTCATCGAACGGTGTGCCGTCGGCAAAGGTCATGCCTTCCAGATAAGTGACGAGCGCGTCGACATTGCCCTGTTCCCGGTCATATTCCGCCAGTTCCGCTACCTCATCCAGGCCCTCCGCCCCTTCTTCTTCCAGGATCTCGATGACTTCCGGGGGCAGATTGCCCCAGGCCGCTTCGGAATAATCCGCCACTTCGATGTCCTCTTCTTCCAGCCGGTCCTTGATCGCCCCGAGAGGGTCATCAAAGAACGCTTCCTGCGCCTGCACCGGTGCAGCACTGCTGAAAAGCAGGATGGAAAAAAGAAAACAAAAACCGATTTTTTTAAGGGCGGAAAACATTTGTTTTATCCTTCAGGGGGTAAAAGCGCTTCCGGCGCGAAAAACGTGTTCACCAGCGCGTAGGCCGCGTAAATGATTACAATACCGGTCACGCCGGCGATGATCATGCGCTTGGCCTTGCTGGCCCGCTCGTCGTTTTCAAAGGCGGTCAGATACAGAAACCCGGCGTAGATGGTGAAGATGAGGGCGACCGGCCCCAGGAATACCAGAAGCAGGCGGATAACTCCGCCGATCTGCGTGATTCCCTCCGTTGTCTCTGCCACGGTGCCTTTTTCTGCCACGTAAATGGCATTCACGATGCCGCTGGCCAGCAGGATCATCAGCATGCCGATACCGCTCCAGACCAGATTTCGTTTCTGTTTGTCGATGACTTCCTGGTTGCCGCTGGCTGTGACCAGCCGGACGCCGCTGATGGTCATTAAAAGGACGATGATGGAACCGAACAGCCATTTCAGATAGCCGGCGATATCCCTCAGCTTGTCCCGGCCGGCGTCAAAGTCGATCAGTTGTTCCGAGGTGGCCTGTTCCGGGTTGAAGATCGTCGCCACTTCTTCTGACAGCATCAGGATGACAAACCCGATAAACACCCACAGGAAGTTGGTCTTTTGTTTGGTGATGGTTTCCTCTTTTCCGCGGGAGAAGATCAGGCTGGTGGCATATAAGATGCCGAACAGTAACGCGGCCGCTCCCATGATGTATTTTATAATACTGATTCCCCGCTGGATCGCGTTCACTGCGATGTCTTCTCCGGACGCGCCGGGCTCTCCGCCGAAACTCTTCAGGTCATTCCGCAGAAACTGATCCCAGGTTTCCCCCAGGGAACTTTGCGCCTGTACTGTTTTGAAAAACACCAGCAGCATCACGCAGAACAGGGCCACCGGCCAAATGAACTTCAGGAATTTTTTGATTTTTTCAGCCATTTTGTTTTTTTATTCTGTCATCATTTTACCATAAAATCATATGACGAAACAACGAAACGACGAAACGAAAAAATGACAAATTTTAAATTTAATTTGTATAGGAAAAATTGTCATTTGTAATTTAAAATTTAAAATTTCATTCAAAAAGGTTTGCATCAACGGGTGTTTTGTTATAAACTACCTGCGCTATAATCTTTTAACTTAAAAGAAACGCATCGTTTGAGGGGCGTTCCTGTACTGCTTCAATAGGAAAACTCTTCCCGATTGCAATCTGATGATCCATCGGAGCACATCGGGATTCTCATTGCACTGCAGACTCCTCTCGTCGTCTTTATTCCATTCGGAACGCGTTTCTCACTACTTACCATGGCTAAGAGACCGACTCCTAAAAAACAACAGGCTAATTCCCAGACATCCTGCCGTTTTAAAGCATTCCAGAACCGCGCCCGCAAGCGTTTGGCACATTCCGTTAAACTCATTTCCTGTCCGCAGTGCAAAGAACCTAAACGTTCCCACGCGGTCTGCCCGAACTGCGGCCAGTACAAGGGTCGGAAGGCGCTGGATATGGAGAAACAGATCGATAAGGTCACGAAAGTGAAGGCCTGACATTAAAATTTGTAACTGGTAACTCGTAATTATCACTGGATCACATATTCACTGGATCACATAATAATTACGAATTACGCCCTGAAGGGGCAAATTACAAATTTCAAAAATGTCAAAGGTCAATGGTCACATGTCAATTGTTTAAAAAATGATTTTTTAAAATATGGCCAGCTGGAGACACTTATCGCGCGTGATTGTGATGCAGAGTTTCTTTGAAAATCTGGCGTGTCCGCGTGGGCTGGAAGATATTTTGGAGTATAATTTAAAGGAATACGGAGAAAAGATCACTGACCCCACATTTGCCCGCAATCTGGCGCAGAAGATGAAGCGCGATCAGAAAGCGATTGAAAAGATCATCAAAAAACACGCTCCGGAATGGCCGCTGGATAAGATGAATCCGGTCGAGCGGGCCATCTTGGTGCTGGGCATTTCAGAGATTATCGACCCGGAACCGGATGTGCCGGTGAGTGTGGCCATTGATGAGGCCATCGAATTGGCCAAGACCTACGGTGATGAAAACAGCGGAAAATTCATTAACGGGGTTTTGAATTCCGTGGCCCATGATGATACTATAAAAAAGAAATAATTTTATTCACTAATTGACATCTAATGGACCGCTTATTGATTGCCTATCGACGTCAATAAGAAGTCAATAGATATCAATTGGAAATCAATCAGAAAAATATGTACAAAAAACTTGAAAAAAAGACCGGTCTTAAGTTCAAAGACTGGCATTTACTGCGTAACGCGTTCATTCATCGCTCTTATTTAAACGAACATAAAGACAGTAAATACGAAAGCAATGAGCGGCTGGAGTTTTTGGGGGACGCGGTACTGGAGCTGGTGGTCACAGAATACCTGTATATGAATTATCCCAATCCGGAAGGGGAACTGACCAATTGGCGTTCGGCTCTGGTAAAAGGCGAGACACTCGCCAAGATCGCCCGGGAGCTTGAATTGGGGGAATATCTTTTTCTGAGCCACGGGGAAGAGAGTTCCGGCGGACGCCAAAAGGATTACCTGCTGGCTAACACCTTTGAAGCTATGATCGGGGTGGTATATCTGGAACTCGACTATGAGATGGCAAAAGGTTTTATTGAAAAATTTCTGCTCGTCCGCCTGGAAAGCATTCTGGCCAGAGGATCGTATATCGATGCCAAATCCCGTTTCCAGGAGATCGCCCAGGAAAAACTGGGCATCACACCGGTTTATGAACTCCTGCATGATGAAGGCCCCGACCATGACAAGGTCTTTACCATGGGGGCTTATATTGAAGAGCGGATTGTAGGGAAGGGGAAAGGGAGCAGTAAACAGACCGCTGAACAGAAAGCCGCGGAAGATGCCTTAAAAAGGCTGAAGTGGTAGCACTCTCAGTTCTCAGCTTCTCAACTTTCAACTATTTTGGTATGATTTTGATCTGACGCTCTTCGCCTTCTCCCACGCTTTCGGTGAGCACCCGGTCTTTGAACTGTTCGCTGCCGGCCAGATGCAGATGGATCTTGCGGCGGAAATAAGGATTCATGGGCGGCAGTTTGATTTCTTTCTGGGTGTTGACAGCCAGTTCCGCCTTGCGTTCCGCCAGGTGCAGGACGCTTTCCTCCTGCCTTTTTTTATAATGGTCCACGTCCACGATGATCTGCGTCTTGCTTTCTACCCCCTGCTTCCATAGCAGGCATTTTAAAAGATGCTGTATGGCCGCAATCGTCTCGCCATGCCAGCCGATCAGCAGGCTGGATTTTTCCGTTTCGATTTCGGCGTAATAAGCGTTTTCGGATTCTTTGGTAATCTTAACGCCATTGTAAGGGACCCCTAAGACATCCAGGAGTTTTTCTAAGGTTTCTTTGATCAGTAATTCCATAGTTTGTAATTTTTAACTTGCAATCAGCAAGCCGGTAAGGATTGCCAGTTACAAGCTACCGATTTCAGTTCTTTGAATAATTTACCATAAGTTGCTGGCCGATGCCAAATAAAGTGGAAACTCCCCAGTAAAACCCGACTGCCGCCGGCAGGCTGGCCGTGAAGACCGCAATCATCACCGGCATAAAATACTGCATCATGTTGTTCATCATGGGCATGGCCGGATTCTGCTGTTTGGAAAGGGCGTTGGATTTTGTAGTCTTCCCCAGACTCAAACGGATCTGGAAGAACTGGAGCCCCCCGATGATCACCGGCAAAGCAATCAGGTTGATCTTGGTGAGATCGATGATTCCCAGAAAAACCGGATTAATGCTGGAGAGGTCGAAATCTTTTAACGGGGTGTAAAGAATGGACGGATCCACCACATTAAGGCCGTCTTTGACTACATAAAACAAAGCGATGAGCACCGGGAACTGGATGAGCATCGGCAGACAGCTGCCCATAGGGCTGACTTTGTACTTCTTCCAGACCGCCATAGTCTCTTGAGCCAGCCGCTGGGGATCGTTTTTATATTTTTCCTTCAGCGCGTCGAGCTGGGGCTGGACGTTGCGCATTACTTTTTGGGATTTGAGCGCTTTCTGGTTGGGACCCAGCAGGATGAGTTTGATAACAAGGGTCAGCAGGATGATGCCCCACCCCAGACTGTGCCCGGGCAGTTTGGAGACAAAGAATACCAGAGTGTTGAAGATCGGTTTATACAGCAGATTATCCCATCCCTGCCGGATGATCCCCGGTTTTTTGATTTCGATTTCCTGAAAATAGCTTTTTTCCTTTTCCTCCAAAACCGTCTGGTAGGTAATGCGGTACCGCCCGAGCTCGTTGAACAAGTCCGCGTTCCACCGGCTGAAACCGATTGTTGTTTTTTCTTCGGGCTCGATGGTTTTTGAAAATTCCTCCTCTTCACAGGCAGACGGATCGTCCAGCACTGCCTCTTTTTTTATCCATTCCCCGTTTTGATAGTATTCCACCAGCAGGGGATTGACCGGGCAGGTATCGGCGATCTGCAGGGTTTTCTGGCTGTTGTTTTCAATGGTGACTTTGACCTCCTTGCCGATGACCAGACTGTTTTTCAATCGTAGAACCACATCATCTTTCGGGCCGGTATCTTTTTCGTCTTTCCCGCTGAAAAGCTGGAGAAGTACCAGAAAAATCAGAAAGAAAAGAAGAAAACGGGTGAATTTATTCTGCATCGGATGCTAAAAAATTAAAGAAATGGACGATTGCCTCACTGAGTTCCTGATAAGAGGCTTTTTCACAGGCCGGCCGGGCGATCACCAGGGCTTTGACAGGTTGTCTGACCAGAGGAAGGCTGAGACGGATCGCCTCCTGGACCCGGCGGCGGAGCCGGTTGCGCTTTACAGCCTTTTTCTGGGTTTTTTTGCTGACCGTTACCGCAAACTGGCATGGTTCTCCGGTCACTTTTTCGTATTTAAAAATAAAAAAACGGTTTTTAAAAAGGTCTCCTTTTCTGAACAATCGGTCGATGACAGTTCGGTTGCC
>CAZIDW010000018.1:0-19513 GCA_964538225.1 uncultured Candidatus Peribacteria bacterium
AGGCGCATGGTGGAGACCTTGGTCGTCCTGAAGATCCCTTTGGAAATCCCCCTAAGATCCGCGCCTTTGGCCAGAAGGCGGGCCGAAACTCTGAGTACGTCCGCTGAGGTGTTGGAATGCATAAAACTGCCGGTATCCGTGTAAATCCCTGTGAGCAGACAGGTCGCTGTGTGGCGGTCAATCGGGTACCGGAGGGCTGTGAACAATTCATACAGCACCATGGTGGCGGAGGCCGCATCACTCATCACCACATTGTATTTGCCGTAAAAATCGTTCGACTGGTGATGATCGATATTGATGACTTTGAGTGTTTTATCAAACAGTTCCGGATGACTTTCGTGGAAACCGGTCAGGTGCGTGGCGCCCGCGTCTAAAACCAGATATGCGTCGTAATCCAGCCGGGGCTCCCCTTCCCGAAACGCCTCGATGTTCGGCATAAAATTAAATACATCCGCGGCCGGATCCATGCAGATGATCTCGGGAACCTTGCCCATCTGCCGAAGCACCTGATAAAACGCCAAAGACGCGCCGATTGTGTCCCCGTCGGGAGCCTTATGAGGGATGATGAGGATCCGCCGGCTTTTTTTAAGGAGGGTATCGATTTTTTCGAGTTCGTTTTTATCGAGCTCCATTTTATTTTGTTTTATTTGATTTATATTTACGTTTAGAGGTCAAAATAACGAAATTCCCCTCGGATTACAAGGAAATGAAGTGGTCAGAATGCAGGGAGTAGTTTCTAGTTATTTGTTTTCTTTCTTCCTTTTTCTTTATTTATTTCTTTTTCCCCTTCTTTCTTTTTTACCCCCCTTCTATAATGAAGGGGTCCCACTATTAAAAAATTAAAGTTAAAAAGGTATAATGACCTCATGAAGCCTATCTCTCTCATCTTCATCGGCACCGCCGGCATCGGCGTTCCCCTTCTCGAAAAACTCGCGCAGGATGACCGGTTTGACGTAAAACTTGTCATCACCCAGGCGGACCGGCCGGCCGGGCGCAAAATGCAGCTCACCCCCTCCCCTATTAAAATTGAAAGTTTGGAGTTGGGAGTTGAAAGCTGCCAGCCAGAGGATATCAACTCAAAAGAAAGCTTGGCAAAAATCCGTGAAGTTCAACCTGATATGATCGTGCTGTATGCGTACGGGCAGATTTTAAGCAAGGAAATCCTGAATATTCCTGAATACGGATGTATCAACGCGCACGCCTCACTCCTGCCCAAATACCGCGGCGCCTCCCCGGTCCAGCAGGCGCTCCTGGATTCAGACGACATAACCGGCCTGAGTGTGATGAAAATGGAGAAAAAAATGGACGCGGGGCCGATTTACAGACAATTCGAACTCGACATCAAAAAAGAGGATGATGTTCTGACATTGACTGACCGGCTGGCTAACCTGACCGCTTATGAGATGCCGGACACTTTGTATGCGATCGCACAAGGCGACATCGAACCGGAAGCACAAGACAACACCAAAGCCACTTACTGCGAAAAAATCAAAAAATCCGACGGGAAAATCAACTGGAATGAGGACGCCAAGACCATCCATGCCAAAATGCGGGCGTATGCCGGCTGGCCGGGCACGTTCACCTTCTGGAAGGGTAAGCGCTTAAAAATCCTCTCCGGTCAGCCGGACGCGTATGACGAAGCCGACCCCGGCCAGGTCATCCAAAAGGACCATCTGGTCTTTATCGGCACCCAAAAAGGGTCGATTGTTCCTGATGAAATCCAGCTGGAAGGCAAGACACCGCAAAAAATACACGCCTTTGTAAAAGGTTATCCTGATTTTGCAGGTGCGAAATTGGGGGGATGACATCGCCTGCCCCATTCTGCCTACATGTTCATACAATATATAAGATTAGATATAGAAGGGGTCTAACATATCCGAAAGAAACGATTAGGTGAAATATTTAAATGGTAATTTTCTTTAAAAATACAGAAAGACCGCACTCAATAGTACGGTCTTTCTTTGATTGCATCTATAATCAATAATCAATTAAGCTTCAATTACTTTACCAATAGGATTTTTTTCATCATGAGAAATGGTAACCACAAATCCAGTACCTGGCTGGAAATTAGCTACATAAGGAACCTTATGTGAATATGCCTCAGCTAATGCGGTGGCAATGGCAATCGGGCCGCGGCCTGTAATATGAACAGGTTGGCCCTGCTTAATCTCTGGTGCGATTAATGACTTTAATGTTTGTTCAGCGTCAATTTGAGGCTGTGTTAATGAGAATTCAACAACTGTTACACCTTCGCTTTCTTCAACTTTAAAAGCTAAATTCTCTCCTGAGCCTTCGCCTTCCACCGGGGCCCCGGATAAAGGCAATACTGCGTCAGGACCACCTTGTGGATATTTAATGGCAGTAGAAGTGGGATGCCATGCATGTGAAATAACGGGAAGCAGCCATGTGGGGCAAACGCCGTCAATGGCAACAACATCACTTTTGCCCAAGCCGGATTCAGCACGGGCTTTTTCTACTAACTCAAATACCTGAGTAAGATGTTCTGGCTTCCAGTTAATTTGTTTTACAACACGCCCGTTAGGAAGTGTTTTTTCTTCAGGCTCCAAGCCTAATTCTGCAGCGATATCTGCGATTTTAATTGTAGGCTTTGGACCTTTTAAAAGTTCGGTAATTTGGTCTCTGGCTTTTTCGCCAGCGATAACCGGAACCTCTGCTTTTACAGCAGGAGTTTCGCCCTGTGATATTTGTGTATCAACTTTTTTATCAGTCATATTTTTAATGTTAAAAATTAAGTTAAAAATTAAATTGTTATGTAAATATTATACATTAAGAATTGACTATTGTCAATATTTTTGTTATAATAACATCAACATCAGGTAAAAAAAATCCGAACCAAAAACCCCACAAAACAATTAATACAATTACTATTATGTCTGAAATAAAAAAAGAAGATAATCAACTTGAAATTGCAATAGATAAGCCTGAGGCAGAAATTATTGGCGGACAGGCCCGTCAAAAAATCTCAACTGTATCCGGCCCAACAGAATCCAAAGAAAAAATGGATCGGGTCGCTATTGTTGTATGCGGACCGCCGCATAGCGGCAAATCAGTTTTTTTCGCGACCCTTAAAGAACATCTGCCTCGCCAAGGCACACACCTTTTCAGGGCCTGTCCTGATGGTGAGGGTACATGGTCACAAAGAGCTGCCAGCGATGTTGCTTCTGCCATACGAAGAAAGGGTTCTTTTTCAGACGAATTTGTACACTTTTCTGAAAAAGCCATACAAGATATCAAAACCACACGTGTACTTATTGATGTGGGCGGCTTAAGAACGCCTGAAAATGAAGCAATTTTCAGTAATGCCACTCATTTTGTCGTACTTTGTCGTGCTGACAGACCTGAAGAAAGGGAAGCCTGGGAGGAATTTGGCAAAAAAGCAGGCTTAACGCTTTTGGCTTCTTTTGAATCTGTTCTTGAAGGCGAAGAGGACGTACAGGAAGACGAAAATGGTATTCTCCGAGGGCGTGTTTCAGGTCTTGAACGTGGTGAGCATATAGAATCACAACCCATAGAAGAACTTGCTCATAAGATTTTATTTTTAACACCTGAGGGTCTTTCTCAGGAGCTTATTACAGAAGAAGCAGGTATCCGTAAAATCAATCTTGATAGCTTAGCAACCCATGTAAATGTCCCCTATCAGGAACGTGTAATTCGTCGTGGCACCCCTCAGGAAAAAGTAATACAAAATCCTTTCTGGTCAGGTCAAAATACACATGAAGCAGTTAGGATTCTTTCAGAGCTTGATCCTGAAGAGCCTGTTTGGCTGGATGGTGCTCACCCGGCTTTTCTTTACTCCGCCCTCTCTTATGATCTTTTACCCCGTGAAACATGGCTTACAGATTTTAAAGTTGAAAGTGGCAGAATGAAAATCCCTGAATTGCAGGCTGCTGAAAAACCGTCAGATAACCTTATTTGGAAAACTGAAGAACGTGATCAATATACGCTCGTTGAAATTGAAATACCTAAAGGTCTTTTTGATATGGAAAAATTACCCGAAGTAATTCCCCCTTCAGTTAATCCTGATAAAGGCGTTGTACTTTCCGGCAAACTTCCTTTCTTAATGTTCACTGCATTTGTAAAATTTTATAAAGGAAAAACGCCATGGATAAGCATCTACACCCCTCAGCAAATAGATGATGCCCGACTCAAGTCTCCTGCTATGGTTGTTGGTTCGGAGGAACAGAGAGAAGTAGGCAGTTATACTGATTGTCCGCCTATTGGCCAGGAGCAATTAGCGACAAAACCATGGGAAAAGTATATGACTTACGGGAGTGAGCGCTTTTCAAGCACGGCAAGCAATAACCATAATGTAGTTGTGACACATGATACTGACCAAATTGTAAAACTTGTCCTCGGTAAAAATGTTATCTTACTACTCCCGAATGACACAAAAAGACTGGCTGATTGGGTAGGCTATCCCACTCATCAGGAAGCGTGGCTGCCACTTTGGTTTGTTCTTCTTTACCATTCACAACACAGAGTTTCCGATGAACGCGATTTTAGAAGTGAACTTGCCAAAAGTATTCCCAATGAGGACAGGGAGTTAATGAAAAAGGCTTTGCTATTTAAAGCACAAGAATTCTGGAAGGAGTACAAGGAAGATACGACCACCGAAGAGCCAAGAAAAAAATACAAGAAACTAACCCGCATACTTCAGGATATTCTTTTGTATATTAATATCCCGAAAAAAGTTATTCAGAATCAGCAGGCTTATCTTGAAAAGCACCCACTTCATCCTTTTATTCAGCAGGCAAATGAATTAAGAAGAGGTATTGGGCTTGAAAAGGCTGCGGAACTGGAAGACTCAATAGAGACTGAGCTTGCAAAGCTTTCAGAGGGTTATGATACCACTGCCTTAGAAGACGCTTATGAAGAAGTGCAGCGTCGTATTTCTGCCGCTAAAAATCCTGGCTCAGTAATACTGCTTTCTGATGCTGACATATCTGATATCGATTACCACTCGGCGCTTGTAAATTATGATTTTCTCATGGCGGAAGACGAACATGATACTGATGTTGTTTCAATCGTTCCCGAACTAGAAGAACCACAGTTTAAACAAGTTTCTGTTAAATATGGCCCTCAACTTTCAAAAGAAAAACGTATGGACGTTATTGCTGTGCCGCCAAAATTAGCCGCCTGGGACGTTGCTAAAAATGCCAAGGAGTCCTATCAACCTATAGGCATGATTGTTGCCACCCATACGGTACCACAAAATGAACAAGGCCGAGCCATGCAGGAGAGGTTACAAAATGATTACGCCCCCCAAGATATTGCAGAACACTACCTAGGTGCCGCAAAAGAATTTTTACATAAAAAGGCCTGGGGGAAAAGTTATGCAAAGCGAATTGATCGTGATGATATTCCGCAAATCAAAAAATTGATTCCTCTTCACCGCGTTGCGCGCGATCTTTTACCACGTGCTATTTATATGCTAAAAACCGGTAATTATCCAGCGGGCGTAGCTGATGAAGAATTATGGGCAGTTGGGGAAACTCTTGAAGTGGCCAAAAGAATAGAAGAGCTTTTCGGCTTGCAAGACGTTCCCCAGGAAGAATTACATGAACTTAATGAAAAAATTGAGGAAATATTCAAAAAATGGTTTAAACCTGAACATTATGAAACTTTTCTGAGTAACATGAAAAATAAAATGAATACTTCTTTATAAAAAAATAATTTAAACCTATGCGAATTGAACAAATCCAAAAATATGCTTCTGAAATACCAACGAAATATCTTGATCGAGTTTCAGAAAAAAGATTAGCAGAATTAATCATAAGCACGCTTAAAAACAGCTTTGGCGTAACAGCCACACCTGAAGACGCCAAAGCCATAGTATCAGAAGTAAAAAAAAGAAGAGCCGAAGTAGTACAACAAGTGAGTAATAAAACAGAAAAACCTTCTGATTTAGCTAAAAGAACTAATGGCGAAAAATTTAATTTAACCGAAGAAATCGAGACATTCCCCGGAAAATTACAAACTGAGTTCCAGCAAAAATATTCTTCAATTAACGATGGAGAAAAGGCTGATAGACTTAAAAATCCATACCGGGAGCAACTTCTTAAGCTGGGTGACTTTTTTGCTTCAGATATTAAACGTAAAATTCCAAATTTAAATATCGCACTTGGCGGTTCTTTGGTTGCAGATACAGCTGTCGGCAAAAAACATGATATTGATTTAAGAATTCTTTTGCCTGAAGAAAAAGACAGTTTAAGTGACATACAGACAATATCTGAACAAATTCAGGATATTGTGCCATTTAGGCAACAAAGGATGATTGACGGCGATCAAAGGCCTTTGAAACACGGCTTGGTCCATAGGTTGGTCTTAGATGTTCCAGAAATGGGCGAAGTAACGGTCGCCGTTTTAATACGGCCAGAAAAAGACTATGTGGGATATGGTGATTTTCAAAGAGACTTAACAACTGATGAACGAGCAACCTATATAAAAGAAAAAGCCCGTTTATTGGAGGCGGGTGACCATGAAGCCTATGAGCATCTAAAATCACAATTTTATTTAAAAACACGAAGGTGGGTTGCTAAAGAATTAGGCCTTTACCCCGGTACGCCTGAAAATGTAGGGAATCCCGAATTGCCGGTTTGGAAAATAATGCCTGAAATCATTGAACAGCTAAAACGCAACAAGCGTATACTGATTACGTCAGAAACCGGCTCAGGTAAAACTACCCAAATACCACAGGCACTTTATGCTGAGGGCTTTAGCGATAAAGGTCTTATTCTTGTTGTTGAAAATCGTGTTGTCGTCACTGCTGAAACGGCAAGCCGTGTGGCTGATGAAATGGGGGTTGGATTAGGAAAAGAAGTTGGTTATCAGACACGTCATGATACAAAAAGGTCGCCTGGTACAAAAATCCTTTTTATAACCAGTGGAGGGCTTAGGGCAATGCTGCGGAGAGATCCTCAGCTTTCTGATGTGTCGGTTGTCCTGTTTGACGAATTTGATGAACGGGAACTTTCTATGGATTTTGCCATGGCATTAACAAAAAAAAATCAGGACAAAGGCGGTGAAGTAAAATTCGGGCTTATGTCTGCCACTTTAAATGCCGATAAGCTAAAAGATTATTTCGGCGAAATACCTGCTCTGGAAGCAAAAGGCAGGCCATTTCCTGTTGACATTAACCATTCAAATAAAAATATCCCCGATTACAAAAAGCCAGCAGAGGCGGCTGAAAAGGCAGCAGAGTTCCACAGGAGTAATAAGCCAGGGCATATATTAATTTTTATGCCTGGGAAAGCTGAAATTGACGCTGTGGAAAAGGAATTGCTAAAACAAAAACTGACGGGGGTCGAAATTCTGGCCCTGCACAGTCAGGTTTCCCCCAAAGAACGCCGAAAGGTCTTTGTACCATCGCCCAACCGGAAAATCATTATTTCCACAAATATTGCTGAACGAGGTGTGACAATTGATGGCGTTACCTGTGTTATTGACAGCGGTTTGGTCCGCCAAAGACAATACGATCACGCGTCCGATACTTCTAAACTCCCTATAATTGAATGTGCTCAGGACTCCATAAAACAAAGAGCAGGAAGGGCTGGCAGAACACAACCCGGCGAATGTCACCGATTGTTTTCAGAAAGCAATGCACAAAAAAGGAGGAGGGAGACTCTTCCTGAGATTATGCGTACACCACTTCGGGAAGTTGTTCTTCAAATTAAGTCTATGGGGTATTCAAGAGAAACCGCCCCTATCCATTTACCGGATTCACCGGACAAAATTGCCTGGAAATCTGCTAAAAATCAATTAAGGTTTCTTGGGGCATTAGACTCGGAAGACGAAACCAAATTGTCTGAATTGGGTTTAAGATTAGCGGAATTACCTTGTGACCCACGCGAAGGTGCCATGCTTTTTAAAGCAATAGAATTGGGGTGCATTGATGAAATAGCTACAATTATTGCTATCAGAACTGCAAGGCCTTTACTTTATAAACCAAAAAACGAAAGAGAAGATGCCGAACGTGCTCATGGCCAATTCAAAAAATCAACTGTTTCAGATCTGATAACACAATTAAAAATATACCAGGAAGCGGAAAGGCATAATTTTAATAACAGATGGTGCAAAGAGCATTATGTTTCATGGAAAGCATTAAATGAGATACGTCAAAATCGTAACCAATTTTTACAAATCATCAAAAAAAACCGGGGCAGGATCAACAAAGAGACGACGGACGAACAAATACTAATTAAATCTATTTTAGCTGGTTTATCAGATAGAATCTGGGAAAACGCCGGAAGAGGCTGGTATAGCCGTTATAATCCCGAAACCGACGATTATGAAAGGGCTTTATTGGGTCGTGAATCAGGTGTAACGGATGCCTCAAAAATTGCTTCAAGTGAAGTTATTGAAATACCAACACGGCGCGGAGGCAAAATGAAGTTAATTACAAATGCCACCAAAGTCGACTAAGTCACAAAAATAAAACTTTTTTAATATATGAACAGTGCCTAATCTGTTCATTGTCATCTTCTTAAAATCCGGCTCCTGCTTCGCCATGGCTCCGTCAAGCCGGGCGATTTTCTAAATACATCTATCAAACCTATCGCCTTTTCATCAACTCTAAATTAGGATAAAAGCTTTGCTTTTTTTCGGGTTTTTTGTATAATAAATTTGTACATCCATTCGACTTCACTTCGTTCCGCTCAGGATGAAAAATAAAAATACAATGCAACCGAAAAAAATCTTTCTGACACCAGTCGGAAAATGTTAAAATGTAAGACCTTTTCAGGTTGTTTTTTGTTTCTCAATGAAAATTGGACTATGATTAAATGATTTAACTGATGGTCATGATTGACTAACATGATTAAAAAGGATTGGTCGCTTAAGTATATTGTATTAATCATTTAAATCAGTGTAATCATGAGTCAAAAATTATAAATTAATAAATGAATTACCATGCCCATGTCCCCTTTTGACCGATTCACCCCCAATGCCAAACAGGCCCTGAGTGTGGCAGAAGAAGAATCCCGCAAACAGAGCCTGCCGTATATCGGCAGTGAACACCTGCTGATTGGCCTCCTCGGCAACCCACGCTCCCTGGCTTTTTCCATCCTCACCGGCGCCGGCGTATCGCTTGAAAACGTGCGGATGATACTGAGTTCTGCCTCGAACCAGGAACCAGAAGCCAAACAGATCCAGCACGGCCTGTCTTCGTATCTCACCAAGATTATCGAAGACGCGGTGCGGACCGCGCATAAGTTCGGTCACCCTTTTGTGGGCACGGAACATCTGCTGTTTGCCATGGTATCTCAGGGCAAATGCGCGGCCACCGTCATCCTGGAAAACATGCATGTGAACCCTGAAGACTTTAAAAAACAGATCGAAGAGATGTTCGAACAGATGGCCAACGCGCGCAAAAAAGACGTCCAGCAGGTCAATACGTCGCTCGATAAATTCCTGCAGGGACTGCAGGGAGTGATGTTCAACCCCGGCGGCCCGGGCGCGGATTATTCCGACGCCTTCCAGCACAAAGACAGCCCCTTTATGGGAATGCCGGAACAGCCGCCGGCCAAAGGAGGCAAGCGCTCCAAAACGCCGGCACTGGATTATTTTACGGATGACCTGACAGAAAAATTCCGAAAAGGGGAAATCGACCCCATCATCGGGCGAAAAAAAGAGATCGAACGCGTCATCCACATCCTGAATCGGAAGACCAAAAACAATCCGGTCGTCATCGGGGATCCGGGTGTGGGAAAGACCGCCATCGCCGAAGGGCTTGCTCAGGCCATTGTGGAAGAAAACGTGCCGGACAGCCTTTTAAGCAAACAAATCCTTTCCCTTTCTCTCAGTAATGTCATCGCCGGCACCAAATACCGCGGGGAATTCGAAGAACGGATGAAAAGCATCATCGACGAGGCGGCTAAGGTGGATAACGATATCATCCTGTTTATCGACGAAATCCATACCCTTTCCGGCACCGGCTCGGCGGAAGGCAGCCTGGATGCCGCCAACTTACTCAAACCCGCCCTGTCGCGGGGCGGCCTGCAGATCATCGGAGCCACCACCATTGATGAATACCGCAAGCAGGTCGAAAAAGACAAAGCGCTGGAACGGCGCCTTCAGCCCATTCTTATTGAAGAACCCACTATTAACGATTGCATCCAGATCCTGAAGGGGTTACGGCCCAGTTATGAAAAATTCCATAATCTGGCTATTT
This sequence comes from uncultured Candidatus Peribacteria bacterium, assembly GCA_964538225.1. GTDB lineage: Bacteria > Patescibacteriota > Gracilibacteria > UM-FILTER-43-11 > UM-FILTER-43-11 > JAFGCR01. The sequence continues at coordinate 10,190 of CAZIDW010000018.1, forward strand.
CCGACGAAGCTATCCACTCGGCTGTCAAACTTTCCAAGCGTTATATCAGCGACCGTTTTTTGCCGGACAAGGCTATCGACGTGCTGGATGAAACGGCGGCGCTGATGGGAGCACGCAGTCAGTACAACACTCCTAAAATCCGGGAAGAGAAAGAAAAAATCGCTAAAATCGATAAAAAAATCGAAAAAGAGGTCTATGCGCAGGAATACGAAAAGGCCTCCACGCTGAAAGAAAAAAAGGAAGCAATCCTGAAAACAATCGACAAGATCAAAGAGGAAAGCCAGAACCAGCGCAAACGGGTAAAAATCGATGAAAACGATATTGCCAAGACTATCGGAAAGATCACCGGTATCCCGATGACCAAACTGATGAAAGACGAGACCAAAAAACTGGCGGATCTGGAAGGCACACTCAACCAGTTTATCATTGGCCAGGATGAAGCCGTGAAAGAAGTCTCGAAAGCCATCCGCCGGTCCCGCGTAGGGATCGCCCCCTCCAACAAGCCCATCGGTTCGTTCATCTTCCTGGGGCCGACCGGCGTGGGGAAGACTGAATTGGTGCGCACCCTGGCGCGTGAGGTGTATAACAATCCCGACTCCTTCATCAAGATCGACATGAGTGAGTTTATGGAAAAGCACAACGTGTCCCGCCTGGTGGGCGCTACGGCCGGCTATGTGGGCTACGAGGAAGGCGGCCAGCTGACAGAGGCTGTTCGCCGGAAACCGTATAGTGTGGTGTTGTTTGATGAAATCGAAAAGGCGCATCCGGAATTTTTCAACATCCTGTTGCAAGTATTGGAAGACGGCTACCTGACCGATGCCAAAGGCAAACGGGTGGATTTCACCAATACCATCATCATCATGACAAGTAACCTTGGGGCCAAACAGCTGACCCAGGAGGCGGCCAAGATCGGGTTCGCGCTCGAGGTGGATGAACGCAAAAAAGCGGAAGATGATTTTAATGAAAAAAAAGAACAGGTCTTAAAAGAGATGAAAGACCATTTCCGCCCGGAATTCTTAAACCGCGTGGACAAGGTCATCGTGTTCCAGCCTCTGAACAGCGAAGTCATCCAGGATATCGTACGGCTCCGGCTGGATGAACTGGCCGACCGCCTGAAAGAAAAAGAAATCCGCATCAATACCACGGATGAGGCAGTGGAACTTTTGGCCAAACTGAGTTACGATCCCCAATATGGGGCCAGGCCGGTGCGCCGAAAGATACAGGACCTGATCGAGGACCCGATTGCAGAGAAAATCCTGGCCGGCGAATTTAAAAAAGGTGACACCATCAAGATAGGCCGACTGAAAGATAAAGAGGAACTGACGTTTATGAAAACCGAACTGAAGGTGAAAAACACGTCCAGAAAAAAGAAGCTGGCGAAAGTCTAACATCATTTCTGGTTTCCGATTTTCGATTTTCGATTTCCGATTTCCCAAAAATCCTCATAAGCTCATCTTATTCTTGATGAAGGGGTGACAAATCATCTTTATAATCCTAGAGATTTTTTAATATCCTCCGCCTGCTGTTCCTCTTCTCCTTTCTTCTTTTCCTCTTTTTCCTTCGCTTCCACGTCCTGCCAGGATTCCTTATGCTGTTTTTCCAGCTCCGCCATCTGGTCGGCGTGTTTCTTTTCGAGCTCGCTGAACTTCTGCTGTTCTTCGGTGAAGATCTTCATCAGTTCATCGATCTGGAACTGGGAAAGCTTAGGAATGGCTTCCACAATCCGCTTTTTTTCGTTAGCGGTCAATGAAATAGACCCTGCCAAAAGCTGAAGGAATTTTTTTTCATCAAATTTGGTATTGGGGTGCGGCGGAATCTTTACGTTTGAAACGAAATTCTGTTGCTGCTGCTGATTACCGGCATTGGCCACCAGAGAGCTGATATCGACATCTTCCTCCATGATCCCGCTCAGATCTTTCTGGTCTTTCGGGGGTTTAGCGCCCTGATCCGGTGGCGGTCCGCCTGCCGAAGGTTCACCGGAGGCAGGCTGAGCTCCCTGCCCAGATGGAGGGGGTGTCGGCGTGCCGCCTTGATCCGCAGGTGGATTGATGGGCTGATCGCCTTGTGGGTTTTGTGTATCTTCCATGATATGTTGTTTAAACAAACTTAGCTTTAATTTTAACACTTTTCTGTTTTAAATCAAATTTACTTTTTTGTCATAAAACAGTAACGTTATAATGTCATAATGTAGTAAATATGCAAGACCTCCGCCAGCAAATCGACCGGCTCGACCAAAAAATCGTCAAACTTCTGGCGGAACGGATGGAGTTGGTAAAACAGATCGCGGAACTCAAAAAACAAAACAAACTACCCGTCCAGGATGAAAAAAGGGAGCAGGAACTCCGGGATAACCTAAAAATCCTTGCCGCCCGGCACGGGCTGGATCCGGAATTCATAAACCATTTATATAGCCATGTTTTTATTGAAAGCAGACGGATTCAGAGTGAATAGATGGCGATCCCGAATGCCACGGAAACGTTTAGAGATTGTTTTTTGCCGTACATGGGGATCTCGATTGCCGTGTCACATAAATCCAGAATCCCCTGCTCTACCCCGTCGATCTCGTGGCCAAGCACCAGGCAGAGCGGGTATTTAGGTTTAAACTTTTTGTAATCCTGACTGTTCTCAGTTTGTTCGAGCGCCACAAGTTGAACACTTTTTTTGTTCTTGAGTAATTTTTTTATACAATCTTTTGCATCAATCCAGTACTCCCACGGCACGGTTTCTTCCGCGCCGATAGCGATTTTAGTGATTTCTTCGCGGGGCGGATAGCCGGTCTGGCCGCACAGAAATATCTTTTTCACCCCAGCCCCGTCGGCGGTACGGAAAATAGAGCCCACGTTGTGGAGCGAGCGGATGTTGTTGAGAAGTACGTAGATTTCCTTGTTCATGATTTCCGATTGAGGGCCCATTGAAGGCCCAATTGATTGTAAATCTGATATTCAGTCCATTGGATCCTCTATTGGGTCTTCTATGGATACGATTAGATTGAACGAATTTGTCCCTCGCCTTGAATAATCCACTTATAAGAAGTCAGCTCCTTAAGCGCCATCGGGCCGCGAGCATGAAGCTTTTGGGTGCTGATGCCGATCTCCGCCCCCATGCCGAACTGGGCGCCGTCGGTAAACGCGGTGGATGTGTTGGCATACACGCAGGCCGCGTCGACGTTTTTGAGAAAAATTTCGATATTCTCCTGATCTTCGGAAAGGATGGCTTCGCTGTGTTTGGAACTGTATGTGGTGATATGTTCGATGGCTTCATCTAAACTGCTGACGGTTTTGACAGACATCCTGAGTGATAAAAATTCTCTGCCGAAATCCTCCGGTTTAGCCTGATATAACAGGCTCCCGTCGTATTTTCCTTGCAACGGACGATAAGCCTGTTCATCCGCAAACAGTTCAACCTGATGCTCAGCGAGCGGCGCGAGAAGTGTCGGCAAATCAAATAAACGACTTTGGTGGATGATCAGGGTGTCGAGCGCGTTACAGACACTGGGGCGCCGGGTCTTGGCGTTTAAAATGACCTTTTTCCCTTTTTCCGGATCCGCCGTTTCATCAAAATACGTGTGCACGATGCCGGCGCCGGTTTCGATGACCGGGATTTTGGCGTTTTCCCGTACAAACCGGATCAGCTTTTCACTCCCGCGGGGGATGATGACATCGATAGAATCGTGGGCCGTGAGGATTGCTTTTACTGCCTCCCGTTCGCTGGGCGCCAGGTAGATGATGTTAGGGTCGATCTGATTTTTTTCTAAAACCGACTGGATTAGTTGAACAATTTTTTTGTTCGATAATTCCGCGTCACTTCCGCCTTTTAAAACACAGGCGTTTCCGGATTTCAGGCAAAGCGAAAACACATCAAACGTCACGTTGGGGCGGGCTTCGTAAATGATGCCGATGACACCCAAAGGAACGGTGACTTTGAAAAGCTTTAATCCGTTTTCCAACGTCTTTTCCTCCAATACCTTCCCGACAGGATAATCTAACTTAGCCACATTTCTCATGTCGGCAGCAATGCCCTCCAGCCTTTCTGAGGTGAGCTTCAGGCGGTCGTATTTAGGGTCATTCGCATCCATCTTATCCAAGTCTTTTTGATTTTCTGTTAAAATCGAATCCCCTTCCGCCACTAATATATCCGCTAAATCCGATAAAACCTTTTGGATGGTATCATCGGTCAGATTTACCAGTGACCGGCTGGCCGCCTTTACGCTTTTTAAGTTTTCAGAAATATTTTGCATCATTTTTCAGGATTTGAAGGAAGTGAACGATTGAAAGGATCTGAAGGGTTTTTCAGGTAACGACGTTTGTTTGTTCAAATCTTTCAGCTCATTCAAATCCTTTATTTAGATCGGTTAAGGTCTGAACAGCGTTTGAGGCCTGTATCAAGGGCGTCATTGAAAATTTTGGCAAAATCATGGTCATCAAAATGCCTGAGCATGACTTCTGTCACACCGCCTTTCGAGGCGCAGGCTTCTTTCCATTCTTTGGCGGATTTGTCGTTATTTTCTAAAAGCCTGGCGCCGCCCGTAAAAGCCATCTCAGAAAGCTTTCTGGCCTCTTTTTCTGAAAAGCCGACGTCCTCAGCCTTTTTTGCCAGGATTTCGGCCAGGTAATAAAAATAAGCCGGTCCGCATGCCCCGATGACTGTGATGGCATCGATCATTTTTTCATCCGCCACTTTCGTGGCATAGCCCATGGTGGAAAAAATAGTCTGGATCATTTCCTTTTCTTCATCCGTCACCGCGCCGGTGGCGATCCATCCGGTTATTCCCCTGCCTACCTGGATAGGAAGGCTTGGCATCGAGCGGACAATACGATCAGAACCCGTTTTTTCTTTTAATCTTTCGACCGTAATTCCTGCCATGATGGAAACGACCAGTTTGTTTTTCAGTCCGTCGCCCAGTTCTTTCATCAGCTCATCGAAAACCTGGGGTTTTACCGCCAGAATGACGATTCCGGCTTCCTCCGCCAATTCTTTTGGATCCGTGGTAAAATTAATCGCCTTTAAATCGATGAACTTCTGCTCATTCCGGTCGCAGATAAACAAAGCTTCTTTGGGGAAATCTTCGGATAGCCCCCTGAAAAAGGTGCTCCCCATGTTCCCCGCGCCGATGATGCCGATCCGGTAATTCATGATGTCAAAAATAAATAATCATAATGGATGAGCGGTCTTTTTCCGCTCCTGCCGATAAACGTTTTGGCTTTTTTGGCGTTGTACTGGGTCACTCCCAGGGCAATGCTTTTTTTCTCTCTGTTCTCAACGCGGATGATATCTCCTTTTTCAAAGTCGCCCATCACATCCGTCACACCCACAAGGAGCAGGCTTGCCGCTTTGAACGGATTCGTTAATACCTTTTCCGCGCGCCGGTCGATCCGCACCCTCCCCTTTTCCTGACCTTCGGCATGGGCGATCCATTTTTTCACACCCGATACCTTTTTAGCGGGCAGAAACGTGGTGCCGACCGGTTTTTTGCCGAGGATGTCCGGCAGAATATTTTTGGCCCGGCCGTTCGCGATGTGGGTAGTGATCCCCAGTTTAGACATACGTTCGACGATCCGGCATTTGGTGAGCATCCCGCCGCGGCCGAACAGGGTCTTTTCCCCCGTAATGCCGACCCGGATGTGCTTATGCCCCGGTCGGACGACCGGAATGACTGTGGCGCTTTTTTTGTTCGGATCGCGGTCCATCAGCCCATCGACCGTACTCAGGATGACCAGCGCGTCCACATCCAGCATAGCGGCCAGCAGGCCGGCCAGCTCGTCATTATCTGTGAACATCAGTTCGCTGACCGAAACCACGTCGTTTTCATTCACAATCGGAAGGATGCGCTCCTGAAGCAATCCTTGCAGACACAATTTCATGTTCAGGTAATGACGGCGGTCCCGGAAGTCTTCTTTGGTGGCGAGCACCTGGGCGCATAAACAATGATGCCGCTTAAGCAGGCGATCATAGGTATCTATCAGGCGGGTCTGTCCGACAGAAGCCAGGATCTGGCGTTCCAGCACCCGGTTGACTTTTTTCTTAAAATCCACAAACGGGCGACCCGCCCCCATGGCGCCGGATGAGACCAGAACTGTTTCCACCCCCTCTTTTTCGAGCCGGGCAATCTGGCGGACCAGTTCTTTTAAAACCGGCTCATCCAGTAAACCGTTTTCTTTGGTGATCACATTGGTTCCGATTTTGATGACGATCCGTTTGTACATATTCTTATAGACTTCTAATGGATTGCTCATTGACTGCTAATTGACTGCTAATCGATGTCCATCAGATGTCAGTTGTCAGATGTCAGGTGTCAGCTGTCAGCTGTCAGTTGTCAGCTGTCAATTAGATATCCATTAGGTTTTTAGGATATACATCGCGTTCGGGTTGTACAAAATTTTTGTTCGTATAATATCGTACAGTTTCTGGTCATCCGCGTTTCCCACTTCCCACAATACGCCTGATTTCAGCTCTTCCACACACTTTCCCGCGTGAAGGTTGATGGCCTGTTTTTTGCTGTCCCCCACAAAATTCTTCTGATCGCAGGCGGCAAAATAATGCTCCGGTTTAAAATCCACGGGGTTAAGGGTTTTATCTTTCCCGTAAGAATAAAAGGTATCATCGATCCTGACCGTGACCCATTCCTTATTCAGGTTGGCCAGTTCCCCGGAATTCAGGATCTTAAGCGCGGTGTCCTTTTTATCCAGCCCGGAGCGGATGTTTGCCGCCCAGTACATATACCGCTTCAGCCGGATGTCAAATCCTTTCTGGCGCAAAGTATATTCCACAGTCCGCTCGGCATTATCCACAATGATGAGACGGACAAAAAATTCAATATCCGCCGGGGGGAACTCCCGTATGTCTTCTTTGATGTGGTACTCCCCCAGACTCCTGTAATCGGTTTGCGAACGATTTTCAATCCATTCCTTAACCGACCGGAATATCTGGTTGCCGTTTCCCCGCGGGTCGCGCTCCGGATGGGGCATGATGGCCAGCACATTGCCGGCTGGATTACACAACCCTGCAATCGCCTCGGTGGCGCCATTAGGGGTGATGGGGAATTCCGTGCTGACAGCCCCTTGCCTGTCACAATACTGAAAAAGGATCTGGTTGTTTTCTTTTAAAGCTTTCAGCACCCAGGAATCTTTAAAGACAAGCCGGCCTTCCCCGTGAGCATACGGGATGTGCAGTAATCCTTCGAAATGGTTAAACGCGGACCGGTTTTTAGGAGCCACGTTCTTCAGGTAGCTCCATGAATTACGGAAGCCTGTATCCACCACTTCGCCGTCTTTGACCATCTCGTTCCACGACAGCCCGGCCGCCAGGTCGTGATTATCAAAACCCGGGATCAGTCCGCGTTCGATTACCATCTGCGCCCCATTACAGATGCCGATGACAACCTTGCCCCTTTCCGCTTCCTCCCTGATGATATCCATGACCGGGTTCTGGGCGGCGATAATACCCGCGCGGCTGCGGTCTTCGTAACTGAACCCGCCGGCCAGGCAGTACCCGTCAAACTCATCCAGACGGTTTTTGTTTAAAAGCCCCGGATCATTCCATAAGACGGTTTCCGCGTCCATGCCGTTCCGCCGGAACGCCCGGACATTTTCCTCCTCACAATTGGTGCCGGGGAAAGAAATAACAGCGAATTTGATCATGATTCTTATAAACGAAATAACGATGTAACGACGTAATTCATCCTTTGTAGTATATAGCGTATTGCGCTTAATTTACAATGAATAAAATAGTGCGCACCAGCATATACTACGGAGAACGGGCGATACAACAATTTTACAGAATTTTAAATTTTAAATTACATAATGACAAATTACAATTTTGGAAATTCAGATTAAAATTTAAAATTTGTCATTTTCAACGCTCTTGCCACCACCAAACCGTAGACTTTCTTAAATCCACTTTCTTTTAAAACCCGCGCACAGTTTTCCAGTGTTGCCCCCGTGGTGAATATGTCATCGACCAAAAAATAGAGAGGGATTTTCTTTCTTTCTGTTTCTTTTTTATTTAATTTTTTCTTACCCCTTTCTTTCTTCCCCCCATTAATACTTAATAGGGGCCCCTGCCCGTACCGATACGGTACGTTCGGGCGGGCCACACGCGTATCAAAATTATGAACACATTTTTTGTTCAGCCTTCGGCTTCGCTCAGGATGACAAAATGAATCTCTGATTTTAAATGCCTCTTTCAGATTTTCATGACGCCCCTTTTTATCCAGCTTCGCCTGCTGGCTGGTATAGCAGACACGTTCCAAAAGAGGCAGGACGTTCGCTTCCGGCAGGCGGTCCGCCACAGCCCTTGCGATCACGTCCGCCTGGTTAAATCCCCTCTCGTTCAGCCGTTTTTTGTGGAGCGGAACCGGTATCAGGACAATCCGACAGCCTTTCACCATCGCAAGCTCACCTATTTTTTCCGCAATCATGTCAGCAAAAATTCCTGCCAGATCCTGCGTAAAACGATATTTGAACTGTCTGACCGCGGCTTTGATCTGAGGATTTTGGGCATAATCCAGAGCGTATATAACCCCATTCAGGTAATGGATGTCAGGATCTCTGTATTTTTGATAACGGGTTTTGATTTTTTTCTTATCCAGACGTTTCAGGCAGTCTATACACAAAAAATCCCCTTCCCTTTTGCAGGAAACGCAGACGGGAGGGAATAAGGTGTTGAGGAGTAATTTCAGAAACCTCATTCCGCAAATTATTAATCGGCTTATTTCGCTTCTTTTTCTCTGAGCTTGCCGCGGACGTCTTTCACCAGGCGGAGTTCCGGCTTCCGTTCTCCGTCTTCCTCATCTTCCCGGAAGATATCGCCGCCGGCCGCCATCGTTTCTTCTAATTCTTCACCGCTATAAGGTTTATAATTTTCGTCATTCATTGGAGGACTGTTAATTTTAGAATAAATTATAATAGTTTATTGTTTATTTGTCAACATTCAATTAAATTTATGTTAACCCTGAATACTTTGAAGGGTCAAATAGAATGGGTTTTTTATTGAATCCAAAAAGCAGTTGTGCTAAACTTTTTCTGCTTAATTTATTCCTTAATTGATTTAGAAATCCGAGCGGTCCTGTACTGATGCAATAGAGAAATCCTCTCCGGCTGTGCTCCGATGGTCCATCGGAGCACATCGGAGTCATCACTTCATTGCGTCCTAATCGGACTTATTCCGTTCGGAGCGGATTTCTTCGCTACTTACCATGGAAAAAGTTCTTATGATAACTCAGGTGATTATTTCTATCCTTCTCAGTATGATTATTCTCATCCAGGGAAAAGACGAGGGCTTTACGGCCAGCTGGGGGTCGCAAAGCTTCCAGGCCACCCGACGCGG
>CAZIDW010000019.1:0-19373 GCA_964538225.1 uncultured Candidatus Peribacteria bacterium
ACTTCGAAGCGGCCTTTGGCCTTTTCTCCGTTCGCACCGTTTCTCTCGCTACTTATTCGGCAAGAAAGAAAAAGCCATTTATGCTATTATCCTCTTGTTAACAAAATTTTTATGTCAAAAAAAATTAAAATACTCAGCTGGAACGTGAACGGGATCCGGGCGGCGCTGAAAAAAGGGTTTTTAAAATTCCTGGACAAAGAAAAGCCCGACATCCTCTGCATTCAGGAGACCAAGGCCGAACGCCTGCAGCTGCCTGAAAAAGTGACGGACCATAAGGACTACCGTTCTTTCTGGCATTCTGCTGAAAATAAAAAAGGGTATAGCGGGGTGGCCACCTTCTGCTTAAAGGAACCCCTTCATGTGGAAACCGGTTTCGGGATCGAGAAATTCGACAGGGAGGGCCGGGTGGTGATGACAGAGTTTAAGCATTTTCTGCTTTTTAATGTCTATTTTCCCAACGGAAAGCAGAATACGGACCGCCTGAATTACAAGCTGGAATTCTATGAAGCCTTTTTAGAGCATGTCGACCGGCTGAAAAAAAAGGGTAAGAAGATCATTTTCTGCGGGGATGTGAACACGGCTCACAAGGAGATTGATTTAGCCCGCCCCAAAGCCAATGAAAAGATATCCGGATTTCTGCCGATTGAGCGAAAATGGATTGACCGGGTGATCGACCATGGCTATCTGGATGCCCTCCGTGAATTTCACCCGGAACCGGAGCTTTATACCTGGTGGGATTTAAAAAGCCGGGCCCGTGAGCGGAATGTAGGCTGGCGGATCGATTATTTTTTTGTACAGGAGGAGCTGAAAAAAAATCTGAAAGACGCTTTTATCCTCCCGGAAGTCAAAGGGTCAGACCATTGCCCGGTAGGGATCGAGCTGACCTTATGACCTGACCTGTCGTTCAGCCGGTCTGTTTTTTTCTATTTTCTCTCGGAAAAAGATACTTGACAGGTATAGTATTTAAAGGATAAACTTAGCCCTAGTGTTTCCTAAGCATAGATTATGACCAACCGTTCTTCCAGCAAACAGCACGGCTTACATTCCGTTGGACAACAGCGGCCAAAAGCCAAATCAAGGCATCGTCGCAACAAAGCGAAGGCTTCTTTGCGAAAAGCAGAACGCCGGGCCTGCCTGCGCGGAGATACTGCGGCATAGGCAGACTCTGGAAAAAGTGGAATAAAAATAGTTGACAAATTTTACATAAGTATATATAATAAATACCTTTATCATTCGATCTTACCATTTTTCAGACTTAAAATCCTGATTTCCTCCGCTTTTCTACGGATATAGGCTTGACGGGTACTGAAAAAACCTATTAAGATTTGAATTACTATTCTTGTCCTCCTCCTTATTATCTTTAACCCCCCTTGGTTTTATGGACAGTCAAGCAAGCAAGCAACAAGACCCCAAGGCCAATCCGGCGTTAGCGGTGTTGCAGGAAAACACTCTTAACCTCAAAGAGGTGATTGATGATATGTTCCTGGTACTGACCGATAAGGAGAAGGATGTAATCATTAAGCGATTCAGTCTGGACAATAAGCCGCGCCAGACACTGGATAAGATCGGCAAGCATTATTCTGTTACCCGTGAACGCATCCGCCAGATCGAGAACATCGCTCTCAATAAACTTCGCCGGACAGTCAGCAATACCAAGCTGAGGCTGGTGAACCGGCTGGCTAAGCAGTATATTGAAGAAGATGGGGGTGTGATGCTGGAAGCCGAGATCATCAATAAGATGCTCCAGGGCATTTACAGCAATTCTAAAGTGGACGGCAGCATCATCGTGCTGTCGCTTAACTGTGACAACGAACTCCGTAAATCCCCGCGTACCGCTACGTCTGAAGCGTTTTGGATGTTTAAAGAGATTGCTATCAGTGAAATCCGTAAGATCGCGGAAGCCTGCATCAGCGTTTTAAAGAAACACGGGGATGTGATGACTGAAGACCAGATCATTTCAGCTGTTAAAAACCTTAACCTGTTTAAGGGCAAGGCGGTTTCCAGCAAACTTATTATCTCCTGTCTGAAGACCGACAAACGTGCCCGTCAGGTGGACGGCAAGTGGGGTCTGATGGAATGGCGCCATGTCAACCCCCGGAGTATCCGGGATAAGGCCATCATCGTCCTGGAAAAGGCCAGCAACCCCCTGCATTTTGTGGAGATCGCCAATGCAATCGCAGAGACTGGTTTTGACAAAAAGATAGTCACAGTCCAGGCGGTCCATAATGAACTCATCCGTTACGACCATTTTGTACTGGTCGGCCGGGGGCTCTACGCCCTGGCCAGCTGGGGGTTTGAATCCGGCACGGTTGCGGATGTGATTGAACAACTGCTGAAGAAGAACGGGGCGATGTCTAAAAAGAAGATCGTGGAATCCGTCTTAAAACAACGTAAAGTCAAAATCGGCACCATTTCTCTGAACCTCCAGAAAAATCCTTACTTCATCCGTGTGGGGCGAGCGGTTTATGATCTGGATATTAAGAAGAAATAAATCTTTGTTTAAGAAGCCCGGTTTTCTTAGGAGGCCGGGTTTTTTTGACCCCCTCCGTCACACCTTCGCGTAAAGCTTCGGTGTGTCGGCTCCCCCTTATGCAAGGGGGAGATTTTTGTGTTATTGGGCTGTGAAAAACTTAATAAATAATCTCCCTCTCAGGTGAGGGGGGGGGCACCTGGCAAAGCCAGGGAGGGGTCACAAATCCTTGCTTTTCAGAGGAAAATTTGCTATAATTAATAGATTTGAATACGATATAAAAAGACAACCCAAACAAATGGCCACAAAAATCATCAAAAAAATCACTTTGTTTCTCGTTCTGGCGTTTGCGTTTTTGCCGTCTTATCTACGGGCGCAGACCTCCCCCGTCTTTACCGGGGGGGATGAGCCTGAAAAAGAGGGCGTTGAAGGATTGGGTGAGGCCTTGGGGGAGACCGGCGTGACCGCGGAGGCGGATGTGGGTGACCTGATTTTAAAATACGTGAACTTTGCTCTGCCTTACCTGGCGTTGGCCGCGTTCTTGGGGTTTGTATATGCCGGGTTTTTGTATGTCACGGCCTACGGCAGTGACGAGCAGATCCAGAAATCCAAAAAGATCCTTATCTACGCGGTCATTGGCCTGGTGCTGGTGGTGCTTTCTTACAGTATTGTCCAGCTTTTGACTTCTGACCTGGTACAGGGGATCGGCACGTAAGATGAATATTATTTATGAAATTTCCTTCTTCCCATCGCTGGTTTAAGCTTTTGAGCATCACGCTGATTGTGATGATCGGCTTTATCGGTGCCGATATTTTTTGTTCCATGGCCGGCGACAGCGTGAGCACTTTAAGCGCCTACGCGCAGGACCTCAGCGAAGGGGGTACCGGCCTGACCATCCCACAGGGGGATGTGGAGATCAGTGAATCCATCCCGCAGAGGCCGTTCGGCGAGATATTGACTTCGATGGTCAATTATTTTATCGGTTTTCTCGGGTTTTTAGCGACCATCGCTTTCATATACGCCGGGGTGCTGTGGGTCTTAAGCGGGGGGAATGAGGAATCTATCACCAAGGCCAAGAAGATCATGATTTACGCGGGATTGGGCATCGTGGTGGTGATTTTATCGTATTCGGTCGTCGGCTTTATCGCCGGGTCGGCCGGACCGCCCAGCCAGGACTGGAGCCTGCCGGATTCTGCTGCTTCCGGCTGTCAAAGCGACCGCGAATGTGATCCGGGGCTTGTCTGTCTGCATAATAACCAGACCAACATTAATGAATGCACCACGCCGGCTCCCGGTCAGATCTGCCGCTCGGATGAAGACTGCCCGCTCGGCTTTGCCTGTAATGAGGGCACCGGCCGCTGCGAACCCAGCGACCAGCCCGGCCGCCAGGAAGGCGGCACGCAGGGCAGTCAGACCACGCCGGCCGTGGATGAGGACCTGGAAGACATCGATGAACTGATGGACGGACTGGAAGATGATCTGGACATCGACGGCCTGAGCGATGAAGTGCAGGAAGATGTGGAAGATATTCTGGAAGGCGCGGGCGGGCTGGACAGCAAGATCAACGCCATCGAAGACCTGCTTGATTCCGGTGATTTGAGCCCCAACGACACCCGTATTCTGGAGCGCCTGGTGGACGGCTTGGAGCGCCTGAAACTCCTTCGCGAGGAACTGAACGAGCTGGATGAGAACCGACCGCAGTCCGCAGAAATCAACACGGCTTATACCAAGACCTCCGACGCCTTAGACGCGCTGATCGATGATCCGTCCGACAAGATCAAGTTCCGCCGGTTTTCCAACCATTACAAGACCCTGAAAGACCTGATCCGCAAATTCCCCGTGGTGCAGTCCCGTATCTGGGCGTATCCGGGCGAAGGCAATGTGCCCTTTACCGTGCAGTTCGACGGCCTGGATTCCGTGGATCCCACCGGCGGCACCATCGAAGATTACGAATGGACACTGAATGGGGAATCCATCGGTTCAGAGCCGGTGATCGTGCATGAATTCACCGAATCCAACACCTACGCGGTCAAACTCCGCGTGTCCACGTCCCAGAGGGATGAAGGCGGTTATAAGACCGCCATGGACGGCGTGTCGGTGGTCCGCGTGAAGGCCAACCCCCCGGCCGCGGACGTGCGGTTCCGCATCAACGGCGCGGAAGCCTATGACGCTTTTCATGTCACCCTGGATGAAGCCCAGGCCGGCCTGACTTTTGACCCCAGCCCCACCACCCCGGCCATGGGGCGCGTGATCGAGAAATACGAATGGTTTTATGGCGACACGTTTTCCGAAGTCCGCTTAACGCCCACCGCGGTGGTGCACACGTATAACGAGGCGGGTGAATATTTTGTAAAACTGGAAGTGACCGACAACCTGAAGATCACGGATAAGCGTATCGTGAAACTGTTTGTCAAATCCCTGGCCGCGAATATCGACATCAGCCCGTCCAAGGGAAATGTGAACACAGAATTCACGTTCACAGGCCGCGGCTCCCGGTCGGATGACGGCATCATCCGCGATTACCGGTGGGAGGTCCAGGATGCCGAAGGACGGATTGTGGCGGAAAGCGGAGATGACGTGTTTACCCACCGTTTCAGCCGCCCAGGCCTTTATAAGATTGTCCTGCTGGTCACCGACATCACGGGCGCGCAGGACAAGTATGTCAAAGAACTGAACGTGCTGTCCCGGCCGCCGATCGCCAATTTTACCTATTCCGTGCCGGCACAGAACCACCCCAACCGCTTTGAATTCAACGCGGTGGACAGTTACGACCCGGATGAAGGGGATTCCATCACTTACTCCTGGGATTTTGAAGGCGACGGGGATTTTGACGTTTTGGATTCCACTGACGCTCTGCAGGCCCATGAATATGAGAAAGTCGGTGAATACCGCGCCAAACTGCAGGTGGAAGACCGGTTCGGTGAACGCGATATGGTAGAGAAAAAGGTTTCTGTGCCTTCACTTTTATCCGCGGACATCGTGGCCGGCCAGCGCGCCACCCGCGTGGGGGAACCCATCGAACTTTCGGCCGACAGTCCGAACGCGGTGGCGTATGTGTGGGAATTCGGCGACGGGGAAACCCAGAGTACGGAGGAGACCACGGTCACCCATACTTATAATAAGACTGGTACCTTTACCGTTAAACTGAATTTTTTCGATGCCCGCGACAATGAGAATTTCGACACCCAGCGCATCCTGGTGGGAGCAGGCGAAGAACCCCTGGCTGTGATCGATGCTATGGTCAACGGCCGGGAGGGCAGGATTGTGGAAGATTTATGCGGTGAGGACGTTCCCGGCGTGGTGGTCACCCGGGCAGACCTGATTCGTTTTGACGGCAAACATTCCATCAACACGGACGGCTCCTCGCGCCTGCTTTCTTATGACTGGTCCTTTCCGGGCGGTGAAAAAAGCAGCGAAAAAACCACCACGTTCAAATTTGATGAGGTCAACCGGGAAGGGGAGTGTTTTAACGTCAGCCTGGCGGTGCGCGACCAGATTACCGGCAAACTGAGCGAAGAGGACACGGTTTATTTTAAGGTCATCAATGAACTACCCGAGATCACGGATTTTATCATCACCCCACCGGATCGCGAGGAGCTGGTCACCCCGGCCAAAGTGCACCTGCGGGTCATCAATCCTAAAGACCGGGACGGCACGATTAAAAAATACAGATGGTGGTATCACCGGGAAGGGTTCCCGGACAACCGCATGGGCGTCCACAGTACGTCTGAACCCGAAACGGACATTGTGATCACCTCGTTCGGTGAGGCCGGTGTTCCAAACCGCTACTTTTTTGTGGTGGAGATCACGGATAACGACAACGGCGTCTACAACAGCGAGGAGCGATTCGGTGACGTCAGCTATCTGGATGTGATAAACGGACCTAACCTGTCGCCGGTCGCGGAATTCACCATGGATAAGTCTACGATCAGTGTGGGGGATTCCATTACTTTTATCTCAAAATCTTATGATCCTCAAGGCGAGAAACTGCCCGCGGAAGCCTTCCGCTGGGATTTTGACGGGGACGGGGAATTCGATGATACCAGTTCCGGCGCCCAGGTAAATCGCCAGTTCAACACCCCCGGGGAATACGAGGTGCGCCTGAAGGTGACCCACCGGGGCCTTTCCAGCAGCGCCGTCAGGACGGTATTTGTGGAAAGCACCGAATCCCTGCCGCAGGCCGCTTTCACGTATAAGGTGGACGGCAATACGGTCACCTTTGACGGCAGCCACACCCGTTTTGACCCGACACTGGAAGACACGATCCTCCGTTTTGAGTGGGATTTTGACACCAAAGACGATGCCAACGGCAACGGCGTCAATGACGACGATGTGCAGTCCACTGAGATCAGCCCCATTTATACCTATCCCGAAAAAGCCCTTTACACCGTTAAGCTCAGTGCAAAAGACATGACCGGCATGGAGGGCGTGGTGGCGCGTGATGTGGATTTGACCCTGACGGAAGCCGAGCGCCAGAAAAACGCGTACAGGTCCCTGGAAGTCAGTACCCCCAAACACCCCCTGACCACCCTGGATATCGAGGTGATTCCGTCTGTGATGGAAGCAGGGGACAGCGCGGATGTCCGCGCCCGCGTGCTCAACGCGGACAATTCCCCGTATAGCGGGAAGGTCTTCTTCGAGATCATGGAAGGCAGCGGCCAGTTCACCCCCAATCCTGTGGAAGCGAAGGATTCCAAAGCCGCCGCCATCTTCACGGTGCTGGATTCCGGCTCGGTCCGTATCCGCGTCCGGGCGACCGAGACACTGTACGGCGAACTGACAGAAGAGGCCACGCTGAACGTTAAATAACGTCAGCGATTTATCAATTTTTCAATTTTCATTTAATGTTCCCATTTTTTAAAAAAGCAGCGGCTTCTCTGCTCATCGCCTTACTGACAGGCAGTACACTGGCAATGGCGAGCGGGAAGATGGAAGTCAGGATCGGGGAGCGCGTGGATTTTGTGGGCGAAAGCGCTCAAACATCTCCCACCTATAAATGGGTGGTCAAAAAAGGCGATGATATCCTGGCAACCCAGAGCGCCCGCAATTTCAACTATAAATTCAACCAGCAGGGCGAATACGCGGTCAACCTGACGGCGACCAGCGATTCTGTGGTGGAGAATACCACTATTCATGTACTGGCGGGCGAACGGTATTCCCGGCCGGCTGAAGAGGACGGCGGTGCGGTCCTGCCGCCCGGTGTGTCACCGCTTTACCTGCGTCTGGAAACACTCCCTCCCAAAGATTTTGAAAACAATGTCACGCTTTTAGGGGATAGCGGACGTGTGCAGTTTCTGATGTCGGAATCCAGCGGGGACATCCTGGAATACCGGGTGGATAAGAACATCTTTACCGACAGCGATGGGGACGGCACTGCCAACAATGATATCGACAACGCGGATGATGATTCCTACCTGACAGGGAGTGTGTGGACCGCGGAGTACCGCCAGGACGAATCCGCCAAAATCGCGGCGGAGGTGACCCTGGTGGATAAAAACGGAAAGAAAGCTAAACAGCAGGTCGGCATCCGGTTCCGGGAGCGCCGTGCCACGGGCGACCCGGCCGCGGCCTGGGAGATCCTGCCGGCGCCGGCGGAAGACGGGCTGGTGCATTTATACAAAGACCCCCACACGGTTTCGTTTTACGCGCGCCCGTCTGAAGGCAATATCCTGGAATACCGCATCGACAAGAACATTTTTACCGACAGCGACGGGGATGGGGATCCGGCCAATGACATCGACAACCTGAACGACATCTCTTTCAAGACCGGCGATGTGTTTGAAGTCGAATACGGCAAGACCGATGAGCAGATTATCGCCCAGCTCATCGTGGTGGGGGAAGGCGGCAAGGGCAGCCGGATCCAGAAAGGACTGGTGTTCGGCGATAAACCCGCCATCCCGGCGCCGCCTCCGGGCGAGGTCAGCGGCATCCGTCTGACCGCGGACAAGGCGTTTGTGGTAAAAGGCGACACCATCACCTTTACCGTTGAGGGGTTGCAACAGGCGGCGGACCAGTACACGTTTGCCTGGGATTTCGACGGGGACGGGGAGACCGACAAAGAAACCGACGGCATCAATACTGTCGAGCATATCTATGATTTTCCCGGCGTTCCCCTGGCCATGGTCACAGTAACCGATGACGAGGGCAATTCAGCGGATTACACGTTTGAAATGTTTGTCAAAGACAGGCAGGTCACCAAAGCTGATTTTGATTTTGAGGCGGACGGCACTACCGTTCGTTTCACCGATCAATCTACCGTCTCTATGGATCTGGCCGACAAATCTCTGGATTACCAGTGGAGTTTCGGGGACACGGATCCCGCGTCGTACGAAACCCAGAAAGACCAGATCGGCCGGGAAAATCCGGTTTACACGTATTCCCAGCCGGGTACGTATATCGTTACCCTCACCATTACCGACGCGGCCCAGGTGACAGACAGCAAGTCCGCGGAGGTGGAAGTCCTGGAAGGCGCGGTCGGCGAAAGAGAAGAGGAGGCTGTGCCGGATGAAGAAGACGGGGAAAGTTCCTTATTCGTCCGTTTGCTGAAATTCGCTCTTTATCTCATCCTGATCGTGGTCGGGCTGGCGCTTCTGATCATCGGCGGCGCACTTATCTTCTTTAAGATCCAGCATCCGGACCTGACGTTTGAGGAGCTGGTGGATGAACTCAAAGCCAAACTGCTCACGAAACTCGGCGCGTCTGAAACGGAAGGCTTCCCGCCTTCTGAGACACCGCCCCAGCCGCCGGAAGAAACACCCCCTCAACCCCCGGAAGAAACCCCTCCTTCCCCTCCGGAACCCACTCCGCCTGAACCGTCCGCGCCGCCTGCAGAAGAACCGCCGGCTGAACCCGAAAAGCCACTGGGGGCCGGGGAAGGAAAAACACCTCCCTGGATGAAGGAAAAAGACGTGATCGAAGGCGAAGTGGATGAGTCTCCATCAGAAGCGCCGGCTCCTCAGGAGTCATCCTCTCCGAAACCGCCCCCAGCGGAAACGCCGGAACCTCCGGCTGAGGAAAAACCTGCCGGGCCCGCTGAAAAACCAGCAGAGAAAAAGGAAAAAGAGGCGCCCGGAAAACCTGAAAAAGACTCTGGACCAAGTTCAGGAAAGAAACCGAAAGACAAAAGCAAAAAACCGCCTGCCCCGCCAGCCGGTGGCGGCAAAAAGCCGTCCGGGCCGCCCACAGGTGAGACCGACGCTCCGGCATCTGAAAAAGGCCCGGTTCCGGACTGGCTAAAAGGAGTTTAAATCTATTTGTGATTTTAGATTTGAGATTTAAATCACAATTCACAATTCTAAAATCACAAATGTTTTAGGTTGGCGGTTTCGGTAGACAGAAAAAGATTTAATTCTTATTTTTCTGATAAAGTTTGTTAAATCTCATTTTGAAAAATTAAATATGAAAAAGACCCGTAACGATATTGCAAACGTACGGGTCTTTCCTGTTTCTTTTACTAATCAGTGAATTTCTTTGCTCATAGGCGAATTCCCCCTGTGTCGCGTGATGATATCGATGCCGATGCGGAAGGCGCCGTACATGTTCATCAAGACGATCAGGATGTACACCCACTGGTTTTTCCATGCCGGCGGAATCGATGTCGCCATCAGAACTGTCGAGGCGACGGTTCCGATTGCCAGCAGAGTGACCAAGAGCACTTTGAAATGCGGCGCGTTCATGCCTTTCTCCTTGTTTGAGGGCAATGAGAACAAAAGAAACAGGAACGAAAGAGAAGGAAACAAAAGAACCCTCAGATCAGGATTCCTCTGTAGTTGCCTCCTCACCGCGTTCCTGTTGACAACAGATTTAAAAGATCATAGTTTTATATTTTATAATTTTTTATATAAATTGTCAAGTTATTTTAAAATCTATGTTTTGTGTTTGGTCGGTATGCCTTTTTCGTAGGTAGAAAGTGTTTTGATGCCAGCTTCTTTGGCGATTATAAGCGCTTCATCGAAATGGCGGGCGATCTCGTTTACTTCATGGGCGTCGGAGCCCAGGGTGAAGTGCTCGATGCCGATTTCCACGCACCATTTTAAAATAGCGGGGTGGGGAAAAATTTCTTTACATCGGCTATGCATTGAACCGGTGTTGAGCTCCATGCCGATGCCTTTTTCTTTCATTTTCTGCAGGATGGCCGTAAGGATTTTTTTGTATTTTTCCGGCTGAAACGGGCCATAGTGTTCATGGCCGTATTTTTTGATGATGTCGAAATGCGCCACCGCGTCAAATCGGCCCCAGTCGATGAGTTTCATCATTTCTTCGAAATAGCGCCGGTAGGCCTGTTCTTCGGTCCGCTGACCAAAGAACTCATGCGCGTGGATATGACCCGAGATGTTGGTACCGTCCAGGTTGTGGATGGAACCCAGGATAAAATCGAAAGGGGTTTTTTCGACCAGCTCTGTGACCGGGCGCATATCGTTTTCGTACTGCACTTCAGCTCCGAATCCGATAGACAGTTCGGGGTGTTTTTTCCGGAACGTCCGGATTTCCTGCCGTGCCTTTTCAAACCGCTCCGGGGCGTCCGCTTCGATGCGGCCGGGCGTACCCTCGCTTTCCGTGAACGTTTCACTGTGGTTGGTGATACAGATGGCTGATAACCCCTTTTTCAGGGCTTTCTTAACAATTGCTTCTGTCGACGCGTCGCTGTCGGGTGAAAAATGGTTGTGGATGTGATAGTCGATGCGCATTGATTTTTTGAATTACTTTCACCAGAATTATAATTGAAAATTGAAAATTATAAAAATAATTCAGCATTTCTTTACAGAATGTGAGAGTTTCTGTAAAATATCTTTAAGTCAATAACAAAAATAAAATGGACGATGATAAATCTATCAACCCCGCTGAAAACCCCGAGGAAACGCCCGGTGAGTCCAGGCCGGTTTCCCCGGAAGCGGAGAACGTGGCAGCCAACCAGCCCGGCCAGCAGCCGGATCTGGACAGGGCTAAAGAAGAACTGGATGAGTCTTTGAAGAAAGCGAAAGAGGAGGCTGCGGCCGGTGAAGCAGCGGAATCCGTTCCCGGGGATACGGCGGAACCGCCCCAGGAAGGCGCGGCTCAGAAAGAAGAGCTGGCAGAGAGCGAAGAGGAAGTGAAGCCCGAGGAAGAAAAACAACCCGACGTTACAGCGGAAGCGAAAAGCGACGCCGAAGGCGCGCATAGCAGCCTTGGTGAAGATGGACGCTCTGAGGACGAGAGTGCGACCGATGCGCCTCAGGAAGAAAAAGAGCCCACCGAAGAAGAAAAAAAGCCTGAAGAGAAACCGAAGACTCCTGCTGAACCTAAAGTCGAACCTGAAAAAGAAAAGACTCCTGTTCCGGGGAAGAAAAAGGAATCCGCCCAGCCCGCTGAAGGCAAGCCTTCCAAAAAACTTGCCAAGGAAAGCAAGAAACGCAAAAGCAATGTCAAATTCCTGATGGTCATGGGGCTGACTTTGGCCGGCCTTTTTGTGCTGTTTGTGGTATTGATGGTGCTGGTCATCGCGGGCGGAGGCGCGGAAAGCCCGGTGCTGTCAGCGCTGGGGGTCGATGCCGCGGGAATCAAATCTTTTCTGCTGGCGGTCATCAACCTGTCTTTCGGCCTTTTGGCTTTGATCTTTTTTGTGCTGGGAATCATCGGTGTTTTCCGGCTCCTGTTTGCTAAAAAAGACAACAAGGACGCCAAAAAGCGCGGCATCCGCATGATTCTGGTCGGTTTTCTGCCGCTCGCCGCAGTGATGGCTGTGTGGATGCTTTTGTATAATTTTATCAGCACCATCGAGATTGCCGCGGAGCGGGTGAAGGCAGAGATCGTGGTAGTGGAACCCACAGAACTGACCGGCCTCAGCGCGCCGCTGGAAGTGACGTTCAGTTCTGAAAACGCGGTGAAAGCCCTGCAGGCCCGTGGCCTCCAGGTCACCGGCGTCCTGTGGGATTTTAACGGGGACGGTGTGTTTGAGACCGAACCTCAGGATTTTGAGGTCTCGTATTTATACAACCGCCAGGGCACTTATAATGTGGGGCTTCAGGTGAGCGTGGAAGGCGAAGAGGAGCCCCGGGTTTACTATCATCTTCTGACAATCGAGGAAGCCCGGTTCAGCGCGGAACCTGCCAAGGGAACGGCGCCGCTGGAAGTAAAATTCGATGCCACCGCGCTGATTCCGGAAGACCGGAAGATTGAAAGTCTGGATTGGGATTTCGACGGAGACGGCACGTATGAGCTGACCGGCAAAGACAACCGCCGCCCGGTTTACACATTTGAACAGATCGGCACCTATCAGGTTCATCTCAGGATGATTGACGATAGTAACCTGGTGGATAATTATTACCGTGAGATCGAGGTCGTCTCCGGCGGCCGGCCGATGCTGTCGGCGGACATAAATGCCACTCCGGGGCTTTCCGGCGCGATCCCGTTTCAGATTCGTTTTGACGGCGGGGGCAGTGAAAGCGTGAAAGGCACGATTGTGAATTATGAATGGGATTTCGGGGACGGTTCCCAGGTGCAGGTAGGCCGGAGTGTGTCCCATATTTACAACACCCCCGGCACCTACACGGTGACCCTGAGAGTGCGTGAGGATACCGGCAAAGAGGCGGAGACCACGGCAGAAGTCGAGGCTAAAAGCGTCTCATCCATCCCGGAAGCGGATATAAAAAGTGACCCGCCGGCCGGCGAAGGCGGTGTAATATCCGGCGAACTCCCTTTTACCATCGCCTTTGACGCCTCCGGCTCCACAGATGCGGATGAGGATATTGTGGAATACGAATGGGATTTTGGCCTGGATTCTGCCACGCAGGTGGGTCAGAAAGTCGATTACACCTATGAGACGGCCGGCGCCCACACTGTCACACTTGTAGTCCGCGATTCCGAAGGCCAGGAAAACAGCGCGACCGTGAAAGTAGAGGTGGCCGAACCGGGTGTCCGCGCCCAGATCACGGCCGCACCGGAAGAGGGAACGGCGCCGCTGACGGTGGATTTTGACGGCTCTTCATCCAGCGCGTTTGAGGGGAATATCGTGAGTTATGAATGGGATTTCGGCGATGGCACCCCGCCTTCTGTCACCAGTGCGCGCGTTTCCCATAAATACAGCAAAGTCGGCACGTATGAAGTCACGTTAAAGGTCACCACCAATCAGAATGAGACCGCGGAGACCACGAAAAACATCTACGTGCGCGAGATCCCGCTCCGCGCCTGCTTTACCCCCAGCCGCCGAAGCGGCGAAGCGCCTTTAGCTGTCACATTTGATGCTAAATGCTCCACGGGCGCGGTCAGCACCTTCCACTGGGATTTCGGGGACGGTGAGGAAAGCGGGGCCCGCAAGCCCTCCCACACGTTTGAAAATCCGGGAACTTATAACGTGACATTAGAAGTTTCGGATGATAAAAATAATGTCAGTGAATTCAGCGATGTGATCGTCGTTGAAGGAACGCTTGAATGATTTCAGATTTAAGATGTCTGATTTCAAATTAAAATTTTCAATTCTGACCAGGATTACATTGATTAAACGATTAATATGATATATCTATTTGAATCACAAAAATCATTTAATCAGCGGTCAAAATTATAGTAATCCATCATGGCCCATAGTTAAATCATTTAATCACAGTTTAATTTTTATTTATGGATAGTGTTAAACGGAAAAAACTGGTAAAAATCGTGGTGATTGCGGCGATCGCGGTCCTGCTGCTCACATCGTTCGCCCCGCTACTAGCCAGTCTCGGCCAATAAGTTCATGAACGTTCGAGAAGTCATTCCCTTAAAACAGCGTCCGGACATCATCCTGACGCTGCCGGGATCTAAGTCCATCACCAACCGCGCGCTGTTTTGCGCGGCGCTGGCAAACGGCACAAGCCGGCTTTTCGGCGCTCTGGAATCGGAGGATACGACCGCAATGCTAAGAGCATTACGGAAATTCGAAATCCGAATTTCAAAATTCGGAAATTATATTGAAATTGAAGGAAATGGCGGCCAGTTTAAATCAGGGGATGTCACGGTGGATGCGGGGGCTTCCGGGACCACCACGCGTTTTTTGACGGCTTTGTCGGCCCTCCGGGAAGGGAAAACCGTTATAAAGGGCACAAAGCGCATGAAAGAACGCCCCCTAAAAGACCTGGAGGATGCCCTTAGCCAATTGGATAAAGGAAAAAAGGTTATCCGTATTAAAGGAAATAAAAGCAGTCAGTTCTTGTCGGCCCTTCTGATGATCAGCCCGTTTTTTGGCCCTTTGACCATTGAAGTAACGGGCCAGCTGGTCAGCAAGCCGTATATCGATATCACTCTCGCGGTAATGAAGGCGTTCGGGGTCAGGGTCCAAAACAAGACCTATAAGACCTTTATTGTCCGGGCACAAAAATACAAACCCGCCGATTATCATGTGGAAGGCGATGCCAGCGCGGCCAGTTATTGGATTTCAATGGCTTATCTGCATCACGGGAAAGTGTGTTTTACCAATCTTCCGACCCCCAGTTTGAATAAAAAATTTGTTCATAAAGATAAAATGGCTTGTCATTGCGAGCGAAGCCGAGTAATGAATAAAAAAAGTATTCAAGGTGATGAGAGATACGCAAAAGTGCTTAAATTTTTAGGAAAAGGGGAAATCGACATGAATGATATGCCCGATGCGGCCATGACCGCGGCGTGTGTGGCCCCTTTTGTAAAAGGCCGGACAAAGCTCACCGGTTTATCCACATTACGCATCAAGGAAACCGACCGGCTTGCCGCTTTGGAAAAAGAATTGAAGAAGTTAGGAATAAAGGTAAAAACAGGAAAGGATTTTATTGTGACTAATGGCACGTTTGCCGAAGGCGCGGAAATGTTTCCGCGCCTACAGAAAAACGTAAAAATCAAAACATACAACGACCACCGGATGGCCATGTGTTTCGCGGTGATGGGTACTAAAGTACCGGGTATTGTCATCCAGAATCCGGACTGCGTGGATAAGACCTACCCCCAGTTTTGGGAAGATCTGGAACGAGCTTATTTATCATCGATTAAACTCGGCAAAAAGAATCTGGTGCTCACAGGCATGCGGTGTTCCGGCAAGACCCGTCATGGGCAGCGGATTGCTCGGCTGCTCCATCGTCCGTTCGCAGACCTGGATGCGGAGATCGAGACGCTGGAAGAGATGACGATTCCTGAAATCGTGAAAAAGCATGGCTGGGACTATTTTCGAAAAGCCGAAACGCTGGCCTGTAAAGCGATTACGAAATATGTAAAAGAGCCCCTGGTCATCGCCACGGGCGGGGGAGTGGTTCTTTCTGCAAAAAATATGAAAAATTTGAAAAAAAATGGAATCAATGTATTTATTTTTGCAGATCCTCATGTGATTGCTGAACGGATTAAGAAAAAAGCCGCCACCCGTCCTTCGCTTACCGGCAAACCTCCTGCCGGGGAAATCCATGAGGTCTGGCGGGAACGAAGAGGTCTGTATCTGCAATATGCCGATTATGTGTGGGATAACACGGGCGGAAAGGTGCTTCAGGAGAATTTGAAAAATATTTTGCAATCCTGAGCTTTTGGTATAAGATGATGGCCAAATTTATTTTTTAACATTGTTTTTATGACGCCTTTAGAAACTCCCTCTTTTTCTTCTGCCGACTCCAGAGACCCGGAAGCCCTGGCCCGGTTCAGAGACGGTTTTTTAGAAAAATTCGCTGAACTCACCGTGGCCCAGAAGGGTCGGCTGGACATCGCCAACGATACTGTGCGCATCCTGCTTGAGACAGCGCCTTTGACACCGGCTAATTCGGAAACCGGTACTGATTATGAAAAAAACGCGGTTATTTCCGCGGAAAAACGGGCTCAGCTTAAACCCATTCCTTTAAGCCCCGCGCTCATGGCTCACATGGAAACTGAGATGGGCGGCATCGGGAGCGATGAGAGATGGGCGCACCTGGCAGTGGTAGAAAGCTCCCGGCCATTTGATCAGTGGGACCAGGTGGTCTGGGGGGAAGGTCCGGACGGGGAACTGATCGCCCTGCATATCAAATACGGGGATGGCGGCAAGGTGGCCGCTTTGCAGGCGAACGAGGTAAATGTGTCTGATCAGTAATCGGTTTTGTCCGGCCGGCACCAGAAAAACCTCCAGATCCTCCTGAGCTTGTTTTTCTCATAAAACCGTCTGGCTTTGTCCAGTGAGTACAGGAAGATGGCCGCCACACCGATCTTTAAGGCGTTTTTCCGCAGGCGCGAAAGGATGAACGTGCCAACGCCTTTCCCCTGAAGTTCAGGCATCACTGCGAGTTTATGGATGTACATGATGTATACAAAACCCAGGATGCTGACCACGCTGTAGGCAACCGCGGCTTTGATCCGTTTTTTGTCTTTTAATACATAAAGTTTCTTTTCCCGGATCAGCGGAAGGACTTTTTTTGGGGTGATCGCCGGGTCGATGGCCGAGAAAAGCCGCGCCACTTTTTTGGCGTGATGGGGTTTAGCCGGTTTTATCTTTAGTTTTTTGAACATATCTTTATTTTTGTTTTTTCTGGAACCAGACCAGATAGACGATCGGCAGGAGGCCGACGGTGTTCAGGATGAGGAGGGCGATGAACCAGTAAAGCTGGTTGTTCCGGCCACACCTCCAGAGCGCGATCCCTTTCCAGACCAGAGTCCAGATAATCAGCGGGATCAGCCAGTTTTGGTCGACAGCGAGATTTTGGGCTAATGTCATGATAAAAAGGGTTAAGACATGATCCGTGGATAGCGGCTGATTGTATTTTTAATAAAGAAAGGGGAAATCAGTGTAGTTAATATTGCCACCAGCACGATGGCAGAGTAAAGCCTTGTTGATATCAGGCCAGCGTTCAGGGCGATGTTGGCAATAATCAATTCAATGATCCCCCTGGAATTCATCTCCCAGCCCAGCAGATAGGCCTGTTTCCATTTGAGCCTGGTGAGCGGTTTGGCTAAGAGCGCGCCGCCGATTTTGCCCGTAATGGCCACCAGGACGACCCCCAGGATCAGAACAGGATCGTCGACCAGGCTGCGGAAATCGAAATTCAGCGCCACATTGATAAAAAAGAAGGGGATGATGAAGCCGAAAAGAATGGTCTCGATTTCGTGTTCTTCTTGTTTTTCATCCCGTTTCAGAGTAAAAGAATTCTGAAGGATGACCCCCGCGATGAAGGCGCCCACGATCGAACTTAAACCGGCTAATTCCGACAGGATCGCCAGGATCAGGCCGACCAGGATCACCAGATTAAAGGTCGCGATCTCTTTTTTCTGATTTTCAAAATACGACAGCACCGGGGGAATCAGTTTTGAAGCCGCCCAGACGATTGCCACAAAAACTGCGAGCCGAATAGGAAAAAATAAAAGGCTCGAGATCCCATTCCTGTGGGCCAGCACCAATACAAAGGAAAGGAAGATGATGCCGAAGACATCATTCAGCATCCCGGCGCTTATTACAATAGATCCCAGTTTTGTTCTCAGTTTTCCCAACTGGAGCAGGATAGCCAGATTGGTGGCTTCGGCCGTGATGGAGAGGCAGATACCCAGAACCAGGCTGGCGGCCAGGCTGAACCCCATCAAAAGCCCCACTGTCAAACCGCCGGCCAGCGGCACTGCCGAACTGAATACCGCCATGACGATCGAATCCCTCCGGCATTGATTGATTCGTTTGATATCTGTTTTCAGGCCGGTGAGCAGAAGCAGAAAGATCATGGCCAGTTCCGCAAATATTTCAATGGCCCTGAATGACTCCTGCGTAAAAACCGTTTCTTTAAGAAGGGGAATGAGCAATAAAGCCGCTATAAACTGCCCTAAAAGCGGCGGGTATTTAAAATACGCCAGCAGGCGCCCGCCCATAAAGGTGACAAGAAGCGCGATTGTGATCGTTAAGAGGATGCTCATTTTTTATTTTTATTTCAACTTTTTAATTATACTTATTTTTGGAATTTTGTACAATTTTTGACAAAATAAATTTTAATTTTGTAATAAATTAAAAATCTCTGACTTTTTTCTTGACTTCATAGAACGTCTCCGATAAAATCCTTTTGCTTATACTGAGAGTTAAGTCTGAAACAAGCTCTTAAGTAAGCTGGGATTGTTCATTAACAATCAGGCTTATTGCATTTTAGAATGTGTAATAGGGAATCGCTCAGGATTGTAAATAATCTGCTCGCAGATTTTCACAATCTTGTCTTCACTCTGCTGCGGCCATTCGGCCTTGCTACGTTTAGAACGCGATTCTCGCTACTACCTTTGTATTCTGAATGCAGTAAAGATAAGATTATGTGTCACATTTTCCCCGTGTTCTCATGTCTGGGGATAATGTGATTCACATTCCGAATATTCTTAGAGCTTTAATCAAACATGAAAACAACCCTCCCGATTTATCGGGAGGAACAAACTTTTCACGAAGAGTTTGATCCTGGCTCAGGATGAACGCTAGCGGTGCGCCTAACACATGCAAGTCGAGCGTCCCGCCCATTCTGTTTCTAACTTAATTATTTAGTATTTTAATTATATATGTAGTATATATTTTGAGAAGTTTAAAAAATCGACGTATTTACATCGGTTATACGGTTGATATCAACAAGAGAGTTGCTGATCATAATGCCGAAAAAGTAATTTCAACACGAGGAAAAGGTCCTTGGAAACTTGTTTATTTTGAATCCTATCTATCAAGGTCGGATGCGATAAAACGGGAAAGATTACTTAAGCAATATGGCAGTTCTCTTGGTCACCTTAAAAAGCGAATTCATGATAGTTTATCTCAGATTTAGAGATAGAATGGGCGGGAAGCGGCGAACGGGTGAGTAACACGTTGGAACCTGCCCCGGACTCAGGGATAGCCCGCCGAAAGGCGGATTAATACCGGATAGTCCCGCAAGGGTAAAGCTTTTGCGGTCCGGGAGGGGCCTGCGCAGTATCAGCTTGTTGGTAGGGTAATGGCCTACCAAGGCTACGACGCTTAACTGGTCTGAGAGAT
>CAZIDW010000020.1:0-17900 GCA_964538225.1 uncultured Candidatus Peribacteria bacterium
CGTGTGCGCCGGGACGCGGTTCGTTATCGTTGCTAGCCCGGCATTTTGGTTATAATAGCACAAAAAAAAATAATGTCAATAAAAAAGACTCTCTCTCTCTTCGCTTTGCGAAGATGCTCCCCCTTATACAAAGGGGGGATATTTGTGATCGTGTTAGTAGTTTCATTAACAAAAAATCTCCCCCTCAGGTGAGGGGGAGTGCCTGGCGAAGCCAGGGAGGGGGTCATTTCATTTTGCTGAGGTCCATAATCGTCTTCACTACGGTATCGGGATTGAGTGACATGGAATCGATGCCTTCTTTGACTAAAAAGCGGGCGAATTCGGGGTAATCAGACGGCGCCTGGCCGCAGATGCCGACTTTCCGTTTCTTTTTCTTACCGATCTTGATGATCTGGCGGACTAAGGTCTTTACCGCTTCATTCCGTTCATCAAATATATGGCGCACCAGCTCGCTGTCGCGGTCGAGGCCTAAAGTCAGCTGGGTCAGGTCGTTACTGCCGATGGAAAAACCGTCGAATATCTTCGCGAATTCTTCTCCCAGTATCACATTACTTGGGATCTCGCACATCACATAGATCTCCAGACCGTGCTCTCCTTGTTTCAAGCCGTTTTTCTTCATCTCCGCGATCACTTTTTTACCCTCTTCCACCGTCCGGCAGAAAGGGATCATGAGTTTGAGGTTCTTAAGGCCCATCTCGTCACGCACCCGTTTCATGGCTTTGCATTCCAGTGCAAAGGCGTCTTTGTAGTTCGGGTCGTAATACCGGCTGGCGCCGCGCCAGCCCAGCATAGGATTATCTTCCTCGGGCTCATACAGCTGGCCGCCGATCAGGTTGGCGTATTCATTGGTCTTGAAGTCGCTCATGCGGACGATCACATCATTGGGCCAGAAGGAGGCGGCGATGGTGGCCACTCCCCGGGCGAGTTTTTCCACAAAAAACTCAGACTTGTTTTTATACCCTACGGTCATTTCCGCGATCTTTTTCTTCAGGCTCTTGTCTTTCATTTTTTTGTAATGGAGCAGAGCCAGCGGATGGATTTTGATATAGGAATTGATGATGAATTCCAGCCGGGCCAGCCCCACACCGGCATTGGGGATAAAAGAGCTCTCAAAGGCGATGTCCGGGTTGCCCAGATTCATCATGATTCTGGTCTTGGGCATTTTCAGGTGTTTCAGACTGGTTTTTTTGATATCGAATTTAAGCCTGCCTTTGTAGATGTTGCCGACTTCCCCTTCACAGGCCACGGTGATGTCCTGGCCGCTTTTGATTTTTTCCGTGGCGTCGTTGGTGCCCACGACGCAGGGGATTCCGAGCTCCCGGGAGACGATGGCCGCGTGGCAGGTGCGGCCGCCGCGGTCCGTCACGATGGCGGAAGCGATCTTCATGATCGGCACCCAGTCCGGGTCGGTCATGGTGGTGACCAGGATTTCGCCTTTTTTAAATTTTCCGATTTCCTCCGCCCGTTCGATGACCCGCGCCGTTCCGTTCGCGATCTTACTGCCCACCGGCGATCCTTTAGTGATGAGATCGCCTTTTTCTTTGAGCTGGTAATCTTCCAGTACTGTGAAATCCTTCTGGGACATCACCGTTTCCGGCCGCGCCTGGACGACAAATAATTTACCTGATTTTCCGTCTTTGGCCCATTCCATGTCCATAGGCTTAAAATGCCCCGCTTCTTTACTGTAATGCTCTTCGATCACTACGGCCCATTCCGCCAGTTTCAGTATTTCCTTATCCGTGATGGAATACCGGTCCCGGTCCGCCTTTTTCACTTTTACGTTTTTAGTCGACGTTTTGGTGCCGTCGGCCGTGTAGATCATTTTGACATGTTTGGCGCCCAGCCGTTTAGTCAGAATAGGGCTGTAACCTTCTTTCAGGGTGGGTTTGAACACATAAAACTCATCCGGGTTCACATTTCCCTGTACTACGTTTTCGCCCAGCCCGTAGGCCGAATTGATGAGCACGGCGTTTTTAAAGCCGGTCTCCGTATCGATTGAAAACATCACGCCCGAAGCGGCCCTGTCCGAGCGGACCATCTTCTGGACCGCGATCGACAGACCGATCTTGAAGTGGTCGAATTTTTTTTCTTCCCGGTAGGCGATGGCACGGTTGGTAAAAAGCGAGGCAAAACATTTGTGGCAGGCTTCCAGAAGTTCATGGTCGCCGCGGACGTTTAAGAACGTCTCCTGCTGGCCCGCGAACGAGGCGTCCGGCAGGTCTTCGGCTGTGGCGGACGAGCGCACGGCCACATCGCAG
The DNA here is from genome assembly GCA_964538225.1 of uncultured Candidatus Peribacteria bacterium. Lineage (GTDB taxonomy): Bacteria > Patescibacteriota > Gracilibacteria > UM-FILTER-43-11 > UM-FILTER-43-11 > JAFGCR01. Next base: position 2,259 of record CAZIDW010000020.1, read on the forward strand.
TTTTTACCGTACTTTTTCTCCATTTTCCGGTACGCGTCCAGGATAGCCTTTTTCAGGCCTTCGGGGAATTCCGCCTGTTTGACGGTGTTGCGCACTTTGCGGCCCCGCTCCTCCAGATTGCTCATGTTTTTCACGTCCAGATTCTTTAAGATACTCCGGATGTCATCTGCGATACCCGCCTGTTTTAAAAGATAATGGTAAGCGTACGCCGTGACCGCGTATCCGTTGGGGATCTGCACGCCTTTTGGGGTCAGCTTTTGGTACATCTCGCCCAAAGAGGCATTTTTACCGCCTACGAGCGGCACGTCTTTGATGCCGAGTTCGTCAAACCAAAGGACCAGCGCCTTTTTGCGGTTCATTTTCTTCATGATTTTTTTAATCATTTTTTTGTTTGTTAGTTTTCGTATCCGATGATAGCACACGACAAAAAAGATGAAAATATATTTAAAAGCGCACAGAAAACGGGACACAGGATTCAGCTGTCATTCTGATAGTCGGCTGTGTCCTGTGTCCTATTTGGAATACGCCAGCCAGTCGTTGTCCTGAATCATCTTCATCCGGTAGATCGTCTCGGCCACGCCGGCGCGGGTCATGCCGTCGGCCGGCCGGAAAGCGCTGGCCGGCTGGAGCAGGTTCATCTTATTAGCTAAAAACGCGTAGCCGGCGAACCACTGGTCAAGCGGTACATCTTCGTAGGGCCGGGTGATCTCGCTGTTGGGTTCTGTCTCAGTAGTTTTAAACAATATTTTCAGATATTCCGCGCGGTTGACCGTGTTACCGGGTTTAAAGGTGCCGTCGCTGTAACCATTGACGATGCCTTTGGCCACCGCGCTCCCCAGACTGGCCGCGTACCAGGTGTCTTTATCCACGTCCGGGAACGGCAGTTCGCTGTGCCCTCCGACTCCCACGCTGAAGGCGGTCATCAGCATCTTCAGGGCTTCCGCGCGGTTTACGGTTTTATCAGGCTTAAAACGGCCATCACTGTAGCCATTGATTACATTGTGTTCTTTCAGGTATTTGATGGCTTCATAATTCGGGTGCCGGTAATCGATGTCCGCGAACACCGCGCTGTTTTCGATGCGGAGAGGGTCGCCGGTGCCGACCAGGGCGCCGTTCTGCGCCCGCAGAACGACCGGGTCGTCATTGGACACGATCACGCGCACTTCGGCCACACCATTTTTAAAGTCATCTTTGGTAAGGGTATCGGGGATTACACGCGCCAGTCCATCGGTGACTCTGATGCTCACCGCGCCGGTGAAGTTAAGCGTGGGCGCCACGTTTCCGTCCTCATCCAGCGCCACCACTTTTACGGTCTCCACGATGTTTTTCTGGTAATAGCCGTCATGGTCGATATGGAACCTGGCCACACCTTTGAGCGCAGTGATGAATGTGACCTGGTACGCGCTTTTGCCGATCATCACATTGGCCGTGCCGGGCGTGTCGCTTTTTACAATCAGTTTTAACGTATTGCTGATAAAATCAGATTTGGTGAACCGGTTTTTAAGCAGTCTTCCCACGCCGCTTACCTGCGCCCGGATCATGTCATCGTCACTCAGGCCGCTGACCTGGTTTTTCGTGTCGGTGACGACCAGGGGGACGCCGTTGCCCACCAGGCCCACGGTTTCGCCGGTGATGTCGTACGTAAATAAAGCGGACGGACTGCCTTCGGTGAAGTCCGGCTGGGGTTCCGGTTCCGGCTCAGGCTCCGGTTCAGGTTCCACAATCGGGTCCTCAACCGGATCTTCATGAGTGGTGTCCTGCGTGCCGGTGTTGTTGTTGCTGGCCACCTGACTGTGGTTGAGATGTTGTGTGACGAACGTCATGGGGTTGATAGTGTAATTCCGCCCCTTGCCAAGACCCAGCCCCGCGTTGACGGCTTCAAAAAAGCTCAGGCCGGCTTCCTGGGCCTCCGCCCAGCTGAACGGCCAGTACGGGTGCCATGGCGCTTCTTTGCGGTCGATCTGGAAATGCAGATGAGGTGTGGTGGACGTGCCGGTGTTACCGCTGGTGCCCACGATCTGCCCTTTTAGCACATTCTGCCCTTCCGCCACATCCACCCGGCCCATATGGCTGTACGCTGAATACAGCGTGGTGGTGGAGCCGGGGTTTTTCGGATCCGGTACGCCGGGATGTTTGATGACTACGTGGTGTCCGAAACCGGTTGTCTGGGTGGAGGCTTTTACCACTTTTCCGTTCGCGATGGCATGGACCGGGGTGCCGATCGGCATCTTGATGTCCACAGCCGGATGACTGCCCGCGTTTTCCTGGTGGTCGTACTGGTAATTGCCCATATAGACGACCGGGTAGATGATCTTGGCATTGCGGATGTCATCCTGACTGGAATCACCCCATACGAGCTGGTCATCCGGAAACGCCATTTTCTGCAGATCATACGGAGGAAGGTCGATCAGTTCGCTTTCCGAAGTCTGGTTGTAGGTCTTATCGCTTTGGGTATGCCAGTGCGTCCATTTAGGCACTTTAGAGACCGGCATCACCGTGCCGTTAAACGGCTGGGGCGCTTCTAAAACGCTGGCCTTGAACCACACGCCCGCCTGTTCACCCATGTATACCAACGCCATAAGAGCAATGGTGACCACCATCAATCCGGTTATTTTAACGATTTTAGCGGTGCGTGGTGAAAAACGTTTCAGGTATTTCTTTATTTTTTGCTTATATTTGTTTATTTTTTTCTTCATTTTGGGATTACAAAATTACAAGATTACAAAATTTGAAAATTAATTTTGGATTTTGTAATAAATAATTTTGTAATTATCAAAAATAAATCCTATTATTATAGCAAATTTACACCTAAAAAGCAATCGTTTATGAGAGTGCGCTCATTTGCCATCAACGGTTTCCGGAACTTGGGAAAGCTGAGCCTGGATCTTAAAGAAGGGTTTCCGGTGACCGCATTTGTCGGCGCTAACGGCCATGGCAAGACAAATCTTTTAGAAGCTCTGTTCCTGCTGGCCATCTCTAAATCCTTCCGCACTAATGAGAATGAAGACCTCATTGGTTTTGAGGAGGATTTCTGTTCGCTGAAAGCGACGGTCCAGCAGGGGGATGAGGAAACAGAACTGGAGATCATCGTAACCCGTCAGCCGCCTAAAAAGACACTGAAGGTCAACGGGGTTATCCAAAAAGCCGCGGACTATATCGGCCATTTAAACGCGGTGTTCTTTTCCCCCGATGATATCGGCATGATCCATCTTTCCCCGAGCGTGCGGAGGCGGTATCTGGATATGCTCCTTTCCCAGCTGGACCGGGATTACCTGGATGCCTCCTTGAAATACCAGCTCGTCGTCCGCCAGCGGAATGCGCTTTTAAAACAGATCGCCGATGAAACGGCGGAAGCCGGTGAACTGGAGATCTGGGACCAGCAATTAACCGGGTCCGGCCTCAAAATAATGGAAAAACGGCAGGGGATCATCGGCAAACTGAATGCCGAAGCGGCCAGATATTACGGCAAGCTGACCGATGCGCCGGATGAACTGAAGATCACCTACCGGCCATCGCTCGAAAAGGTAAAAACAGAGGAGGAGTACCTGTATGCTCTTCAAAAAAGCCGGAAAAGGGATATTCTGAACGGTTCCACAAAGCTCGGCCCGCACCGGGATGATTTGATGTTTTTGTGCAATGGCCACAATATGGCGTCCTTTGCCTCAAGAGGGGAGTGGAGAAGTCTGGTTTTGACCCTTAAGTTTGCCGAAATCGATCTGCTGAAAGAAAAGAACGGCTTTTATCCGATCTTACTGCTGGATGACGTGTTTTCCGAACTGGATAAACAGCGTCAGAAATACCTGTTTAATATCATCAAAAACACCCAGACGTTCATCACCACTACCCATAAGGAATTTCTGGAAGTGATCGACGGGGATAAGCAGCTGTTTGAGGTCAGGGAGGGGAAAGTACATTTCTGATTTGAGATTTCTGATTTGAGATTTTGCATTTTATTTTCTCGCACACGTGGCCCGCCCGTACCCGCCAGTACCGTGTCGGGCTGGCCGAACGGTGCGTTCGGGCGGGGGCCCAACCCCTTAATTCCCCCTTAATAAGGGGAGCAAAAAAGGGCTGGGGGGTAAAAAAAGGTACAGATTCCGGATCAAGTCCTGAAGGGGAAAAAGAAATAGAATAAAAGAAAGAAAAACGTTGACTATTTCCCTGAGCCCCTATAGAATAATTACGCTTTTTTAGGTTTGCTTTCTTCTGGCAGAGGGAAGCGAGCCCGAAAATTCTATTTCATAACTTATCTGCTAATTTTTTTCATATGTTTAAGATTGTCGATGATAAACTATCCATGGAGGACCTGCTGGCGCAGACGGAAGATTTTGAAAAGCCACAACTGGGATCCGTGGTCAGCGGTCAGGTAGTCAGCCTTAAAAAGAACCATGTGGTGGTGGATTTAAACGGCGTGGCGGTCGGGATGATTTCCGGCGTGGAAACGCATGACAGCGCGGACACCATGAAAGACCTGACGGTGGGCGATGAAGTGCAGGCGGTGGTAGTGGAAGACGAAAACGAAGACGGCATGGTCGTCCTCTCTCTGCGTAAAGCCTCTCAGGCCAATGCGTGGGATCGCTTTGAAAAGGCGTATAAAGAAGGAGAAGTCGTTGAGATCACGGTCAGCGAGGCCAATAAAGGCGGTCTGCTGCTGGACGTGGACGGTATCAAAGGTTTTATTCCCGTTTCCCAGCTGGCGCCGGTGCATTACCCCCGTGTGGACGGGGCGGATGCCGGCCAGATCCTGACGCGCCTTAAAAAACTGGTGGGCCAGAAGTTCAATGTTAAGGTCATCAACATGGACCGTTCCAGCGGCAAGATGATCTTATCCGAACGCGCCGCCATTGAAGACCGGTCCGCGGTCGCCCTGGAAAAACTGAATGTGGGCGATGTGGTTACCGGCACGGTCAGCGGGGTGGTTAAATTCGGCATCTTTGTTGCTTTTAACGGTCTGGAGGGCCTTGTGCATATTTCTGAGATCGCCTGGGGTCATGTTTCAAACCCCCATCATTACGCGAAAGTAGGGGATAAGGTAGACGTGCAGATCATTGGTATTGAAAAAAACAAGCTCTCACTGAGCATAAAACGCCTGATTCCCGACCCCTGGGAACAAATTGCGGCAAAATATCCGCTCGGCAGCAAGGTGAAAGGAATAATTAACCGGTTTTCCCAGTTCGGGGCTTTTGTCCAGCTGGAAGACGACATCAACGGTCTCATCCACCTGTCCGAGATCTCCGACCAAAAAGTGGAAGACCCGAAAGAGTTCCTGTCTATCGGCGACGAAGCGGAAGCGATTGTTATTAATATCGACCGTGATGAACACCGCATCGGCCTGAGCCTGAAGCAGGCAGGCGGCGCAAAGACCAAAAAAGAGGAGGCTGCCGAAGAACTTTCTGAAGAACCTGCACCGGAAACTGAAGAGAAAAAGCCTGAAGAAACGGCCGAGGAATCAGCTGCTGAGGAGGTAAAGGAAAAGAAACCTAAAAAGAAGACGGCTAAGAAAAAGAAAGAGGAACCGTCCTCTGATGAATCTGCAGAGGCTGCAGAAATGAAGGAAGCGGAAACGGAAGAGGAAGAAAAACCAAAGAAAAAAGCCTCCGCCAAAAAGAAAACCACGAAAGCCAAGAAATAAATTCAATTTTTAGTAAGGGAAAACACTCTCTACATTTTCGCAACAGGGAATATTTGACGGTCAACGTTTGACCGTATAGATTGAGTACGGTCATTAATTGACCGTCTTAATTTTTAAATAAAGCTCAATATGCCACCAAATAGAATTAATTTAATTACCCTTAATAATAACTATGAACCATTTATTAAGGCTTCAGAATTAGCTAAGCGCCTTGGCTATGAGGAGACTGATCAGGTCTCAAGAATTATTCGGCGGAAAAAAGACGATTTTATTAAAAATGAACATTTTATAATTTCGGAAAAAACGATGTATCTAAATTATGAAGCTGCAATTAAAGTCTGCATGCTTGCAACTACCTCATGCTCTTCTCGGGTACGAGAAGAAGTTACACAAGTTTATAAGTCATGGCGGAATGGAGAAATCTATACTCAAAAGGAAATGACCAAAGCAGAAAAGGCTTTTCATTTGGCTAAGGCAGTGATGAGTCTCGCTGAATCTCAACTTGAATTAGAACAAAGACAAGACCAAACTGAGCAAAAGCTGGAGCAGGTTGAAGTTCGAGTTGAACAATTAAGTAAAAAATTGAGTCCAAAAGTTTTCATTACTGACGAACAGGCTTCTGAAATTAGTGCTCTTGTGAGAATGGCAGGTCATGCGATAACGGGTAAAGGAAAAAATGGTTATCAAACGGTTTATGGTGAATTGTATCGTCGTTTTTCGATTACTAATTATAAGAACATTCCCCAAGATAAATTTCCCGAGGTAATAAGATGGCTGAAGGATTATTGCAGTTCTTTGCTCAACCAAAATAAGATGTTAAAGTCACAATAATGAATCCCATACAAGAGCAACAACAGAAAAAAGTTACTCAAAAGCCCGATATAACCATCACGCTTGGTCGTCAGGAGAATCCGCTTAACCACCTGAATCCCAAACAGCGGGAAGCGGTGGCCCATAAAACCGGCCCCATACTGGTCATCGCGGGCGCGGGAACGGGCAAGACGCGGGTCATTACAGAACGCATCGCTTATATTCTGAGACAGAAATGGTGCAGGAATGATCAGGTTTTAGGGCTGACGTTTACCGAAAAGGCTGCCGCTGAGATGGAGGAACGTCTGGATGTCCTGATGCCGCTTGGCTATGAAGCTGTTCAGCTCAGCACTTTTCATTCTTTTTGTGAAAAACTGCTCCGTCAGTACGGGATTGATATCGGAATAAGCCCGGATTTCAAAATTTTAGAAGGCGTGCGCCAATGGCAGTTCGTCAAAGAAAACCTGTTTGCATTCGATCTGGACTATTATCGGCCACTTGGCAACCCGACCAAATTTATCGATGCCTTTATCAGCCATTTCGGGAGGCTTAAAGAGGAACTTATCTCCCCGTCTCAGTATCTGGATTTCGCGGAAAAGAAAATGGCGTCAGCTGAGGAAGAGGGCGCAAAGCTGGATGCCAAAAAGATTCTGGAGCTGGCCGGGGCGTATCAAAAATATCAGGAACTGCTGGAAGAAAACAGTTATCTGGATTTCGCGGATCTTCAGTTCAAGGTGATCGCGCTTTTAAAAAAACGCCCCAACATCCTCAGACACCTGCAGGAACAGTGCCTATATATACTGGTCGATGAATACCAGGACACCAACATCGCCCAGAACACGATCGTGGACAAGCTGGCCGGGAAACACCGCAATCTGATGGTGGTGGGCGATGATGACCAGTCTATTTACAAATTCCGGGGCGCCGCGATCTCCAATATCCTCCAGTTCGAGGAAAACTATCCGGATTTAAAGAAGGTGGTCTTAACTGAAAATTACCGGAGCAATCAGGCGATCCTGGATTTCGCGTACGCGTCTATCCGGAAAAACAACCCTGACCGCCTGGAGGTAAAGGCAGAGGTGAATAAAAAACTGCATGCCCAAAACCCAGGCAAAGATGATTCCATCCGTCTGGTCCACTGTTCCACTATTGAACAGGAGGTCGGGTATGTGGTTGATGAGATTAAAAAAGCCCAGGTACCGCTTTCTGATATCGCTATACTGGTCCGTGCAAATCATTACGCCCGGCCCTTTATCGAGGCGTTCCGGCGTGACAACATCCCGTACCAGTTCCTGTCTGAGCGGGGGCTTTACGATAAACCCGAAGTCAAAGACCTGATCGCCCTGCTGAGAGTCCTCGGGAATCCGGCGGATGATATCAGTTTTTACCAGGTTTTACGCTTTCCTTTCTGGAACATACGCATGGAGACCATCGCCGGCCTGATCACCACAGCCAAAAAAAACTATTCATCTGTCTGGGCGCAGGTTAAAAAACACGGCGAGTGCGGATTCTTAGCTGAAACCGTCGCGGATCTGCTGGAGTATTCCAAAACCCATACGGCAGGTGAGGTGCTGTACCGCTTCACGGATTCCGTAAAGCTTTACGAAAGCCTCCTTAAAGAGGGGACCATCGAAGCGGAGGAAAAAATCATGAATGTCGCCACTTTTTTTAATAAGATCCGTGAATTTGAAAGGGAAAATGAACACAAGACTGTGATTGATTTTATTTCATACCTGGACCTTGCCGAAGAATCAGGGGATAACCCTTCCGCAAAATTCGATGTCACCGGCATGGAAGGCGTCCAGATATCCACCATCCACGGCGTTAAGGGGCTGGAATTTAACACCGTTTTTGCGGCCAACCTGGCCAACCGCCGCTTCCCCTCTAATAACCGTAAAGATCTGATCGAGGTGCCGGATGAACTGGTCCATGAGATAGTGAACGGCCAGGATGTGCACACACAGGAAGAGAGAAGGCTTTTTTATGTAGCCTGCACACGCGCCAAAGAAAACCTTTATCTGCTGTGGAGTGATTTTTATAATCCCAGTTCCGCCAAAAATCCGCGCGCCAGCAAACGCTCAAAGTTTATCGACGAGGTTATCGACGAAGTGGAACTGGCGCAGGTGGAAAAAACAGTGGAAGGGGTTGAACGGTTTTTAAAACCAAAGCCCGAAACCCGAGACCCGAAACCCGAAAAAATCTCAAATCACCAATCTCAACTCACCAATTTTAGTTACTCCCAACTCTCCACATTCAAATCCTGCCCGCGCCAGTACCAATACAGTTACCTGCTCAAAATCCCGCAGCCGCCTTCCGGAGCGCTGAGTTTCGGCTCAAGCCTGCATAATACCCTGCTGGAGTTTTACCGGCTGGTGGGCCAGAGCAGGCAGGCAACCCTGTTCACGGAGTATGATGAAGACCTGTCGCTTAAGAAGCTCATTTCCATTTATGAGGACAAGTGGGTTCCGACGGGTTTTGAGAGTAAGGCTCATATGGAATCAGCCAAAAAACGGGGGAAAGAGATCCTGGAACTTTTTTACAGCCATTTCAGGGAACACATCCCTGATGTCGAATTCCTGGAAAAAAGTTTTAAACTGAAAGCAGGGGATTACACCATCTCCGGCCGCATTGACCGCGCGGATAAACAGAAAGACGGCACCCTTGAGATCATCGACTACAAAACCGGAAAATCCAAGTCGCAGAAGGAAGTGGACAATGATATGCAGCTGATGATCTATGCCATGGCCGCCACAGAGTGTTTCAATCAGCCGGCCGGCAGAATGACTCTTTACTTTTTAGACGCGGATGAAAAGGTAAGCACGGAACCGGATGCCGGTCAGCTTAAAAAAGCGAAAGAAAAGATCATTGAAACTGCTGATCAGATCAACCAGTCTGATTTTACCCCCACGCCGAATAAATTTGTGTGCAAGTGGTGCCCGTACCGGAAGATCTGCGACGCGGCAGAACTGTAAATTTATTGACGAGTGAACAAATGTTTACTATAATTCAGCTCCTTGTCTTGAACTATGATTTAATTTGATTAATCGATATACAAGATGAATTTATTCTAATATTTTTTTTCATGATAAATAAGATTTATAAATATTCAGATTTAACGGAAAAGATAATTGGCTGTGCGTTAAAAGTTCATAATTATTTAGGCAATGGATTCCAAGAAGTAATTTATCAGCGTGCTTTAGCTATTGAGATGGAAAAGGCAGGCCTATGTTTTGAACGGGAAAAAGAAATGGATATTTTTTATCAGGAAGAACAGATAGGAACTCGCCGTGCGGATTTTTTTGTCGAGGGGGAAATAATGGTTGAGTTAAAAGCGGTTATTGAATTGGAAGATATACATTTAGCTCAGGCGATGAATTATTTGGAAGCCTATAATATAAAAATAGGCCTTTTGATCAATTTTGGCTCAAGAAGTCTTACATTTAAAAGAGTTCACAATAATAAACTGATAAAACATCAGGGTAATCCTTTAATCAGGGAAATCATGGTTCAGACAGGTGGGTGAATTTACCTTTCGTAATCCGTCATTTAATTGTAAAATCAACTTACTCTAAAAAAACATATGGATATCCTAAGCCTCGTCATCCTCATCGGTCTGGCCATTGTCGGCTTTCTGGTTTGGAAGCTGACGGGACAGCTCAAAAAACCTCAGGAAGACCCGTCGTTTAAGCTGCTTCAGGAACATCTGTTCAAGATCCAGGAAGGCCTGAAAACACAGGACAAGACCATGAACGAACAGATGAACAAATCCCATCAGATCCTGTCGGAATCCCTGCAGAAACAGTTCGCCTCCAGCCAGAAGATCATTAAAGAGGTGACGGATAACGTTAAAAGCGTTACAGAAAAACTGACGAAACTGGATGAGACCAATCGTCAGGTCGTGGGGTTCGCGGAGCAGATGAAACAGCTCGAAAACATCCTTAAAAACCCGAAACAGCGGGGGATTTTGGGGGAATTTTTTCTGGAAAACCTGCTTTCTAACCAGCTGCCGCCCACGCATTTTAAAATGCAGTACGGGTTTAAGAACGGCGAAGTGGTGGACGCGGCAATCTTTATCCGCGATAAGATCATCCCGGTAGACGCGAAGTTTTCCCTGGAGAACTACAACAAGATGATGGAAAGAAAGGATACCGCGGAGCATGAGGCGATTGAAAAGGAGTTCAAAGCGGATTTAAAAAGGCGAATCGACGAGACGGCCAAATACGTCCGTCCGCAGGAAGGCACCACGGATTTCGCGTTCATGTTCATTCCGGCGGACGGGGTGTTTTATAACCTGCTTACCTATAAAATCGGTACACTGGACGTGAACACCCATGACCTGGTGGAATACGCGTTTCAGAAAAAGGTGATCTTAGTCTCTCCGATGACTTTTTACGCCTATCTGCAGACGGTAATGCAGGGCTTAAAAGCGCTGACCATCGAAAAGCAGGCGGTGGAGATCCAGAAGCGGGTGGGGGATCTGGGCCGGCACCTGAACGCGTATCAGGACCATATGAACAAAGTCGGCAATCATCTGGGCACCACGGTAAACGCGTATAAAAATGCCGGAAAGGAATTCGTTAAAATCGATAAAGACGTCATCCGCATCACGGACGGGGAAGTGCAGATCAGCCCGGAGCTGCCCGAGGTGGAGCGCCCCGCCACGTTCGATGAGGCTGAACCGGACCTTAAGGTGAACATCAGCGCGCCAGATAAAAAAAGCAAGGAACCCTCTTCGCAGGACTAGTTTTTTTGAGTGTTTTTTGGTATAATAATAGTAGTAAAAAAAACAAAAAACCTCACAAATGCTAAAAAAAATCCTCCTCATTGCCATGCTTGCGACGACGCTTTTCGGCGTGTCCGCGGTTTTTCAGCCGGCAGTTCAGGCGCAGAATGAGGACTTAGAAAGCGGATATTTTATGTTTGACCTGGATCCCATCACCCCGCCGGGCATGGAAACACGTGAAAAGAAAGGCTGGATCGAGCGGGGGATCAATTTTCTGTTTGAACGGGGCATCACCATCATGGCGGCCACGGCCGCGTCGGCCGCGGTTTTGATGATGTCGGTGGGCGGGTTTATGATGCTGGCCTCCGCCGGCCGCCAGGACATGTATGATAAAGGAAAATCGTATGTCTTTAAGGCCGTCATCGGCCTGGCGTTCGTGCTGGGCGCGTATGTTTTAGTCACTACGGTTCAGCTTATTATTAAAAGTATTTATGCTTAAAAAAAACAATAAAATATTGGTTATCGGATTTACAATAATTTTTTCATTATTATTTTTTGTTACAAATATTTATGCTGAAATGGAATATTCAGACGATGAAATACTTGAAAGCGTACCAACATCTGAGGAAGGAGGAACTGAATCCAAGGCAATAACGGTCGACAGCCCTTCCCAATGCACTTATAAAACCGTTGAAGGTGAGCAAGTCCTGCCGTTCAACTGCCTGTTTTTAGAGGAACCCATCGGCGGGAAGCCGGGATACGACCTTTTTCTGGAGCGCTGCACCACTACAGATGGGCAGACTGAATGTACACTGGAGCTTTGGAAAGGAGGTTCAATCCAGCCTACTGCCGATAAACAGACGGTCCGCGGGCCTATTCAGGCGATACTAACCTTTGAACCCGATAAGCCCTATCAGGGCCCGTTCGGCCTGCTTTATAATTATCTGGGCCTGATCTACGCGTACATGTCCGGTCTGATCATCGCGGTCGGTATCCTGTTTGTAGTGGTGGGGGGTATCCAGATGACCACGGCCGGCGGGGACACAGGTAAGTTTGACGCGGGCAAAAGCCGGATCACCAAGGCCATCGTGGGCATCATCCTCTGGTTCACTGCCTCGCTTATCCTTTACACGATTAACCCGACGTTCTTTGCATTCTGATTTCTAATTGATATATCTGATTGACAGCTGGCGGATATCCAATGGACATCGATTAGCAGTCAATTAGCAATCTATTAGAAATCAATTAGAAACATGGACAAACTAAACTATTTAATCATCACAGCCATAATCTCAGTATGCCAAATCCCTTCTGTTTTAGCCCAGGGGGGCGGGCGCGATGACGTCAAACTCACCGAACCGGTGGGCGGGGATATCCTGCCGGGCAGCCAATCGCTTCAGGGGGAGGTGGAGACCAGCCTTATTTTCAGTAAGGTCATCCCGTTCGCTATCCAGTTTTTAATCGGCCTGGCCGTGGCGCTTTCCGTGGTGGCGCTGATCATCGGCGGGTATCAGTTTATGACCGCGTACGGCAATGAGGAAAAACACAAGAACGCGCAGAAAACCATCACCTATGCCCTAATCGGTTTGGTGCTGGCCATCACGGCCTACGGCATCGTCAGTATCATTACCACGATTCAATTCGGCAGTCCAGCAACATGATCACCTTTCTTAAACAATCCGGCCTCATTCTTCTTATCCTCACTTTTTTGTGTCCGTTTGTGCATGCGGATGACCGCGGGGATCTGAAAAAAAGCATGAAAAGCCTGCAGAACGAGGTGCAGGCCAGTTACGACGCGCTGGTCCTGCGCATCGACCGTATGGATCCCAGCAACCCAAAAAAAGACGGAGTGGAAGTCTACCGCAAAGACGCCAAAGAGGCTGTGGAACGGTTCACGGATTTAGATCCGGACAGCCACATCACGGAAGCCCTGCAGATTAGCCGTACATTTGAAAGAAGGGAGGGCGAAGCCAGGGCCGCGCTCAGCGAGGCCGGCGTCTATCTTGTCCGGCCGGTCATGCCCGGCGCGGAAAAAGTTACAGGGGAAGGAACCGTGCCGCAGGGGGATATTGTTAAAGACATCATTCCGCAATTCATCCGTCTGCTGTTCCGGTTTGCCTGGCTGGCGGTATTCATCGCGTTTGTGGTCTCCGGAGTGATGTTTGTAACGGCCTTCGGCAACGACGAGCGCCTGAACCGCGCCAAAAGCATGCTTTATTACACCCTGATTGGTTTCGCGTTCGTGACCCTGGCATTCGCCATCGTGAAGGCGGTGACGGATATTGATTTTTTTGGCTTTATTTAATGATTATGAAACGACTCGCTCAAATCATCTTAGGCTCTCTTCTCTTATTCACCTTCCATATGCGGGAAGCGCTTGGGGTCGGTATCAAAGATTTTCAGGAGACCAATGAACCGTTCGAGGTCCTGCGGCCGGAAAATCTGCCCGGCACCAAGGATGTGAGCGGCGGGGCGGAGACGACCATTAACGAGATCCTGCAGTTCGCCATCAACCTCATCCTGTACGCCTCCGGGAGCGTAGCCGTGTTCTTTCTGGTGCTGGGGGGTGTGCGTTATATCACCTCGTTCGGTAACCAGGAAATGATGGACGCGGCCAAGAAGACCATCAAATATGCAATAATCGGTTTACTGGCCGTCATCCTGGCGTATGTGGTGGTGACCAATGTCGTGGATCTGATCTACCGGGCGACTACTTGATTTTTTGGTAATTTGTAACTTGTGATCTACCCCGCTTCGCGGGGCGTAATTTGAATATTTTATTAAAATTACGAGTTACAAATTACGAATTACAAGTTACAATGGTTATTGTTATTTCGTTGTCATGTATTTTCGTTATGAATAAATTCTATACTTCCACCGCCATCGCCTATGTGAACGCGGCGCCCCATCTGGGCCACGCCCTGGAATTCATCCTGACCGATACCATCGCCCGCTATAAACGCCTGATGGGTTATGACACGTTTTTTCTCACCGGCACGGATGAACACGGAGTAAAGATTTACAACGCGGCCCGCAAAGCCGGCATGGGTGATGTGCAGGCATTTGTTGATAAAAACGCGGCGAAATTTAAGGATCTGACGTGTCTTCTTGCCCTTTCCAATGATGATTTTATCCGCACCAGCGACCGTGAGCGCCATTGGCCGGCCTGCCAGAAGCTATGGAAAAAACTGGTGGAGGCGGGAGATATCTACGAGCAGGAATATGAAGGCCTTTATTGTGAAGGATGCGAGGCGTTTATGGCCCCCCGTGACCTGGCGGACGGAAATTGCCCCATTCATCAGCGTCCGCCCACGTCGTTAAAAGAAAAAAATTATTTTTTCCGGCTGTCTAAATACAGCGACCGGATCGGCCAGCTGATCGAATCCGATGAACTGCGCATCGTGCCGGTGTCCCGTAAGCCAGAGATCCTGAATATGATAAAAGAAGGCCTGCATGATGTGAGTTTTTCCCGTCCGCGGGAAGTGCTCCCCTGGGGGGTAGAGGTGCCCGGCGACCCGCATCAGGTGATGTATGTGTGGTGCGACGCGCTCACGAACTATATCTCCGCGCTGGGGTACGCAGAGGAATCAAAGACCTTTAAAAAATACTGGCCCTGTGATCTGCATGTCATCGGCAAGGATATCGTCCGCTTCCATGCCGGCATCTGGATCGGGATGCTGCTTTCCGCAGGAGTAAAGCCCCCTGAAGCCATATTGGTTCATGGCTTTGTGACGCATAACGGTGAGAAGATGAGTAAAACACTGGGGAATGTGGTGGATCCGATAAAAATAACCGATCAATACGGGGAGGATGCCCTGCGTTATTATCTATTACGGGAAATCCCGAGCGGAAGGGACGGGGATTTTAATGATAAACTTTTTGCTGAACGCTATAACTCCGATCTTGCCAATAATCTGGGCAACCTGGTCAACCGTATCCATACCCTGATAAGCCGGAATGGCATTAAGGATTTTACCTTTGACCGGTTTGCCGATACTTACAGAAAAAAAACGGATGAAACATGGAAAAAGTATGTTTCCGATATGGATTCCTTTAATGTACATGAAGCGATTTTTCATGTATGGCGGCTGATTGATTTTGCCAATAAGATGATGGAGAAGGAAAGACCCTGGAGCCTGCTTAAAGAGAATCCGGAAAAAGCCAAAGCGGTCCTTTCCAACCTGCTGGAAGTCATCCGGCATATCAGCATTATGATCACCCCCCTTATCCCGAAAAGCGCGGCGCTCATTCGCCGCCAGATCGGCCTGCCGCCCCAGGTGGACCGTAAAAAGGAAAAAGGCTGGGGAGGGTTGCCCCATTGGGAAAGTTTAGGTGAAGGGGTGATCGTCTTTCCCCGGATAGAAACCGATTAATATTTCTGATTTCTGATTTGAGATTTACGATTTTTTAAAAAATGTTTATACTAAAAAGACCCCAGTTTTTTGATCGTGTTTTCAGGAAACAATAAAAGCTGATC
>CAZIDW010000021.1:0-17756 GCA_964538225.1 uncultured Candidatus Peribacteria bacterium
CAAATCTTCTGCGCACATTTACCTTTCGGAGTCCTATGCTCCAGTCGTCCCCCTTTGCCTATGGCTACGGAGGACTTCTTACGCTCCGGAACGCGTCGCTCGCTACTTACTTCAATAGGGCTCCGCTCTCCTCAAGGCAAATCTTCTGCGCACATTTACCTTTCGGAGTCCTATGCTCCAGTCGTCCCCCTTTGCCTATGGCTACGGAGGACTTCTTACGCTCCGGAACGCGTCGCTCGCTACTTATTGGGGAAAAAGAAATAAACAAAGAAAAAGGAAGAAAGAAAAATATTCTTTTGATGGTTGGTCCTGTACTGGTTCAAAAGTTTATTTTTACTATCGTCATAAATGAACGGCTCTACATTTCGTTGCGGAACGGCTTTTCTCGCTATTTACGACATTTTGTCTAAAAAAACCTTGACTTTAGTCTGTAGGTAGGTAAAATAGCGGGGCGTTCCTCTGAAAACGTCTTACGTTAACAGAGAGGCTGAGCCCTGAGCTTATCTGGGCAAGAGCCTCCATAACCACTAAGATTATGCCTGGAATAATCGGCAAAAAATTAGGTATGAGTCAGGTGATTCAAGATGATGGTCGTGTGATCCCGGTCACGTTTGTCCACTGCCAGCCGAATACGGTGGTGCAGGTAAAAACCGAAGAGACCGATGGATATCCGGCGATAGTCCTGGGTTTCGATGCGTATAAAAATCCTTCCAAGAACAAATCGTTTAAAATGCTAAAGGAATTCCGTGTCGACAATTCCGGCGACTATAAAAAAGGCCAGAAAGTCGACCTTTCCACATTAAAAACGGTGGAAACCGTCACCGTCACTTCTGTCTCAAAAGGCAAGGGCTATCAGGGGGTCATTAAAAGGCACAATTTTGCCCGCGGTCCTGAAACCCATGGATCCCATCATCATCGCGAACCCGGTTCCATTGGCATGTCCGCCAAACCTGCCCGCGTGATGAAGGGCAAAAAGATGCCCGGCCATATGGGCTTCCGGAAAGTCACGTTAAAAAACCGCCCCGTGGTCAAACTGGTCCCGGAAAAGGAACTGATCGCCATCAAAGGCCCGGTTTCCGGCGCGAATAACAGTTATGTTTATATCAAATTCTAAAATCCCACATTCTAAATTCTAAAAATTGAAACTCGATCTCTATCAACAATCCGGCGAGAAGAAAGGAACGGTTGAGGTCAGCGATAAGCTGTTCGCCGCTCCGGTCAACGAAGAGCTGATGCGCCTGGCTCTGGTCCGCCAACTGAGCAACGCCCGCCAGCTGGTCGCCCATACCAAAACCCGCGGCGAGGTGCGCGGGGGCGGCAAGAAACCCTGGCGTCAGAAAGGAACAGGCCGCGCTCGTTTCGGTTCCAGCCGTAATCCTATCTGGCGTGGCGGGGGTGTCGCCTTTGGCCCCCGGAACGTACGGAATTACAAAAAACAGATGCCCAAAAAAGCACGACGCGCCGCTTTGTTTTCCGGATTGTCCCAGAAAGCAGGCGATAAAGCGATTTTTGCTCTCGACCAGTTTGAGGTCAAATCCCCTAAGACCAAGGAATTCAAAACACTTTTAGATAAACTTCCGGTGGAACGATCCCTTCTGGTAGTGCTGGCCGAAAGTGATGTGAATTTACAGAAATCCGCCAGTAACCTGCCGACTGTTAAAACCACTTTAGTCAGCCACCTGAATCTGCATGACCTGCTGAAATACGAAAAAGTCATGTTCATGAGCGCGGCCCTGAAAAAGGCGGAAGAATTATTTCTTAAAACCTGATACCTAACATCTAACACCTGACCTGCCCGGCCGGATTCAGATGAACTCAGTCGGATCGCAGGCAGGCGCGAAGCGGGTTGTCAAATGTCAATTATGGATCTAACGCACGTATTATTATCATCGGTAGTGACCGAAAAGAGCACCGCTGCTCAGGCAAACCGCCAGTATGTCTTCCTGATTCATCCGGACGCCAATAAGATCGAGGTGAAACAGGCGGTGGAAACCGCTTACGGTGTTAAAGTGCAGTCCGTCAATACTATCCCTGTGCTCAAAAAAGTCCGTTTGGTCGGGCGCAGCCGGTCGATCACCAAGCGTCCGAACGGCAAAAAGGCCATAATCACGCTGGCTCCCAAACAATCCCTTGATGCTAATAAGATAAAAGTATAATGCCTGTTAAAAAGTATAAAGCCACATCACCGGGCCGACGCAATATGAGTGTAAGCGTGTATAAAGAACTGGATGGGGCAAAGCCGCAGAAGCGCCTGCTCAAATTACGGCACCAAAAGTCCGGCCGCAACAACCAGGGCCGCATCACGGTCCGCCACCGCGGAGGCGGGGCCAAACGCCGTTACCGGCTCATCGATAAAAAACGCTACGAAAAGCTGAATATTCCCGCACAAGTCAAAAGTCTGGAATATGATCCAAACCGCTCCGCTTTTATTGCCCTGCTGGTCTATGCGGACGGGGATAAGCGTTATATCATTGCCCCCAATGGCCTTAAAGCGGGGGATAAGCTTATCTGCAGTCTGAAAGCGAAGATCAAGGCAGGCAATTGTATGCAGATCCAGCATATCCCTGTGGGTTTCAGCATCCATGATCTGGAACTGCAGCCCGGCAAAGGGTCTGAAGCGGTCCGGTCGGCCGGCTCCTATGGCCGCATCACATCGCTGGACAGCGAGATGGCCCAGGTAACCCTGCCTTCCGGCGAGGTGCGCTATGTTTCTAAAGAATGTTATGCCACAGTGGGAATGGTGAGTAATCCGGACCACAGCAATGTCCGTATCGGGAAAGCCGGCCGTAAACGCCATATGGGGCGCCGGCCTCAGGTGCTCGGCAAATCCATGAACGCAGCAGACCATCCCCATGGCGGCGGGGAGGGCGGCTGTCCGATCGGTCTCAAGCATCCCAAAACCCCGTGGGGCAAACCCGCCCTTGGCGTGAAGACCCGCCGCCGCAAAGCCACTGATCACTTTATTGTTAAAAGGCGCAAGAAATAACATTTAACATTTGACTTTTGTCAGATGTCAGGTGTCAGCTGTCAGCTGTCAGGTACCACATGTCACATGTAAAAATTTTATTCCAATAAAATTTTCAAATGAGCAGATCACTTAAAAAAGGAATCTACGTTGACCCCAAGCTGGTGAAGAAAGTCCAGGAAATGGAAGCGTCCGGGCAGAAAAAGGTCATCCGCACCTGGGCGCGGCACAGCGCTATTGCCCCGGAATTCGTCGGGCATACCTTTGGCGTCCATAACGGCAAGACTCATATTTCGGTTTTTGTTTCTGAAAATATGGTAGGGCATAAATTCGGTGAATTCTCTCCTACCCGCAAATTTAAAAGCCATGGCGGCAGGATGGCCAAATCCCAGGCCACTGAATAATTAATCCAAGCTGATGAAAGCAGTACTCAGACGAATTAGGATTTCCCCCAAAAAAGCCAACCTGGTCGCTGGGTTAGTGCGTGAAAAAACCGTGAAAGACGCCCTTGCGATTCTGAAATTTACCCCTAAGAAGGGCGCCAAAATCCTTTATAAAGTCGTCCATTCGGCTGCGTTCAACGCCAAAAACAATTTCAAACAGTCCATCGATGACCTGGTGATTTCCAGCATACTGGTCACCAAGGGCCCCACTTACAAACGCTCCATTCCCATTTCCCGCGGACGGGCCCATCCTATCCGCAAGCGCACATCCCACATAACTGTCGAAGTCGGCCTTCCCCAGGAAAAGACCGATAAAAAGCCTGACGCGAAGGAAGAAGGAAAGGAAGCCGAATCCTCAGAAAAAACGCCGCCCGCTAAAACAATTAAAGCGCCGGCAAAAAAAGCAGTCAAAAAAACCGCTAAGAAAGAAACGAAATAATTTTTAATTTTCAATAAAGTCCATGGGTCAAAAAGTTAATCCAAAAAGTCTTCGTCTCGGTATTATCAGAACTTGGGATTCCAAGTGGTTCGCCAATAAGCGGGATTACGCGGATCTGTTCCATGCCGACCTTAAGCTCAAACGCCTGATTGCTGAACGCCTGAAAAACGCCGCCGTGACCCGCATCGAGATCGAACGTTCTGCCAAAAAGGTCACCGTTCATGTCCATGCGGGTAAACCCGGCCTGATCATCGGCCGCCAGGGGGTTATGATTGAAGATCTGAAAGAATTTTTACGGCGTAAGTTCAACCAGAATATCGATATCAATATCCATGAAGTCCCTCATCCGGATCTGTCCGCCTGTTTGGTCGGTGAGATGATCGCTTCGCAGATCGAACGCCGGATCGCGTATCGCCGCGCCGTGAAAAGCTCCCTTCAGAAGGCGATCGAGGCGGGTGCTAAAGGAGTGAAGATACAGGTCGCTGGCCGTTTGAACGGTGTGGAGATCTCCAGGTGCGAATATTTTAAAGAAGGGAACGTCCCGCTCCATACATTCCGCGCCGATATTGATTACGCCAAAGTCGAGGCCAATACCACCTATGGGGTGATCGGCATCAAAGTCTGGATTTACAAGGGAATGGTGTTTAAGAAAGAGCAGGCCATGAAACAGGCCCAATTGGAGCACGAAAAAAAGGAAGAGGAGGAATAAAAATTTATTTCTGATTTCTGATTTGTGATTCAAATCTGAAATCTGAAATCTTAAGTCTTGAATCTGAAATTATAAGTTATGTTACAGCCTAAGAAGCAAAAATACAGGAAATCGCATCGCCGCCGGGGCAGCCTGCGAGGTACGTCCCAGGTCGGTAATCGAGTGAGTTTCGGGATGTACGGGCTCAAAGCCCAGAGCGCGGGTGAGCTTACCTCCCGCCAGCTCGAAGCCGCCCGCCGCGCCATGACCCGTTATATCAAACGCGGCGGCAAAATCTGGATCCGCGTGTTCCCTCATATGCCGGTTAGCCGCAAACCATCCGAAGTGCCTATGGGTTCGGGGAAAGGCGCTGTTGAATTTTTTATCTCCCCGGTCAAGCCGGGCCGCGTCCTGTTTGAAATGGAGGGTGTGGAAGAAACCATCGCGCGCGAAGCGTTCCGCCTGGCTTCCTCTAAACTCCCCGTAAAAACCAAATTTATTCTGCGTCACAGTTAATCTTTTACTTTCAATATGCTCAGTATTCAGGAATTACGTTCATCAACGGTGAAAGAATTGCACCAGGAGCTGGCGGCGGCCCGCAATAACCTGCTGAAATTCCGTATCAGTACCCGGACGAAACATGAAAAGAACACCGCTAAGGTAGGGCAGGCCAAAGCCTATGTCGCCCGGATTCTGACAGCTCTCCGGGAAGCGGAGGCAGAAGCAGAAAAGAAACCTGTTGCCAAGCCTGAGGATAAAGAAAGCAAGACTCAATAATTTTCAATTTTAAATTTTCAATTTTAAATTTTCATGCGTACTAAAACCGGTATTATTACCAGCAATAAGGCAGTTAAGACTCTGGTCGTTACTGTGGCTGCCTATAAAACCCATCCTAAATATAAGAAGCGCTATCAGGTTTCTAAAAAGTTCCACGCGCATTGTGAGGATTCCTCTAAATTCAATATCGGCGATGAAGTGACGATTGCTGAATCGCGGCCGATCAGTAAACTGAAACGCTGGAAAGTAATAACCGAATAGCTAACGAATTGCTTACGAATGGCTTACGAATAGCAATGCGTTGGCGATTCGATAGCAATCCGCAATCTAAATTAATATGATACAACTTCAAACCCTTCTCACCGTAGCGGATAATACTGGCGCCAAACGTGTCATGTGCATCAAGGTCCTGGGGGGGTCCAAAAGGCGTTACGCCCGTATCGGAGACCTCATTATGATCGCCATTAAGACCGCTTCCCCAAAAGGGATCGTCAAAACCCATGCTGTGGAACGGGCCGTAATTGTCCGCACCACCAAATCCATCCGGCGTCCGGATGGTTCCTACCTCCGTTTTGATGGAAATGCGTGCGTCATCGTCAACAAAGAAGGCTTGCCCAAGGGTACCCGTATTTTCGGCCCTATCGCCCGCGAACTCCGTCAGAAGGGCTACCAGAAGATCATTTCACTGGCTCCGGACGTTCTGTAATCCTAATTCTCACTTTGCAATGAAGATAAAAGTCAACGACAAAGTACTGGTCACCGCTGGTAAATATAAAGGCAAAACAGGCGCTGTGATGCGCGTTTACAAAAAACCCAACCGCGTTACGGTTGAAAAGGTCAATGTCCGCACCAAACATATCAAAAAAACCCCCCAACGAGCGGGCCAGACCATTAAATATGAAGCTCCGCTTAACGTTTCAAACGTCCAGCTGATCTGCCCGAACTGCAACAAGACCACGCGTGTGGGTTACAGCATACCGAAAAAGGGCCCGTCTGACAGGCGGTCCAGCCGGGCGGGTAAAAAATTCCGCATTTGCCTGAAATGCAATGAGTCCGTTGAACAGGCGGTCGCTAAAACCGAGAAGAAGAAAAAATAATTTTCAATTTTGACCTCTGATTACACTGATTAAATGATTAACATAATATATCTATTTGAATCACAAAAATCATTTAATCAGCGGTCAAAATTGTAGTAATCCATTATGGTCCATCCATTTAATCATTTAATCACAGTTTAATTTTCAATTTTCAATGAGTTTGTATGAACAAATGACATCGGAGGTGATTCCCACTCTAAAAGACGAGTTTGGCTGTAAAAATACCATGGCTGTTCCGCGGATCGACAAGATCAAAGTCAATGTCGGCATCGGTACATTGACCAAGCAGACGAAAGATTTTTCTGAAGTGGCCGATAATATCGCTAAGATCACCGGCCAGAAACCGGTTGTCACTAAAGCCAAAATGGCTGTCTCAAACTTCAAACTGCGCAAAGATATGCCTAGCGGCATCACCGTCACTTTGAGGAAGAGGCGCGCGTATGACCTGATCGACCGCCTTGTCAATGTCGTGTTTCCGCGCGTCCGTGATTTTCGCGGCCTTTCCACTAAAGCATTCGACGGTCAGGGGAATTACAGTATCGGTTTTAAAGAAGCGCTTGTCTTTCCCGAGATAAACCCCGATGATGTGACCAATGTCCACGGCCTTCAGGTCACGATTGTCACGACGGCCCGGAATGATGAGGAAGGCATGGCGCTGCTGAGAAAAATAGGCTTTCCGTTTAAAAAGCAAGCGTAATACGATTTAACTTTTTATTTTTTATTTCATGGCAAGAAAAGCACTTATTATTAAAGCCGAAAAACGCAAGAGGAAATATTTACAGGCGTTGGCCAATGGCAAGAAACCAAAAAAATGGGTCCGCACCTATAACCGTTGCAAGCTGTGCGGACGCCCCCGCGGCTACCTTAGACATTTTGATATCTGCCGTATTTGTTTCCGCGAACTGGCCTCTAAAGGCGAGATCATGGGCGTTAAGAAGTCCAGTTGGTAAATTATCTCATTTAAATTTTTTCTTTTAAGTATGACTGATCCTATTGCTGACTTACTCAACCGGATACGAAATGCTGTCAATGCCCGACAGAAGAAGACAGTTGTTCCGTATTCTAATATCAAGATTGCTATCCTGGACGTGATGAAAAATCATCAGTTCATCTATGATTATAAAATTGTGAAAAACGGCGCGTTTCAGGAAATTGAAGTCGAATTCAAGCCGGATCTGAAATCCTTTCACCTTAAGCGGGTCAGTAAACCCGGACGGCGGGTCTATGTGAAGAAAACCGATATCAAACCCGTTATTCATGGCTATGGTTTTTCTATCTTTTCTACCCCCAGTGGCGTGATGACGGGCGATGAAGCGGTTAAAAAAGGCGTTGGCGGGGAATATTTATGTGAAGTCTGGTAATTTTAATTCTCAATTTTGACCTCTGATTACACTGATTAAATGATTAACATGATATACATAGCAGCCAATCATTTAGAATCATAGTTCAATCATGATCATCAGGTAAATCATAATAATCAGTGGTCATCAATCGTGGCCCATCAGTTAAATCATTTAATCACAGTTTAATTTTTAATTTTCAATGTCTTTAATCGGCAAACGTCCCATCAAAGTTCCTGAATCGGTTGATATTTCGGTCGCTGACCGGTTGGTCAAGGTAAAAGGGCCAAAAGGCGAACTTGATTACACTTTCTCCCCCTTGGTCGAGGTATCGGTTAAATCCGACGAGGTCATCGTTAAACGCCTGGCGGATGATAAACAGTCCAAATGCACCCATGGTCTCACACGCGCGCTTATCAACAACATGGTTATCGGGCTTTCGGAAGGCTTTAAAAAACGACTCGAGATCATCGGCGTGGGATACCGCGCCCAGATCAGCGGCAAGAAGATCACACTGAATGTCGGTTTCTCGAAGCCCGTTGAACTGACCGCCCCCGATGACGTGGATCTCGCCATGGATGAGAAAAACAAAAATGTCATCATCGTCTCGGGAACCGATAAACAGAAAGTCGGCGAGATGGCCGCCCAGATCCGTAAACGCCGTCCTCCGGAACCTTACAAAGGCAAGGGCATCCGTTATGTGGATGAGTATGTCCATCGCAAAGCGGGGAAAGCCGCTGCTAAAGCTGCTTAATCATTCATTATTCATTTTATTTTTTATTCATGACTTCCTCTAAAGAACAACAGCGCCGAAAACGCCATCAGAAGTTCCGTGTTAAAGTCAGGGGTACGGCCAAACGTCCGCGATTGTCTGTTTTCCGAAGTCGCGCGGCCATTTACGCCCAGCTGATCGATGACGCGAGCGGAAATGTATTGCTGTCCGCCTCCTCTCTTAAAAAGAAAAAAGGAGGGGCGGCTGAAAGTGCTAAACAGGTCGGGCTGGAACTGGCTAAAGCCGCGAAAGCCAAAAAGATCTCCGACTGCGTGTTTGACCGCGGCGGGTACCTTTACCACGGGCGGGTCAAAGCTTTGGCAGATGGCGCCCGTGAAGGCGGATTACAGTTTTAATTTCTCAATTTTGACCTCTGATTACACTGATTAAATGATTAACATGATATACATAGCAGCCAATCATTTAGAATCATAGTTCAATCATGATCATCAGGTAAATCATTTAATCATAGTTTAATTTTAATTTTCAATAAAGTTATGGCTAAAAAGTATTCAGCAAAGGGCTCTCGCCGGGAAAAAGAACCGAAAGAATTTGAAGAGGAGGTGTTGCAGATCGACCGGGTGACCCGTGTTGTGAAAGGAGGGCGTCGCCTGCGTTTCCGCTGTACAGTCGCGATCGGTGACAAGAAAGGGCGGGTGGGTATTGGCATCGGTAAGGCGACGGAAGTGGTCAACGGCATTAAAAAAGCGGTTACCCGCGCGAAGAAAAATCTGATCAACGTGCCAATCACTGAAGACGACACGATTCCTCATGAGATCAGGATCAAACACAAATCCGCTCGTCTGCTTATTATGCCCGCCTCGCCGGGTACGGGGGTGATTGCGGGCGGGGTGATCCGCAAAATCCTGAATTTGGCCGGTGTGAAAAATGTTTTGAGCAAAAACCATGGCACCAACAACAAAGTCGTGACCGCCCAGGCATCTATTATGGCGCTCCAAAGATTAAAACCAGCCCGTAAAGCCAAAAAACAAGACACCGGCAAAGAAGACAAGCAACCGGAAAAAGCACCTCAAACCGATAAAAACACTTCCGATAAACCAAAAGAGAAACTGGATAAGCCGGCAGAAAAAAAAGAGCCGGAATCCAGTGAAAAGAAGGCATGACCGCCCTTTCTGATTCATAGTTTTTAAACCAGACATTTCTATTTAAAACGTCAGCTATTATGCAGTTACATTCTATTCAATCCAAAGGCGGCGCTGCCCATAAGAAAAAACGGGTAGGCCGAGGCAATGCTTCCGGCCACGGAACGTATTCAGGCCGTGGCTGTAAGGGGCTTGGCCAGCGCAAAAGCGGGAATACGCGCCCTGGCTTTGAGGGCGGACAGACCCCTTTTATCACGCGCCTGCCTAAGCTTAAAGGCTTTAAAAACCCCAGCAAAGTCCGTTTCCAGGTGGTGAATATCAGTGATCTTGAACGGTTTAAGGATGGTGATGAAGTCAATGTCCTTACCTTACTGGAAAAGAAACTGATCCGCCGGAAGACCCTTCCGGTTAAATTACTGGGAAACGGCCATCTGACCAAAAAATTAACGGTCAATGTCCATAAGATTTCTGCCGCCGCCAAAGACAAAATCCTGACGGCGGGCGGGAAAGTAACTTAATTATTTCTGATTTGTGAATTGGGATTTGTGATTGAATTCGCAAATCTTAAATCTTGAATCTTAAATCTCCAATCTATCGTGTTTAAGTATCTAAAACAAATCTGGCAGTCCGCAACGCTTCGCCGCCGCATTTTGTTCACCCTTTTTATCCTGCTGGTCTTCCGTATCGCGGCGCATATCACGGTCCCCGGCGTGAATATCGCTGCGCTTAAGAACGTGTTTGAGCAAAACAGTCTGCTGGGTGTTTTTTCCGCCCTGACCGGCGGTTCCATGGAACAGTTTTCCATTGTGCTGATGGGGCTGGCTCCGTATATCAACGCGTCCATCATCATGCAGCTGATGACCGTGGTCATCCCGAAGCTGGAAGCGCTTTCCAAAGAAGGTATGGAAGGGCGTCGGCAGATCAACAAATACACCCGATGGCTTACCGTCCCGCTCGCCTTTCTCCAGTCCTACGGTATGATTATTCTTTTAAACCAGAGTTCCCAGGGGCGACTGATTCCCGGGGCGGGTGATCCGGGCGTGGTTATTCCTATCATGCTGATTGTGACCGGCGGTACTATTTTTATCATGTGGCTGGGTGAACTGATCACGGAAAAAGGAATCGGCAATGGTATTTCTCTCATTATCTTTACTGGGATCATTGCCGGCATTCCCACCATTTTCGGCCGGATGCTGGGTACGTTCCAGGCGGGCGACACCACGAAGATGGGACATTTTATCCTTTTTATCCTTCTGACGCTTTTACTGCTTGTTTTTGTGGTGATTATATCCGAAGGCCAACGGAATATACCCATTACTTATGCCACCCGCGCCACCGGCGGAAAGGGGGAAAAGTCCGTTTTGCCCATCCGCGTGAACCAGGCAGGCATGATTCCTATCATCTTCGCGATCTCTATGGTCACCTTTCCTTCCGTTATTGCGCAGTTCTTCAGCGTTTCGGATTCCAGTGCACTGCAGGCGACGGCTGATTTTATCAACAAATACCTGAACGCCAATAACCCCAGTTATTTTTACCTGGTCACCTATTTTCTGCTGATTGTGGCGTTTTCTTATTTTTACGTGAGTGTTACTTTTAATCCCGACAATGTTGCCGAGACTATCCAGAAACGGGGCGGTTTTATCCCAGGTATCCGGCCGGGCCGTCAGACCGCTGAATTTTTAGGAAAAACCTCAAGCCATCTTAATCTTTTTGGCGGTTCATTCATCGCTCTGGTGGCGGTGGTGCCTATTGTTTTCACTAAATACACCACGCTTTCACCGGGCGATCTTATCATCAGCGGCGCCGGGCTTATCATCATGGTTGGCGTGGTATTGGAATTGATCCGCCAGATCGACGCCCAGCTCGTGATGCATGATTATGAGAAGCTTTATTAAATGGGATAACGATATAGTGATGTAACGACATGACAAAATAAATGTTACGTTGTTACATTATTAAGACATCAGATTTTATGGATATTATTTTGTTCGGAATGCAGGGGTCAGGCAAAGGAACGCAGGCGCGTCATTTGGCTGAGGAATACAACCTGACGGTTTTTGAGATGGGCGGCCAGCTGCGCCGGATCATTGAATCGGGGTCGCCATTAGGGGAAAAAATAAAAGGAATCGTGGAAGCGGGTCATCTGGTGGATGACGATACTATTATGGAAGTGGTGGGAGATTTTCTTTCCACCCTTTCTTCCGACCAGCCGATTCTTTTTGACGGTATCCCCCGTACCGCCCCCCAGTCCGAAAAATTATTAGACATTCTTCAGAAGAAGGGGCGGGACGCATTCGCGGTACTGATCAAGGTGTCCGAAGAGGAAGCCATCAAACGGCTGACCCAGCGCCGGGTCTGCGAAGAATGTAAAGGGGTTTATCCGCCTTCTTATAAAGCCGACATCTGTGAGCATTGCGGCGGTAAGCTGGTGGTGCGTCATGATGATAACATCGAAAGCATCCAGCGCCGTCTGGAGAACTATAAAAATGAAACCCTTCCGGTGATAAAAGATTTTTATGATCGCGACCGGCTGATCGAAGTGGACGGCGAACAACCGATTGAAGCGGTGACCAAAGAGATGTTTGAAAAAGTGGATTATTTATTTACATAATTTGCGGTTCCTGTCTAACGACCTGTGCCCCGGATTTCGTCTGGCTATCTATTATTTATGGACAATCACATTCCTATTAAGACACCGGCACAGATCCAGGCCATGCGGGAGGGGGCCCGGATTTTAAAAGAAACGCTTGATACGGTTAAAGACGCGGTCAGGCCCGGGATTTCTACCTATGAACTCGATCGTATCGCTGAAAAGACGATTCGCCGCCATGAGGGCGCTACACCGGGCTTTAAAGGCTATCATGGCTTTCCGGCCACGCTGTGCACATCAGTTAACGAAGAAGTGGTGCACGGCATCCCCAGCAAGGAACGGATTTTACAGGAAAGGGATATTATAGGAGCTGATTGTGGGGTTTATTATAAAGGGGTTTATACCGATGCCTGCGTTACGGTCATCGCTGGGAAGGCCGCCCCGGAAGTCCACCATTTTGTCAAAACGGTTAAAAAAGCCCTTAAAAATGCCATCAAAGCCATCCGTCCAGGGGGGCAAATCGGGGATATTTCAGCGGCCATCCAGAAGACAATCGAAGACCAGGATTATTCACCGGTTGTCGACTGTACAGGGCACGGAGTGGGTGAAAATCTGCATGAGCCCCCCGAAATCCTAAATGTGGGTCAGAAAGGAACCGGTCCTGTGATCAAGCCGAATATGGTATTTGCCATCGAACCCATCGCCGCCATGGAAGATGGTGCCGTCATAACCGATGAGGACGGGTGGACTGTCGTCACTGCCGATAAAAGCCTTTCTGCACATTTTGAACACACGATCCTGGTGACGGAGAAAGGAGGTGACGTATTGGTTTAAATATAAAATTATAAAATATTTTAAAAATTTGTCTATGCAAAATTCACCAAAAATAAAAAAATTCGGAAAATCTCTTGTCCTCTCTGTAACAATTGTGTAAACTCTTACCGCTTTTGTTAATTTTAAGAGACGTGTTGCCTGAGAAGACCTTACATTTAGTTTAATAGGAAATCTCGTTTTATCCGGAACACGTTTATCGCTACTTACTATATGGCCAAACAAGTTATCGAGGTAGAGGGAAAAGTGGTTGAACCCCTTTCGAACGCAACTTTTAAAGTAGAACTGATCGGCGAAGAATATAAAGGCCACACCATATTAGCTCATGTTTCCGGTAAGGTGCGTATGAATTATATCCGTATTTTACCAGGAGACAGAGTCACTGTTGAAATCACTCCTTATGATCTGTCAAAGGGGCGGATCACCTATCGTCATAAATAATCAATTCCATGAAAGTAAGAGCTTCCGTTAAGAAAATCTGTGACAAATGCCGTGTTATCAAACGAAAAGGAGTCATCCGTGTGATCTGTCCTGCCTCTAAAAAACACAAACAAAGACAAGGGTAGTTTAATCTTCATTTTTTAATTTTGACCAGTATTACACTGATTAAATGATTAGCATGATATATCTATTTGGATCACAAAAATCATTTAATCAGCGGTCATCAATCATGGTCTATCAATTAAATCATTTAATCACAGTTTAATTTTTATTTTGATATGGCGAGAATAGCAGGAGTCAACCTCCCCAAAGGCAAACGGATTGAGATCGCCCTTACTTATATCTATGGAATCGGGCGCAGTCTCAGCCGAAAAGTCCTGAATAATCTTAAAATCGATTTAGATACTAAGGTCGAAGATTTGACAGTCCCTCAGGAAAAGCAGATCCGCGAAGCGGTCGGCAAGCTGATGGTCGAAGGCGATTTAAAACGGCAAGTTGGCGGTAATATTAAACGTCTGCAGGAAATCGGGACGTATCGCGGCTTTCGGCATCGCCGCCGTCTCCCGGCACGGGGGCAGCGCACTAAAACCAATGCGCGCACTAAACGCGGCAAGCGTGTGACTATGGGGAGCGGTAAGATAAAAGATGTGAAGAAATAAAATTTAATTTTCCATTCTCCGTAGTGCAGTTAAATCCTTCGATGCACTACGAGATAGTCAATAAAGTTACCAACGTTTACTACGAAGGATGAATCAATTTTTAATTTTCAATTTTCAATGGCAGAGAAAATCGCCAAAAGCAGGAAGAAGATCCGGAAGTCCGTACCCATCGGCCATGCCTATGTGACGGCTACCTATAACAACACAATGATCACAATCACCGATCCGGAGGGTGGCGTGCTGGCCTGGTCCTCAGCCGGATCCAACGGCTTTAAAGGCACGCGTAAGTCCACTCCTTACGCGGCTACTGTTACTGCTGAAAAAGCCGCTGAAAAGGTGGCGCCTTACGGCGTGGAGCGGCTGAAGATCTTTGTTAAAGGGGTCGGCACAGGCCGTGAGCAGGCCATCCGAGGTCTGCATGCCGCCGGTTTTGAACTGGATGCGATTTTTGATACCACTCCCATTCCTCACAACGGTTGCCGCAAAAAAGGGCCCCGCCGGAACTAAAACCGTATTTAGAATTTAAATTTTCTTATTTTAATGAGATACACTGGTCCGAAAGCACGGTTATGCCGACGCCATCGAGCGAATTTATTCGGCACCTCGAAATACACCAAGATCGTTGAACGTCGATCCGGAAAGCCGGGTATGCACGGGGGTCGCATGTTTTTTGGCAAACTGAGTGAATACGGAATACAGTTAAGCGAAAAACAGAAGGCCCGCATTCTCTTCGGCTTGTCTGAAAAGCAATTCAGAAATTATTTTAAGAAAGCTTCTACGATGTCCGGTGAAACCGGTGAAAACCTTTTGCGTCTGCTTGAACTCCGCCTGGATAATCTGGTCTACGTTTCCCAGTTTGCCGTTACCCGCATGCAGGCCCGCCAAATGGTTTCTCATGGGCATTTCCGTGTAAATGGCCGGCGCGTGGACATTTCCTCTATCCAGGTCCGCCCCGGGGATAAGATAGAACTGGCCGATAGGCTGAAAGATTCCCCCCTTTACAGCGGCCTGGAGAAACTGAAGGACTATTCCCCCAAATGGCTCAAGGTCGATTTAAAAAAACGGTGTGTCGAAGTCCTTTCACTCCCGGAAAAAGATGATCTTGAAAAGAGTATAGAAAGCCAATTGATCGTGGAATTCTATTCACGATAACCCCTTATCCTTTTTAACCTTCATGCATTATGCATATCATCCAAGAAGAGATCGGTTTACCTAAAATCAAGGCAGACTCCACCAGTCCGAACCATGCGGTATTCACGATCAGCCCGCTTCCATCCGGTTATGGACTGACATTGGGCAACGCGTTCCGGCGGGTTCTTTTATCCTCACTTCCGGGAGCCGCGATCACATCGGTGAAGATCGAAGGGGTTACTCATGAATACGCTACGATTTCCGGCGTTCAGGACAGTGTTTTGGATATCATCCTGAACCTGAAGCAGTTACAGCTCAAAAAACATTCCAAAGCCCCGGAGATCATCAAATTATCTACCAAGAAAGAAGGAGATGTCCTTGCGAAAGATATCGAACATTCCAGCGATATCGAGATTTTAAACCCCGATCTCCGCATCACTACCCTGACTAACAAGAATGTTAATCTTAAAATAGAGATGCGCGTAGAGAAAGGCGTAGGGTATGAGCCGGTCACTTTGCGGAAGAAAAGCGGGAAGGAGTTGGGTATGATTCTCGTGGACGCTATTTATAGCCCGGTCATAAAAGTCCGGTATGATGTTTCTAATACCCGTGTCGGCGAGATGACAGATTTGGATAAACTTAAACTTGAAGTCGAAACCAACGGATCCATTTCCCCTGAGGATGCCCTGAAATTCACAGCCAGCGTGCTTAAATCTTATTTTGATTTGTTTTTGGTCGAAGAAGAAGAGGAGGAGATAGAACCTGATTTCCGCAGTGACCGTCAGCAGGTTAAGACCAAAGAACTCCAGGAGGAAGAAGAAGACTCTAAAAAAGAAACATACACGCCGATTGAGATCCTCAATTTTTCTCCGCGCACCCTGAATTCGCTGATCAACGGCGGTATCGGCTCCATTGAGCAGCTGGTTAAATGCACTCCCAGCAAACTCGGCAATTTCCGCGGATTCGGCAAAAAAGCGATGACCGAAGTTATGGAGGCTCTTGCTACACGCGGGCTGAAGCTGATGGATGAAAAAGAATTTTAATTTTTTAATTTTCAGTTTTCAATTTTCACTTAACTGAGAACTGTTAAATATAATATATTATGCGCCACGCTGTTAAATCGAAACGCATTAACCGGAGTGAAGCCCATCGGGATTCCATGCTCAGGAATCTGGCGACATCTGTTATTCTTTATGAAAAAGTAAAGACGACGCGCGCCAAGGCTAAACTGGTCAAACCGATCCTCGAAAAAGTGATCAGCACTGCGCGTAAACAGGATACGCCTAAGGCTATGCGCGTGTTGAACGCTTACCTGTCCGACAAAAATGCTTCTAAAAAACTTGTCAGAATCCTGAAAGACCGTTATAAAGAACGTTCATCCGGTTTTATCCGCCTGATTCCTGTAGGCGACCGGGCCGGCGACGCGGCGCCCATGGTACAAATCGAACTTGTTTAAACTTATGATGCATAAAACCCATACACCAAAGAAAGAATCCAAGGCGGATAAAAAATGGTATTTGGTCGATGCGGACGGAAAAACGCTCGGCCGCCTGGCTACTCAGATCGCCGTTGTCCTCCGCGGAAAAAGCAAACCCACTTTTACCCCCCATATGGATATGGGTGATTATGTGGTCGTCGTTAATGCCGATAAGGTCCGGCTGTCCGGCCAGAAAGAAGCGCAAAAAGAGTATATCCATCACACAGGATATTTAGGTCATCTCCGGCGTGAGCCGATTAACATTGTGCGCGCCAAAAACCCCACACGCATCCTTCAGGAAGCAGTGGCCGGCATGATTCCACGCAACCGGCTTAAAAAATTCATTCTGGCCAAACTTAAGGTCTATGCTGGCACGGACCATCCGCATGGCGGACAAAAACTTGAATCTCTATCTATTTAATCATATTTGATCCATGTCCACGAAATCAGACGAG
This sequence comes from uncultured Candidatus Peribacteria bacterium, assembly GCA_964538225.1. Taxonomy (GTDB): domain Bacteria; phylum Patescibacteriota; class Gracilibacteria; order UM-FILTER-43-11; family UM-FILTER-43-11; genus JAFGCR01. The sequence continues at coordinate 17,209 of CAZIDW010000021.1, forward strand.
ACAAAACCCATGGAACGGAAAGGTAATTACCATTACGCGAACGGTAAACGGAAAATGTCCGTCGCGCGCGTGCGTTTGTACGAAAAAGGCAAAGGGGATATCCTGGTCAATGATCAACCGCTGGAGGATTATTTTTTCGGAACGCTGATCGGCACTGTAAAAGCCCCTTTAAAATTAGTGAACCTGTTAAAAGAGTTTGATATTACAGTGAAGGTCAATGGCGGTGGGCTTAGCTCTCAGGCGGACGCAGTTCGGCACGGAATCGCCAAAGCCCTGACGGTTTTTGACCCGTCTTTAAGAGGATCCCTGAAGCGTGCCGCCTTTTTAACGCGTGATGCCCGCACCAAAGAACGCAAGAAATTCGGTCTGCAAAGAGCCCGAAGAGCACCTCAGTGGTCTAAACGCTAAAATTACCTGACAGTCGTTCCGCGGGAATAATTGACATTTGACTTTTTTGGAATTTGTAACTCGTAACTTGTAACTCGTAACTTGCAACTTACAGCAATCAAGTTACTAGTTACGCCCCGAAGGGGCAAATGACAAGTTAC
>CAZIDW010000022.1:0-17252 GCA_964538225.1 uncultured Candidatus Peribacteria bacterium
TTAATTCCCCTAATAAGGGGAACAAAAAAGGGTTGGGGGGTAAATATCAATAGGGTTCCGCTCTACTCAAAGTAAATTTTCTTTGCAAATTTACCTTTCGTAGTCCTCACTACACTTCGAGCCGTCATAAATGAGCAGCTCTACGCTCCGTTCGGAACGCGTCGCTCGCTACTTACTGGGGAAAGAAAAAACTATATAAAAAAGAAATGGAAAAAAGAAAGTTTGCCAAATTCGAAGGCTTCTTATACAACGAGAAACCTTTATTTGGTAATCCATTTATTTATGCCACCATTACTTGAAGGTGAGACATTAGAAGGCTGTACTGCGGAAAATTTTGTCGACTGCACTGAAGAAGAAGTACTGGAACTTGCAAAATCACTTGATATTATTGGTCTCACTTTATTGGTATCGTCGGAAACCGGACGTTTATTTTTATTTGAAGCACGGGAAGGAAATCCTGAACAATTGTTCGAACAGATTCAGACTTTGAGAAATTGGAAAGCCATGGGTTTACATCCTGATCTTTATCATAACGACGCGCCGGATGATGTGGAAATGATTGAAAAGGCGACGGAATGGTTCCGGGAACAGCTGGTTCATTTTTTCAATACTTATTCCGGTTCACCTAAAGTCATTCATGTGGCCATTGGTGATGATGACGGTGCGGAATTAGATGGAAAAATCGATCCGGATAAACTTGTCTAACCTCTTTTTAAAAAGTCCCCGTCTTTCGCTAAAGCTACGGAGCCCCCCTTTTTTTTGTTATCTGAAAAATCCGCTTGCGTTCAGGATTTCGATAAAGTATAGTAAATCGTGAAATACAGTTTTTCATACAATACATGATTTCTATACTCAAGGAATTCGGGCGCGGGCAGGTCACTTTACCTAAAAAATGGCGGGAGCGCTTTGATACCAAGGTTTATATTGCCAAAGACACGTCGCAGGGGCTTCTCATCGTCCCTTTGGAAGACGATTCCATCCAGGTGGATGAGTTGAAGTTAAAAGATGAGGCCGGGGCCAAAAGCCACGCGGGGTTTTTCAAAAAAAAGACCATTCGCGGCCATAGGCCCTGATTGTTTTGCTGAAAAAAACAAAAACAAAAATGACCCTCTGAGGTGCACATCGGAGGGTCTTTTTAACCCCAGGCTTTTTATAAAACGGCATCTGTTTTCGCCTTGCATCTGTCACCTTCTAAAAAATCCTATAGCTGGTTAAAAGGATTTGACATCTTTTGTTAGCACTCTATAATATTGAGTGCTAATTCTTTTGTCATTTCGAGCCTGCTGAGAAATCCCTTTTGATTTAAATTGAGTTTGGTAATATTTAAGAGATTTCTCCATTTCAGTCGAAATGATAAAAAGATAATAATTTTTTCAAAATGAATTTAAACCAATTCACTATTAAATCCACCGAAGCTATCCAGGCCGCGCAGGAAATGACCCAGAACGCCGGCCAGTCCCAGATCGAGACCGGACACCTGCTTTTAGCGCTCATCCGGCAGAACGAGGGGATCGTCCGTCCGATCCTGGAGAAACTGGACGTGGATTTAAGCCAGCTGGAGACCCAGCTAAAAGAAGACATCGGCAAACTTCCCACCGTGACGGACGCGCGCATCGTGATCAGCCATGAACTCAATAAAGTCCTGAACCTGGCGTTATCGGAAGCTAAAAATTTATCCGATGAATACGTCTCCACGGAGCACATCCTGCTTGCTATCGCCAAAGAGACCAAATTACTTTCTGTGAAATATAATGATGTCTTGAAAGTCATGAAAGATCTCCGCGGGGCGCACCGGGTCGTGGACCAGGATCCGGAATCCAAATACCAGTCGCTCCAGAAATACACAATCGATTTCACTGCCCGCGCCCGCGCCGGCAAACTGGATCCGGTCATCGGCCGGGATGATGAGATCCGCCGGACAATGCAGATATTAAGCCGCCGCACCAAAAACAATCCGGTATTGGTCGGTGAGGCCGGCACCGGAAAGACCGCGATCGTGGAAGGGCTGGCCCAGCGGATTGTGTCCGGAGACGTGCCCGATACCTTAAAAAACAAGAAGATCCTGTCCCTTGATCTAGGGGCGCTGGTGGCCGGTTCCAAATTCCGCGGGGAGTTCGAAGACCGCCTGAAAGCGGTTTTGAAAGAAATCGAGGATTCAGCCGGTGAAATCATTTTATTTATGGATGAACTCCATACGATTGTCGGGGCCGGCGCGACGGAAGGAGCCATGGACGCCTCTAACCTGCTGAAGCCCGCTTTAGCGCGCGGCCAGATGCATGCCATCGGCGCCACAACGCTCAAGGAATACCGTAAATACATCGAAAAAGACGCGGCACTTGAACGCCGTTTTCAGCCAGTGATGGTTTTAGAGCCCACTAAGGAAGACACTATCGCCATCCTGCGCGGGATCAAGGAAAAATACGAAGTCCATCATGGTGTCCGCATCACGGATGCCGCGATTCTGGCGGCTGTGAACCTGTCGGTCCGTTATATCGGCGACCGTTTTTTGCCTGATAAGGCCATCGACCTTATCGATGAGGCGACCTCCGGCCTGAAGCTCGAAATGGAAAGCAAACCGATTGAACTCGACCAGCTCCACCGCAAGATCATGCAGATGGAAGTGGAACGGGAGGCGCTTAAAAATGAAAAGGATGAAGAAAGCAAAAAGCGCCTGGAAAAGCTGAATAAGGATATTGAAAACCTGAAAGAGGACGCCAAGGCTATCGAGATCCGCTGGCAGGAGGAAAAGAAACTCATCGACGAATTCCGTGAGGATCAGGAAAAACTCGATCAGCTGAAGATCGAAGCCGAACAGCTGGAACGGCGGGGCGAATTACAGAAAGTGGCGGAGATACGGTATGGGAAAATTCCGGAGCTCGAAAAAAAATTAAAGAAATTTGAAGAAAGCCTGAAAAAGAAACAGGGCGAAAAATCCCTTTTAAAACAGGAAGTCACGGAAGAGGATATTGCGGCAGTTGTGTCGCGCTGGACCGGTATCCCGGTGTCCAAAATGCTGGAAACGGAAACCCGTAAACTATCGAAGATGGAATCTATCCTGCAGGAACGCGTCATCGGACAGAAGAAAGCCATCCAGGCCGTTTCCGACGCGGTGCGCCGGGCGCGCGCCGGTATCAGCGACCCCAATAAACCCATTGGCTCCTTTATTTTTATGGGGCCGACCGGTGTGGGAAAGACCGAACTGGCCAAGTCGCTCGCCGAGTTTATGTTTAATGATGAAAAAGCCATCATTCGTATCGATATGTCTGAATACATGGAGCAGCACGCGGTCGCCCGTCTCATTGGCGCGCCTCCTGGATACGTGGGGTATGATGAAGGCGGCCAGCTTACCGAAGCGGTGCGCCGGTGCCCGTATTCCGTGGTGTTGTTTGATGAGATTGAAAAAGCCCACCCGGAAGTCTTTAACATTCTTTTACAGGTTTTGGATGAAGGGCGGCTGACCGACAGCAAAGGCCGGACAGTGGATTTTAAGAACACTGTCCTCATCATGACCAGTAACCTGGCCAGCGATATTATCCAGCAATATGCCTCAGACACGTCATCCGAAGAGATGATGATGGCGAAACTGGAAAAGGACGACAATAAAAAGGCGGAGGCTTATGACAAAGCCCGCCAAAAAATGGAGAACCAGGTGCATGAAGTCCTCCGCAGGAGCTTTAAGCCGGAATTCTTAAACCGTGTGGATGAGACCATTATCTTTGAAAGTCTGACTCTTGAAGAGATCGGCCGGATCGTTGACCTGCAGATCGAGGAGATGCAGGAACGTCTGCGCGCCCGCAGGATCACCATCGACGTCTCTCCGGCGGCCAAAAAACGGCTCGCTAAAAACGGCTATGACCCTAAATACGGCGCCCGTCCTTTAAAACGCACCATCCAGCAGACCATTGAAAACCCCCTTTCCATGAAGATCGTGGAAGGGAATATCAAAGACGGCGCGAATGTGAGGGTGGGGGAGAAAGATGGGGATATTACAATAAAATAACTCCACAATGAAGTTATGTATTGGGGCGAACGATGGGGGTCGAACCCATGACCTCCAGAGCCACAATCTGGCGCTCTAACCAACTGAGCTACGTTCGCCATAGCTGATTGCCTGAAAAGTTTATAATCAATTGTGTTAAAATGCAAGATTTTCGCTTGCCACCTTGCTTTTTAGGGATAATTTTGGTATAATAATAAGATAAACTGAGCCTATGGAAGCCTTATTCATCCAAATCACCACCAACCTGACCAACGCCATCAATTCCAAGGTGGACCGCGTCATCGAACTCAGCCCTTTTATCCTGGGGGCGCTGGCGGTGTTCCTGTTCGGCTGGATTCTGGCGGAACTCGCTTACCGCGCTATTATTGGGCTTGGCCATAAGATCAAATTGGAATGGCTGGCGGAAAAAGTCGGATTAAAGCATTTTCTGGAGCGCGCTAAAGTGAAGACAACGTCTTCTAAAGTCATTGCTAAGGCGCTGAAGGGATATTTGATTTTTGTGTTTTTTATTGAAGCGACTAAAATCGCCAGATTGACGCAAGTCTATGACTTCCTGACGAAAATCCTGAATTATATTCCGGATGTCATCATCGCCATTTTCATCATGCTGGTAGGCATCCGTGTAGGGCATATGCTTCAGAATTTGATCGCCACCTCTCTTAGCATCACTAAAACCAAAACAGCCAATGTCCTCGGGATGGCTGCTAAATACACCATGATCACCTTTGCCGTGCTTGCCGCGCTTTCTCAGCTGGATATCGCGCAGATCCTTATCCAGACGATGTTTGTCGGTTTTATTGCTATGCTGACGCTGGCCGGCGGTCTGGCGTTCGGTCTGGGCGGTAAGGATGTGGTGCATGAATTACTGGAAGACGTGAAACGCGTGGAGCTGAAAAAAAGCAAAAACAAGAAATAAGTTATCTTACAGCGGAAAATGTTTGACGGCGATGGTTTTTTTGTTGTAAAATTAGCTGGAAATAAACACAAACAATCATGTCTGCACTAGAACAAGTCAAAGATTTAATACCACGCTCGGAAAGATCTGAAAGGCTTGATGGCTTCCAGCTGTCTGAGCGGCTTATTTTAGAGTCTACTTTTTACGGCAATAGGGTACAGGCGCATGCGTCTTCTGATTCAGAAGTGGTCAGCCTTCCTGTCGCTGAAGATGATATTAGACAGATTCGTCAGTCGATTGCTGCCTGCTAAGTTTTTGCTTTTTATTTTAAGAAGGGCGGAAAGTGTATTATACTATCCGTTGAGCTTAACGTACCCCCATTTTTATGTATGACCCTTCAAAGATCGAACCAAAATGGCAGGAATACTGGCTGAAAAAAAAGACGTTCAAAGCTGATATCGATACAGAAAAAGAAAAGTATTATGTGCTGGATATGTTCCCGTATCCCAGCGGAGCGGGTCTGCATGTAGGGCATCCGGAAGGGTACACGGCTACGGACATCATTTGCCGTTATAAAAGGATGAAGGGTTTTAATGTGCTCCATCCGATGGGGTGGGACGCGTTCGGCCTGCCCGCGGAAAACTACGCCATTAAAACCGGCCGCCACCCGCGTGAGGTGACGGAGGAAAACATCGCCGTTTTCAAAAAACAGATCCGGTCCATCGGCTTTTCGTATGACTGGGACCGCGAGATCAACACCACTGATCCGGATTATTACCGCTGGACCCAGTGGATTTTTTTACAGCTTTATAAAAAGGGGCTGGCGTATGAATCGGAACTGCCCATCAACTGGTGTCCGGGGTGTAAGACCGGCCTGGCGAATGAAGAAGTAGCGGACGGCAAATGCGACCGTTGTGGCACTAAGACCACTAAAAAACTCCTGCGCCAGTGGGTACTTAAGATCACGGATTACGCGGACCGCCTGCTGGATGATTTGTCGGATCTGGACTGGCCGGAACCGATTAAGATCATGCAGGAGAACTGGATTGGGAAAAGTTACGGGGCGGATGTCCGGTTTAAGGTCAAGGGTTCAGATAAAGAGATAAAAGTCTACACCACTCGTCCGGATACGCTTTTCGGCGCGACGTATATGGTCTTATCCCCTGAACATCCGCTGGTTTATGAACTGGTAACGGATGAATACAGGGAAAAAGTTGGAAAATACAAGGAGTTCGCTTTGATAAAATCCGATTTAGAGCGGACGGACCTGAACAAGGAAAAGACCGGCCAGTTCATCGGCGCGTATGCCATCAATCCTGTGAACGGAAAAGAAATCCCCATCTGGATCGCGGATTATGTGCTGATGGGATACGGCACAGGAGCGATCATGGCTGTGCCCGCGCATGACCAGCGTGACTGGGAATTTGCGAAGAAATTCGGTCTGCCGATCGCGGAAGTGATCAAAGGGGGAGATATTGAGAAAGAAGCGTATGTCGAGGACGGCGAACTCATCAATTCCGATTTTCTGGACGGTATGGATGCTGAAAAGGCGAAGTTCGAAATCATCCGCTGGCTGGAGGAAAAGGGGATCGGCGACGGGGCGGTGAACTATAAACTGAAAGACTGGGTCTTTTCCCGCCAGCGTTACTGGGGCGAACCCATCCCCATCGTTCATTGCAACAAGTGCGGCGTGGTCCCGCTGGAAGAAAAAGACCTTCCGCTTTTGCTTCCGGACGTTGAAAATTATGAACCCACGGGCACGGGCGAATCGCCGCTGGCCGGAATCGATAAATGGGTGAATACGAAATGTCCGAAATGCGGCGGGAGCGCGCGCCGTGAAACCAATACCATGCCCCAGTGGGCGGGCAGCTGCTGGTATTACCTGCGCTATTTGAGCCCGAAAAGTGACAAAGCGTTCGCGGATAAAAAGGATCTGGATTACTGGATGAACGTGGATTTGTATGTGGGCGGCGCGGAGCACGCGGTGCTTCATCTGCTTTACGCCCGTTTCTGGCATAAGGCGCTGTTTGATCTTGGGTTTGTGAACCATAAAGAGCCGTTCCATAAGCTGATGAACCAGGGGCTGATTTTAGGGGAGGATGGTGAGAAGATGAGTAAGTCCCGCGGGAATGTGGTGAACCCCGATGACGTCATCCGGCAGTACGGCGCTGACACCCTCCGTTTATATGAGATGTTCATAGGGCCGTTTGACGCGGTAAAACCCTGGAGCACTAAAAACATCGAAGGCTGTTTCCGGTTTCTGCAGAAAGTCTGGCGCCTGATGGAAGAGGGGAATGTTATTGATGAAAAACCGCATGAGGAATTAAACCGCCTCATCCATAAAACCATCAGGAAAGTCGGGGATGATATTGAGACGTTCGGTTTTAATACCGCCATTTCCCATATGATGATACTGGCGAACGAACTGATGAAACAGAAGGTCATCCCAAAGGAGGCGATGGAAAAACTGGCGCTTATTCTTTCTCCGTTCGCCCCGCATCTGTGCGAAGAACTGTGGGAACAGCTGGGGCATAAAGACAGCCTGGCATATGAACCCTGGCCTGATTACAATCTAAAACTCGTGACGGATGATACCTTTGAACTGGTGTTCGCGGTGAACGGCAAAAAGCGCGGTTCCAAAGAAGCGCCCAAAACCATTTCTGACGAAGATGCGATTAAAGAAGCGCTGTCGGATGGAGGTGTGAAACGGAATATCGAGGGAAAGGAGGTGATAAAAAAGATCTATGTGCCGGGTAAATTGGTGAATATAGTGGTTGTCTGAACTGTGATTATTATGATGGATTGATCACCATGATGATTTTTTTAAATTAATTAGAAAAATCGGGATAAAGGGAAAAAGTGGGGTGGTAAAATAGGGGTTTTTGCCATTAGTTAAGCGTGTTAAGCTATGTTTTTTAACTCTATGGATAAAAAAATGCCCAAAATGCGCTTACTACCGTGCTCAAAAATGGGGTCTAAAACGAGGTCGTCAGAATTATAAATGTACAAACTGCAAGCATAGCTTTCAAAACAAGAGACGCGTTAAAAGTGAGGAAAGTGACTGGATCAAAAAAGCCTACCATCAATATGCCATTGGCCGGCAAACACTAAAAAATCTTACTGAAACGTATTGTCAAAGCTCAAAAACCATTCAAAAATTGTTCGATGAGCTAAGCCCTGTGACAGGTGAAATTAAGATTCCCAGGGTGTCAGTATCCGTAATTATAGATGGTACGTTTTTTAGTCGAAGAGATGGGGTTTTGGTGGCACGGGCAAATAGTAAAAACATTGTATGGAAGCAAATTGAAACCGAAAAAGTAGAACATTATGCGGAGCTCATTCAAATGATGACAGATGCAGGAATTCAGATTAATTCTTTTGTGATTGATGGTCGTAGAGGGGTCATAAACATGTTAATTAAGCGGTTTTCAGGCAAACCTGTGCAACTCTGCCAGTTCCACCAAATACAAACCATGACTAAATATCTATCCAAAAAACCGAAGCTGCAGGCTGGTAGAGAGCTTAGAGTAATTGCCTTAACACTTACTGAAACAGATTGTGAAACTTTAACAGAAGAACTAGGCAGGTGGCATGAAAAATGGAGTGATTTTTTAGCTGAAAAAACCCGTAATCCGGAAACCAATAGGTGGCATTACACTCACCGAAGACTACGAAGTGCCTACCGATCTCTCAAAACTAATTTACCGTGGCTATTTACGTACCAAAAATACCCTGAGCTCAATATTCCAAACACAACCAATAGCTGTGATGGCTCATTTTCTCATTGGAAAAACGGCATAATGGAACTTTTTAGGTGTTTTTTCCCGATAAAAGTTCATCGGGGACTACGGCGAGACAGGAAGGTGAAAATGATGAATTATCTGCTGGAAAATAGTTAAAAAACCACCCCACTTTTTCCCTTTAAGCCGAAAAATCATAACCATCATTTAATCAAATTAATCACAGTTCAGACATTTACCGTTGCTGAATGATTGTAAAATCAAATAACGGCACAGTGGTCTTTGGTGTGACCGTGGAGGTGATGGATTGTTTGAATCCCCGGTAATACCCGTCGGATCGGATCTGCACATAAGGGCGGGGGAGAAGGTCTGAATCTGATTTCACGAAATATTCGATGTAAGGGATTTCAACCCGTTCCGCCTCATCTATTTTTATCTGCATATGTTCCATGGGCGCGACGATCAGGAATTCAAAATGCAGTTTAGCATTCGGACTGCCGTCAGGTGGATTGGTTGCCCGGCTGATAAAATCTGAAATAGTTTCGATACTCCTGTTTTCATTTATTCCCGGCGCCTCAGCCGGCAAAGAAATTGAATGATCATAACCGGTTGCTGTGTCATCAATAAAATCATGTTCACAGAGTTCGGATTGTTCATTGATGAAACTTGGATTGTTAAGATGTTTTCTTATACAGCCTTTGAGCGGAATCAGGCTTTTTTCCGCTCCGTCAGACAGCTTCCAGAGGATTACAGGGTCTTCTTCACTGTCTTCATTTACTTTGCCGTCACAGTCATTGTCTTCCGGATTCTGCGGGCAGTTTTCAATATCTTCCTGGGTAACAGGCTCATCAGGGTCTTCGTTGACGTTCGCGCCGTCTCCGGTGTCATCCTGGTCATTGTCGATTTTTAATTTTCCTGAAGAGATGACCCCGTCCGGGATTTTAAAGATGATCTGAAAATTGGGCCCCGGATCGATGGTCTCGATATCGAAAGACCCCGAATTGATGGCGTTGGTGCCGGTGGTAGCCAAATTGGTATCGCGGTAAAGATAGATCATCAGTTTCCGGCTGGCATCCATCCGGCCGGACCATTCGGTCTGGTTGCTGATGCTTACCACTTCCCATTCATTGCACCAGGGGGCACTTCCGCCATCGCAGGATTCGCTGTTGATGAAGTTCGCGCTGCGCACATCCTTATCATCCAGCGGCGGCGTTTCATAGCCCGCAAAATGGGGCGTGAGTTCATACAGCGCGTCTTCAATACCGGCTTCCGCGGCCAGGTAGGCCCGGTTGCCGGCTTCGATGCGCGAGGAAGCCTGAAGCCCGCGGATGATCAGCTGGCTCACGGCGGCGGATGAGACCATGAGCAGAGTCACCAGCCCGATGACAAGCGGCATGGAAACGCCTTTGGTGTGCGGTTTTTTAATAGGCATTTAAAACAATTAAGGGCAGGTGAAAGAAACACGGATGTCAGAGATCCAGGGGCTGGACATACCGGCTGAGTCGGACAGTTTCGCTTTCCAGACCAGCTTATTGTCATTCGCGGCGAAATTCACATCCGTCACACCGATATCGGCTGTGGACAGCCAGTTATTACCTGAGCAGTCAACAGGGCCGCACCAGGTTAGGCCGCCGTCATTGGAAAGCTGCCATTTGATTTTGGTCATTCCGCCGGATTCTGCGAATTTATCATCAAACGCGGCGCTCTCGATCTTCGCGGTGTCTATGCGGGAACAGCCGGCCGGATTGAAGGGCAGGGATTCGCTGATGACCTCACCTTCAATGGGTGCTCCGCCTGCGTTCAGCGTATAGGTTCCGTCGGCGTAAGTGATGCTGGTGCTATCGTAAGATTGGATATAAGTCTGTAAGGTGAACTGGTCAAAGAAACGGCGCTGGTCCTCGTAAAGGCAGTGATGGTCGTTTAGGCCGGTCAGCCCGTTGCAGTTCTCATCGCTGTTCCCGCCATCGCCTGCCAGGCTGTCGGTGTCATCGCAGACTTCCAGACCGGTATTGAACGAAAAGCCGGTCAGCTCACAGCATTCGGGCTCAAAGGTCTCATCGGCCAGGGCGGCCGCTGGGTCGGTTTTGGTGTCGATATGGTCGAACCGTTCATTGCCGGTGGCCGCGCTCACCCGGCAGTTGTTGTTGACGCCGTCTGTGCATTTATCTGTGGTGTTTTCTAAAATATTGGGGTGGATGTTTGCGTTGGTATCATTACAGTCATAGGTGGGTCGTTCTTCCAGGGCCATTACCGCCGCGCTGCATTCAGGGGGGCTGCCTTTATATAAATTGGCTTCCTGGATTCCGAAACCGTCCCCGTCTATATCCACACAGCAGGCCGGGTCGCTGTGGTCCCAGCCATCGTCCCCGATTGCCGGGTCATAGCGGGCGTTCACAAAACTGCAGTTGTTATCAATGGGCTCGCCCACAAACGGTGAGCCGGTGCCATACGTCGCGTCATCGCAGATCTCAGGATTTTCATCATCCACCCCTGAATTAAAAAGTCCGTCACCGTTGTTGTCGATGAATGGCTTGATGGCCGGGTCTTCATCATTACAGTCGATGATGCCGTAAGGCGGATACTCATTTGCTTTTTTGTCATCCGCTTCACAGGTGGTGTTTCCGATGGGAGTCATGAAACCGTCGTTGTCGTTATCCGGACAGCAGTCGTCATCGCTGTCGATTCCCTGATCCCCGTCAAAAGTCTCGTCACAGTCGTTGTCCACGCCGTCAGAGCAAAAGGTTTCAGGCCCTTCTTCATAAGGGTTGATGCTCTGGCAGATGCCGCCGGTGTTTAAACATTCTTCATCAAGTTCCGTTTGAATTCCAATAGGATCTGAATAATTCACAAGATAGTCGTACCAAACATAATCCTCCGGATCCGGATCTAGCACATTCGCGTCCGCCAATTCCTGGTCGTGTATTGAATTGCTGCAAATGGTCGCGATACAGTCCGGATCGAACTCATCCGCGCCGCCCGAGTCATCCAGCGAGTCGTAATCACAGTCATTGTCCAGGCCGTCGTAACACAGCACGCCTACTTCATCCCCCTCATCGACCAGCCGGTGATGTTTATCGGCGTCCGGGTCCGCGGCACGGTCGCACACCCCGCCCACATCGATGCAGACTTCATGCAATTCGTCGGAAGCGGGTTTTCCGAACAGGTAATTCGGGTTGTCGTAAAAGCGCGGGCCCAGGGTCACGTCCACCGGGTCTTTGACGCCGTTACTGCACATCAGGTCGATGCAGTTCCGGTCGTATTCATCCGCCCCCTGCCGAAGCGCGATATTCCATTCGGCCACGGTGCTGTTTTCATTCAGCCCTTCGTACTTCATGTAACCTTCCAGATCCCCGTCCACGATGTCCTGCCAGGTGAGGTCGAAATCATAATTGCAGTCGTTGTCGTAACCGTCTGAACAATTGGTTTCACTTGTATCCAGTGGACGGAAATAACACGGCCCGCCCACATCGATGCAGTCTTCGCCCGGGTCCAGATAACCGTTGTTGCACAGGTGGACCAAACAGTTCGGGTCATCCGCGTCGATCAGGCCGTCCCCGTCGTTATCTACCCCGTCGTGACAGCGGCGGAATTTGCAGTCGTCATTTCCGTCACAGGAATTCATCTCGTTTTTTCCGCTTTCGTAATAAGTTCGGCCATCGACGCCAAACGGCGGTTCATGATCTAAGCCGTCCTCCGGTACCGGATCGATAGGCACCATCAGTCCATCTTCCATCCGCATGGGGGTGATAGACCCGCTGACGATGTTTTCAACGGCCTGATTCCGGTACACTTCTTCACTGCAGCCGGGCCACACTCCCTGTGTACAAGTCTGCTCGGCGCCCTGCACGATTCCCTGGTTTTTCGGGCAGGGCTTCATATCACCGTCGATGCATTCCTGCAGGTTGCATTCGGTGATGATCTCTTTCTGCGTACGGGATGAGATGGTGGATTCCAGGACGATGTCCGGTGTGCTCCCGCGGATCCGGCTGGCGATCTTGGGGCTGGCGCGGATGATTAGCTTCACGGTCACATGGGGCTGGATCTGGACATCCGGGTCGGCGTAGGCTTTCCGCGGGTCGTCCCGGGGGGTGATGTAGAATTTCAGGTCCGCCACATCCAGCGAATCCGGGGTGATGGCCACGTAACTGCTGTTTTCAAGGTCGTCCGGGTCGTCACGGATGATCTCAATCCGCCCTATACAGCCGGGGGGCAGGTCGTCCGGTTCCACGGTTTCGCAGTCAAATCCCTCCGCGCATACCCACGTATCCACCAGGCCGTCTTTTTCCCCCTGGTCCCGTTCACAACCTGGAGTGTCTTCTGATATATGGTCCAGCCCATAATCTTTGCCCTCCAGTTTTAAGAGCGCGACTTTGCCGATCGTGTTGCCCAGCTCATCCTCGGTCTCGATCCGCCGTAAATAAGTGCGCTTCGTGCCGGTGGGGTCGATCAGGTACAGCTGTTCCTGTATTGGGCTTTCTATCGGCACCGGTGCCTCCTCTTTGCGGACGCCGGTGCTTTCATCGTCGTACGTACCGTATTTGCCGTCCGGCCCCGCGGAAAAAAACTGCCGGCTGTACTGGCAATAGTTTTGGCCGTAGGTCTCGTTGATGCCGGTGCCGAAAAAGTTCGCGGCCTGGTTGTAGTATTCTTCGTAATCCACACTTCCGTTGCGGATCTCTTTCACGATCCGTTCCATCGTGAAACGGGCTTCCTCGTAGACCAGGTTCGCGGCCTTGATATTGCGGTAGGAGTTGAAAAAATTGGTGTAAATGCCGGTGGCCGTGGCGATTAAAACACCCAGAATAAAAGTGGAAACGAGAAGTTCGGCGATGGTAAAACCCTTTTTATTAAATTTTAAATTTAAAATTTTAAATAACAAATAACCATTTTTTGCAAAACGACAAACCACTGATTTGAAATTAAAATTTGTCATTTATAATTTAGAATTTGTCATTTCGTTGTATCGTTATTTCTTTAAAGAATAATCAGCCGTTCAGCTGTTCGCGGCCGAGGTAGTCGGTGATATGGGTGGACAGTTCCACGGAATGGTCGCGGCGGGAGCCGCGCCAGGTCACGGTCGCGGTGATACGCATGCGGTTCAGACTGCTGTCACTGCTGTCCAGCGTATCGTCGCTGACGATGTTTCCATCATTTTCCAGGTATTCGATTTTAACCGTGCGTCGGAAGATCGTTTTATCCACTTCAGTTCCCAGGCCGTCAGCCGGGGGGATATACACATGGTTATAGGTGTCCGTGTCGTTCAGGTAGTCATGGTCCAGGTCGGTATCGGTGAGCGGGTCGATGTCTACCAAAAACAGTGTCGCAAAGTCGATCCAGGTGCCGTCCCATACATAACTTTTGTTTTCATCGGTATGGCGGAACGTGTCGCCTTTGGAAGGATCTTCCGGAAATTCGTTCCCGCTGGTATCCATTTTAGTGATATCAAACAGGCGCCAGCGTTCAGTGTCCTGTTTGTAGATAATGTATTCGCCGGGCTGAATCCATTCATCCGGATCGCCGCTGCAGGGTTCATCCGGGTTGGATTGGGGGGCAAAGTTCCAGCACTGCCGGCGTTTGGTGGCGAATTTCAGCCAGTTGGTGTCGCGGATGTTCCGCATGGCTTCGATGCCTTCGCGCGCGATGTTCACGGCCACGACCCGGTTTTTGGCGATGTGCACGTTTCCCAGCGAGGAACCGATGATGGCGCTGGAAAACATCACGCCGAACGCCAGAATCGTCATGGCGATGATGGCCTCTAAAATACTTTCTCCCCCTTTGTTTTTTAGATAAGGTCGCATAAGGCTTAATCGTTGCATTCGTCCGTGCCGTATTCCAGGGCCGGGAATGTTTTAACGCGGTTGATGCGGATGAACTGGCATTTTTTCGGGGAATCCTCCGGGGCGGCCGGATTGAAAAATTTCATCCCCAGTTCCTCCATGGAATCCGTCATACCCAGACTGTTGTCCCCGATGAACGTGTC
Source organism: uncultured Candidatus Peribacteria bacterium (assembly GCA_964538225.1). Classification (GTDB taxonomy): domain Bacteria; phylum Patescibacteriota; class Gracilibacteria; order UM-FILTER-43-11; family UM-FILTER-43-11; genus JAFGCR01. Next base: position 14,616 of record CAZIDW010000022.1, read on the forward strand.
CGCCAGGGGCGGGGTGTAGATCACCACGGCTTCCGTGGCCGTGGGCCCTTCCGGCTCGTCGGTGTCCCATTGCCATGTGCCGTCGAAATAAAACGACTCGAAGTTCACCAGATTGCCGGGAATCTCAAAGGTTCTGAGGATTTTGTCATCGTCATCGAACCGTTTTTTGGCGTTTTTTTCGCTCTCATCGTTCTGATATTCTTCATAACTCGAGCCTTCTCCCAGGTTGGCGAACAGGGTAAAGGTGGAATTGATGTTGGGGTCGGGTTCGAGTTTGATGTACACCCCGTACCCGTCCGCTGGGATAAGTTTTTCCCCCAGTCCGTCCACATAAACGCTGTGGCTGGTGCTGGCGAAATTGCGGGCGTCGGTGAGCATGCCGGTCATCTGGATGAAGGCTTCATTGAACTCAAAACGGTCACGTTCCTGAAAATAAACCCGTCCGCCGATGGACATCAGGATGGCGGCAATGAGGGTCACGATGAAAATCTCGGCGATAGTAAAGCCATTGCTCCGCAAAATTTTTAATTTTAAATTTTCAATTTTCATTTAGACAGAAGTTTTTTGGTTATTTTTTTGCTCGCTTCCACGCCGGGCTGGTCGAAGGCGTCGACTTTGTACATCAGACCCAGAAGCGCCACCTGGATCTCGAACAGCATAAAAAGCATACCCAGGCTTTCCGCGTTGGCCTTCGGAAGTTCGATCGTCACATTCGGCCGCCTGTTTTTGGTCAGCGAACCGACCGTTCCCTGAAAAGCGGCCTCGATTACCTCATTTAGTTTTTTACTGTTCAGGAAACCGAGTTTTTCAGGCAGATGATCACCGAGTTTTGGTTCATTGTTGTATTTTAAAAGCCGTAAAAAGATAAACCATTTGTTGTTGGGGCCGTTGTTGTAGAGCTGGAGCTGGGAATGCTGGTCGGTGGTGCCCAGGGCATTGACCGGCGTGGGGCCGACACTTCTTTTTTTGCCCAGGCTTTCCGCGGTCAGCTGGCGGTACCAGTCGCCGAACCGGAACAGGCGGTTGCTGTAAGGCATCATGACGGAAATCATCTTTTTTTTCTTTTTATCAAGCAGGTACTGAAGGCAGGCCAGGATGAGCGCGGGATTTTTTTCCGGCCGGGTTTTTCTGACCATTTCCCTGATTTTTCGGGCGCCCTTCAGAAGCGCGTCCGCGTCGATTCCCATCAGAACCGCCGGCAGAAGCCCCACGGATGACAGGACGCTGTAACGCCCGCCGACTTTCGGAGGGATGCTGAAGCAGTCGATTTTTTCTTTTTCCCCGATCGCCCGCAGGGGGTTTTCCCCCGGACCGGTGATAAACACGAAATGTTTTCTGATATTCCTGATTTTTTTGGCTGCCAGTTTTTCCCGGCATAATCCGTAGAGCGCCATGGGCTCCACCGTACCCCCGGATTTGGAGATCACTACAAACAGGGTCTTTTGCAGACGGATGACTGAAAACAGATTGCTCACGTGGTCCGGGTCGATGTTGTCGAGCACGAAAAAATGAGGTTTGTTTGCCGGATTCCGGTAAATGCCGTTTAAGGCTTCCCGGAGGGCAATCGACCCCAAAGCGGAGCCGCCGATTCCTAAAAGCACGATGTTTTCCCAGTGGTGCTTTTTCTGCCCTTTGGCCCATTTTTTGATTTCAGCCAGCGTGCTCCGGTCGTCCGGCAGGTTTAAAAAAGCGTACCCGTCTTTATTTCTGGAGCGGAAGATTTTTTTGAGATGGCGCTGGTTTTTCTGCAGCGCGTTTAAAAAAGCGCGCCGGCCGATCCCGTTCGCCGCCCCGACTTCATCACTGAGCGCATTTTTAAAATCCACATAAAGCATAATTTTATTTTGGTTTATCGTTTTTTACCACTAACAATTATACCTTAATTTATGGGTAAGACTAAGGGTTTTTTTCAGGAGAGTTTTTGAGTTCAGTTTTGTTTCAGGAAATGCCGGATGATGTCTTCGGTTTCAGAGACTTCTGAAGGAAGGGCTGTGAGTGCTTTGATGACATGGAATTTTTCATATCCCAGGCTGACCAGAGCTTCGACCGCCTCTTCGTTGTAAGTGGCGGAAGACATCTGTTCCCCACCGGCGCTAACGGGGGTGATTTTGTTTTTCAGCTCCAGGACCAGCCGCTCCGCTGTTTTTTTGCCCAGCCCTTTTATTTTGGTCAGCAAGTCCGTGTCGCTGTTCAGGATGGCCTGCTGGGCGATGTGGATTGGGGTCGATAAAATATCCAGCGCCATGCGCGGCCCTACGCCGGAAACGCTGATGAGCTGTTCAAAAAACACCAACTCCTCTTTTTTAAGGAAGCCATAAAGGGAAATATCATCGTCGCGCACGGCGGTGTGGATGTAAAGCTGTATCTTTTGGTCTGTTCTGGCTTCGGCGATGCATTTGGTGGTCGTAAAGACTTTATACCCGACTGACTGTGCCAGGACCAAAAGCGATTTTTCATCTTTGTCGATGATGAGGCCGTTTAAGTAGCCGATCATGAGGGGGTGGTTAGATGGTCTTTATTGTAACCGTTAAATGGTTTTTTTGAAAGAAGAGATATTTGTACAATAACCACTCTGCAAGATCCCTTATCCCTGCTTTTCCCGTCCGCCTCACGGCGTCCGATTGCGTCTTTTTTTCT
>CAZIDW010000023.1:0-12299 GCA_964538225.1 uncultured Candidatus Peribacteria bacterium
AAACAGAGGTGATCCTCAGCTCAGCTTATTTTGAGTTTCTTTGGACAGCAGTGATGCATAAATAATTTACTTTCAATCTGCTATTTTAATACACAAAAAAGTTATTTTTATTACAAAAAAGAAAATGACGGAGGAAGGGGTGAATGATTGGTGTAGAGGGGGGGGCACCAAATCATTCACGCCCAACCTCCGTCTAAGTGGCGGAGAGTGAGGGGCTGATCAGTTGCGTCTCGGGGGAGGCTGCAGCTGGCCGGCCATGCCCCACTCTCCATATTCTGAATGCGATGGAGGAAGGCGGGAAGACGGCACGAAAGGGGGAGTAAAGCACCGCCTTCCGCCGACCTCCATCGCAACCGTTTAACCTCGGAAGGCGCTCTCTCTGGGAACGCCGTCCGAAAAAGTCAGGAGATTATTGTACGTTTTTTGAATGGTTTGTCAAATAATTTTCTGAATCCGTACCACCCCCCGCTTACCATTATCAGCGCCAGCACATAGTTTAATTCCGTTGGATACTCTTTGCCGGCAGGCGGTTTATCGGTTTTTTCCTGTTCCAGACCGATTAACTGTTTTTTAAATTCCGAGGCGCGCACATGGAGGGTGACCGGCTTTCTGATGTCAATCAGTTCCTTGGCCATGGCCATGTTGACCGGACTGCCGGCATACGAGACCGGAATGGTTTGGTTATGGTTTTCCAGGTACAGGATTTCACCCTCTTCGTAAACAAAGGCGATATGGCCATTCAATGTCTCATTTTTCAGCTCCCATTGGTAATTTTCAGCATTCTGCCTAACGGTCGTCCGCCTCGATGTTTTACTTGTTTTAGAGGAACGGCTCTTTGGTTTGGGCTGCCAGTCGCCCCCTTCATGTGTGAACACCTCGTTTTTATGTGTTTTTTCGTAACAGATCCGGTCTGCCACTTCTTTCAACGGGTTGAGCAGGTTGGCACAGTCGTTGCTGTTATTCAGCGCCAGGCCGGTCTCATTTTTGCGGAACGTGCGTACCCCGCCTGCCGCAATCGCCCCGCCTTTAATCTGAAAAGGCTTGGAGCCTTTGGCCAGTTCATCATCAATCTGCCAGCCGTTCAGGCAGATTTTCTGGTCAGTCGGGTTAATAAGGCGTATCCATTCCATGCTTTCCCCTTTTTGGGCATTGGGCATGATGGCATCGATTTGCAGACCTTCATTTGGGCAGACAACCTCTTCTTCAAGCGGTTCATCTTCATTTTCTTCATTATTTTCTATATTTTCATTATTTACTGATTTTACAATATTTTCTATACTATTTTCGTCATTTGGGTCAGGATGATTATCCTGGCCTTCAGGGATTGAGTCGGCTGTTTCATAAATCCATAAACCCACTTTTTTTTCTTTCGCTTCCTGTTCGTATTGTATGAATTCGTTTAAATACCTGAACGGATAATCGGTATACGCCCGGCCGTAACCGTTTTTGACGATTTCCGCGTTGATGAAAATACCCCTTAAATACACATACGCGAGCAAACGGTTATACGTGTCCATTTCATTTTCATCGAATTCCAGTACCACGGTCTGGCCCGCCAGCATGGTTTTTAAATAGTCACTCGCCTCCTGTCCGAATTCCTCTTCCTCCTGAAAGGGATGGACGGTTTCAGGCGTGTCCACGCCGATGAGCCGGACTTTGAACGGTTCATTATCGATTTCGACTGTCAGCGTATCCCCGTCGATGACGGCGAGTACGCGGGCACCCATGCCGTCTTGAAAGTAGTCCGGCCGGAAAATCACCTCTCCGGATTGCGCGTCTGTCCAGTTCAGGCGGTCGATCAGATTCCCCGCGGGATCCAGCAGGCTCAGCTGGTCCGCCTTGTTGACCAGGGTTAAACCGATGGCCGACGGGTCGATTGTCTTTTTTTCATAACTGCCCAGCGCCATTTCCTTTAAAAGGTAGGGCTTGCCTTTTTTGTTCACCAGGCTCCAGCGGTCCAGTTCTAGCCGTTCATCCAGGTTGTTTTTAAGAGTGATTGTTTCACTTCCCCCGTCTTTCCCCTCCGGGTTGGGCAGGACGTTTTGGATGACGACCGTGTCCGGACAATACGTTTTCGGGGGTGGCGGAAACTGGTTTTCACTTCCCGGCGAGATGGTTTCGAGCCAGTCAAAACGTCCGTCGGTTTTTCTGGCATACGTCCAGTTTTCTTTGGCGCCTGAGTAACGGATGACTTCTTTAGCTTCCTGGTTCGGGTCGAGCAGCCGCACTTCGTCTTCGCTGTTTTTCAGCGACAGTTTAAGATCCGGCGCGCTGAAAACCTTATATTCGTCCGGCATCAGCACCGTCTTGTCCCTAATCCAATAGGGCGCGCTGTTCCCTTCCGCGTCATCCAGGTACCAGCCGGTGATGTCTATGGGGCCGTTGGTATTGTTATGCAGTTCCACCCATTCGCCCTCCGCGTCGCTTCCTTCCGGATTCATCATTATTTCGCTGATGAGTTCGTAGGAAGGGTACGAGAATTCAACGGGAGGAGGGGGTGTGGGTTCCGGTGGTGGCGGCGGTTCGTCGTCCGGCGGCGCCGTTTCCTCTTCTTCGGGTGGCGCCTCCTCCGGAACCCCCTCTCCACCAAGCCGGCTGTCGCCCGGGGTGGCAAAGGTCTTCAGTAGCCCTTCTTTCAGATTGACCTGTTCCGTGGCGCGTTCCCATTCATCGTCCGCGTTCCGTTCATACGAGCGGAACTCATCGGCGGCCTGATGGTCGGCAGTCATTTGGTCGATGACCTCATCCTGTGGGGATTTCAGTTCGATTTCAATTTCCCCTTCTGTAAAATAAATCGAATCTTTGGTCATGTCCGGCCTGACCTCCAGCGCGGAATAGCGGCTGTTGGTGTAATAAGAAAGCACAAAAACGCCTTGCGGACTGATTGTCTGAGGTTCTTTGATTATATCGATCCACCGCCCCCCTTTGGTCACCCCCCGGATCTGCCAGTCGGCCAATTCGATTGCCTGGTCTGTTGGATTGTAGATCTCCACCCATGAATCTTTTTCCGGATTGACCTCCGAACCGATCATCACTTCGCTGAGGAGGAGGTGGTCCGGCAGTTGGGTGACAGGTTCCTCTTTTTCCTGAGATGCCTCCTCTTGAGACGAATCGGTTTCGCTCTCGTCCTCGGGGTGTGATTGGTCAGACGGCTCCTGAGGTTCGTCTGCTGGATCTTCAGAATCCCCGTCTTCCTTCTGAGGCGGTTCGGTTGCGCCTTCAGCGTCGTCCGACGGCTCCGCCGTATCGTTGGATTCGGTGGATTCTTCATCAGATCCTTCCTCCTGAGACGAATCGGTTTCGTCCTCGTCCTCAGGATGCGATTGGTCAGACGGTTCCTGAGGTTCGTCTGCTGGATCTTCAGAATCCCCGTCTTCCTTCTGAGGCGGTTCGGTCGCGCCTTCAGCGTCGCCCGACGACTCCTCCGTATCGTCGGGTTCTTCTTCGGACGCTGTTTCCTGTGTTGAGGAATCTGTTGTGGGGAGCGCTTCTTCCGCGACCAGGCGGATGGGCTGGCACAGCAAAAGACCGACAATCAAAAGCCCGCATAAATAACGTTTTATCATAATTTATTCGGGATGGGCGTTAATAAATAATGCCGGGAGTGCTTATTTATTGAAGATTGAAAATTGATTCATCCTTCGTAGTAAACGTTGGTAACTTTATTGACTATCTCGTAGTGCATCGAAGGATTTAACTGCACTACGGAGAATGGAAGATTGAAAATTTTTATTTTTTTTCTTTCAAATCCTTCTGAGATGTTTAGCAATACAGAAAGAGATGCTCTTTGAATTTGATTTATTAACCCAAAATCATTATTAAATTTATGTTTAGTGATTTGATAAATTTTCACAACGAATTTTCGCGCTTCTTGCCAAATCGGTATTCCTTCAAATTTAGCGTATTTCATTTAAAAAATTAATAATTAATTTTGCAATCTTGTAATTTTGTAATAAAAAAGCCTAAGGCGCGTAACGTAATTTGTGTCGTTAGGGCGGCCAGCCCGACGGATCGGTACTGGCGGGCAACTTAGGCTTATCCTTTGGAAGGAGGCTAATTTAGCATTCTTATTTATTTTTGTCAATAGTTGATTATCCGGCCAGTCATTAATAAAGACCCGACTCATCGGGCCTTTATCTTATTTTTCGTTTATCCGGCATCCGGATTATTCAGCTGTTGGGCCTCCGTTTTCATCCGGCGGGACGACAGACACCGTGGTTTCTAATACATTATTGACTTTGATGGGCTCATCCACTACAGGCGATTCCACATCAACGTCTGGCAAGTCCTTTACTGGTTCATATAGTTTTACAACTACATACCATACCAAAACAGCCACTACGATGAGCAGAAGCAAAAGGAGAAGATTTTTTTTATTTTTATCCATGGATATGATGAGTTAATGGCTAACAATTTCAAAACAAAAGTTGGTGGATACATATTACCAAGTAAATCAGGTAGCTGTAAAGAAATTCTAAGTATTTTAGGGTTTAAGGTGTTGATTTTTACTCTATAAAGGGGTATAATGAAAAGATTACTTAAACACGCTTATGCCCTCTAAAAAAACCCACAAACTTTCATTCGCGCAGTTCGGAGACCTCCTTCAGCATGCTTGGGAAGAGGGGGTTATCGGCAGTGAAGTTCACGAGGCTATCGAGGCGGGCGTGATCCCCATCCGGCACCTGCGTGAAAAACTGCGCCTGGCTATTGAGCGGTCGGACGAAGAAGGTTACCTGGATGTTACCGAACTGCCCCGGCATGATTCCGACCAGGCAGCATAATGCTGTCGTCAATCTGCAGGATGTCCCGCTTTAGGCGGGCTTTTTAATTTTAGGCCGCCAGCCTTTGCGGGACTTTGCAATCAGGCGGTCTTCTTTTTGTCCTAATTTGTATAGGCGGAAGATCACGACGATGCCGGCAATGATCAGCGGCACGGCCAGAAAGCCCAATGTGAATTCAAACAGCAGGTTCACTCCCGCGTGGAAGGCGGTGGCGAAAAAGATGCCTTCAATGATCTTTTCCTCCCGGTAGACCGTGGATTTTTTCAGGGTCAATAGTTTCGGGAGCCATCTTCCGCGCAGTGTCTTGTCGCCGCCTTCCAGTTTAACAATCGGCTTGGCAAAATGCGCCAGTCCGTAGTAATACCCAAAAATGCCGGAGGCCACCAGGTGAATGGGGATAGTGACCATTGTCCGGTAGAAAATAAGCCCCATATCACCGGCCATCAGGCTGTAGATGATGTTTTCGATGAACGCGAACGCCAGCCCCACCACGATACTGAGTGTGATGGCGTCATCGATGTCCTTCAGTTTTTTATCATCCGTGATACGGACAACCAGATGCTTGATGTATTCCTCGATGATGGCCAGAAACAGGATGGTGCCGAGCGCGGTTCCGATGACCGGGTGGCCGACCCATTCCTGGAACAAGGTCTGCATGTAGATCACCGCGCCGATCATCAGGCTCACAGCCACAAATCCCAACGGCTCATCTTTAAGCGCGTTTTTCAGATTGATAAACACATTATGGCTGAAGACGTTCAGTATCAGGGAGACCAGACCGCTTAAGATAAAAAGAATCAGTGAAAGGAGCACCAGGTTGCCGGTAAAGACCAAAACACCGCTTAAAAAAGCGGATTCCGCCAATGGCCGGAAGATGGCGTATCCCGAGAGCGCCGGCAGGAAATGCTGGTACAAGTAACGGTATCCGAACACGGGCGCCATGGCGAAAAGCCCGACTATAAAGCTTTGCGCGACCACCCTGAGGGGCTGGGGATGGTAGTCTTTTTTATAAAACAGATATCCCCAGGCTAAGGTTGTCAGAATCAGTAATGTGGCATACAATAGGACCACTATTTTTGAATTTTAAGTTTTAAATTTCAAAATGTTTTTCAGAACTGTCAAATGTCACTATTCAATATTATATTATAGCAAAAAATAGACAATTTGTAAATAGTCTGTTATAATTTTATGCACACTCAGCATTTCCTTATCACAGGCGGAGAACCATTGAGTGGCGCGGTCCGCGTGAGCGGCTCTAAAAACGCGGTCCTGCCCATTATTGCCGCCGCCTTGCTTACCGACGAGCCGGTTACCCTCCGTAATGTACCGGATATCGCGGATATTTATACCCTGCGCCACATCCTCCATTTTTTGGGCGTGGAAACGGAATTTGAAAACAATACTTTAAAAATCCATGCCAGAGGGGTGGCAAATGTGGAGATCGAACATGAGCTCGTCAGCAAACTCCGCGGCTCCAGCCTGCTATTGGGCGCGCTTTTGTCCAGAAACGGGGACGTTCGCTTGGCGTACCCCGGCGGATGTGTACTGGGTAAGCGGCCCATGGATGCCCATCTGCAGGCGCTTGAAGCGCTGGGCGCTCAAGTTCTGGAGTCCGAAGACATCCTTCATCTTCAGTGCGATAAGCTTGTCGGCGCCGCGTTTACCATGACGGAAGCCAGCGTGACCGCGACAGAAAACGCCATCATCGCGGCGGTTCTGGCCGAAGGAAAGACCGTCATCCGCTTAGCCGCCTGCGAACCCCATGTGCAGGATCTGTGCAATTTTTTAGCCACAATGGGCGCTGAAATCGAAGGCATCGGCACCCATAAACTTAAGATCCATGGTGTTAAAAAGCTTCATGGCACTGATTACCGCGTTACCTCCGATTATCTCGAAGCCGCCACACTGGTCCTCGCGGCCGCTATTACACAGGGGACTGTCGATATTTTAGATGTCGTCCCCCGTCACCTCGATATCTTTTGGCAGAAACTCCGTGAGGTGGGTGTGGCTTTTGAGCTGGGTGAAGATATGGTGCGTGTTCTGCCTTCTAAAAACCTGAAAGCTATCCGCCTGCAGACCGCTATTTTCCCCAGTTTTCCCACCGACCTTCAGGCTCCCTTTGCCACTTTGCTTACGCAGGCGAAGGGAAAAAGCTTTATTTTTGAGACCTTATTCGATGGCCGGCTTCAGTATTTGTATGAATTGGAAAAAATGGGTTTTAAGCCAAAAATCCTCAATCCTTATCAGGCGGAGATCGAGGGGCCGGTCGCCTTAAAGGGTGCGTCGGTCAATAGTTGTGACATCCGCGCCGGCGCCGCGATTGTTCTGGCCGCATTGGCGGCGGAGGGGCAGACGGAAGTGTCCAATATCTACTACATCGACCGGGGATATGAGCGATTGGATGAGAAGCTGAACAGTCTGGGGGCGAAGATAGAGAGGGTTAAGTGATTTGTGATTTGTGATTTTTGATTTTTGATTTAGAATAAGAGGCGAATTCTAAGTTTTTTCCATGCAATCCAAAATCCAGAAACTCAAAGCTGGCATGCTGGCTGATCTGAAAGCGGCATCATCTGAACAGGCCATCAAAGAGGCCGAGGTCAAATATCTCGGCCGTCAGGGGCTGTTTAACGACATTATGAAAAGCCTGAAAGATCTGTCGGATGAGGAAAAGCGCACAGTCGGAAAATTGGCCAATGAAACCAAAAAAGAACTGGAAGCCGCCGCGCAGAAACGTTATACAGAACTGGAAGAGGAAAAACTGGGTGCCATTGCTGATGAAGAATGGATTGATGTTACAGTTCCCGGTAAAAAGCCGACAGCAGGGCATCGCCACCTCATTTCCAGATTCATGGATGACCTGGAGACGATTTTCGCGAAGATGGGATTCTCCGTCGCCGAGGGGCCGGATGTGGAACTGGAACATTATAATTTCAATCAGCTCAATATTCCCGATGACCATCCTGCCCGCGACATGCAGGACACGTTCTGGCTGAAAGATTTAAAAAAACATGTTCTCCGCACTCAAACCTCTCCGGTGCAGATCCGGCATATGGAAAAACACGACCCGCCCATCCGCATCATCGCCATGGGTAAGACCTTCCGCAAAGACAGCGATGCCACCCATTCACCTATGTTCCACCAGATCGAAGGGCTGATGGTCGATGAGAACATTTCCATGGCGAACCTGAAAGCCGTCATGACTCAGATGCTCCAGCAGATTTTCGAAGACCCCGGCATTAAAACCCGTTTCCGCCTCAGCTACTTTCCGTTTGTGGAACCGGGAATGGAAGTTGACTGCACGTGCCCCATTTGTCATGGCAATGGCAAACTTTCTGACGGTGTGCCGTGCCGGCTGTGTAAAGCGGTCGGCTGGCTCGAGATCGCCGGGGCCGGCATGGTGCACCCCCAAGTCCTTAAGAACGTCGGTTATGATCCGGAAAAATACACCGGTTTCGCGTTCGGGATCGGTATCGACCGCATGGTCATGATTAAATACAGAATCAATCATCTCCGTTTGTTTTTTGAGAACGATTTACGTTTTATTTCCCAATTTTGATCCTTGATTTATAAGATTGATTAAGATGACCATAATCCTATTTTATTAATCAGATGTGTCATATTAACTGAAACTAAAATACTATGAAGAAGATAATAATAGGTTCCGATCACGCGGGCTATCCAATGAAGGAACGGATTAAAAAAGAATTGGGCGACCAGTACGAATTTGTCGATATGGGAACGGATAGCGAAGAGGCGGCGGACTATCCGGTTTATGCTGAAAAAGTGGCTAAGCAGGTGGCGGTTACTCCCGATTCTCAGGGGGTGGTTATTTGCGGAAACGGGGTGGGGATTTCGATTGCTGCCAATAAGGTCCATGGAATCCGATGCGGATTGGCTTATAGTGTGGATGCCGCTAAATGCGCCCGTCAGCACAATGATGCTAATATGGTTTCTGTCGGAGGTCGTTCACCGATGATGGATGATCCGGTTGAGATTGTAAAAATCTTTTTAACAACTGATTTTTCCGGCGAAGAACGCCATGTCAGGCGTGTAAAACAAATAATGGATATCGAAAAACATAATTAAATTTTAAATTACCAATTTTCATTTGGCGACTAAATCACTTTCATTTCGGGAGGTAAAAAGAAAAACCAGGATCGCGCCGTCGATTCTGGGAGCGGATTACGGGGATCTGAACCATTACCTCCAAAAACTGGAGCCGTTTTCAGATTGGTTCCATGTGGATGTGATGGACGGGAATTTTGTCCCCAACCTTACCATCGGCCCTATGGTGGTAAACGACATCAAAACCACGGTCCCGCTGGATTGCCACCTGATGATCAATCACCCGGAAGAATACATTGAACAATACGCGAAGGCAGGCGCTCATATCATCACGGTCCACGCGGAAGCAACCAAAGACCTGAAAGAAACCATTGCTCATATCCATAATTTCGGCTGTCTGGCCGGGGTTTCGATTAACCCCAAAACACCTGTCAGCAAGATCCAGAAAGTCCTTCCATTGGTCGATCTGGTCCTCATCATGTCCGTGGAACCGGGTTTCGGCGGCCAGGAGTTCATGCCCGAAGTGGTGTCAAAGATTTCCCAGATACGAAAAGCTTACCCGGAACTGGATATTGAAGTCGATGGCGGGATTACTCATGAAACCGCCCCGCTCTGCAGATCCGCGGGGGCGAATATTTTTGTGGCCGGTTCATATATCCTGAAAGCCGACGATCCCAACGCCGCCGCTGAAAAATTACGGGAATCAGTGAGCTAGGCTACCTCCTCCTCCCTTAAAATCCGCCGGGTAGAACTATGGAAGTCATCCACACCCCGCTTAAAACTTTCAGCGAGGCTTTTGATGTCTTCCGGATCCATACCTGAGATATCGAAACCGGTTTCGTTAAGTAGCTGCCGCAGTTCCTCGGGAACCTCCGGCTCAGCCGTCTGTTCCGCCTGTGTTGTCATTTCAAGGATTTTCATGGTTTGTTTTTTATTTTACATAAGCAGTATAACATATTTTATTTTTTAAGCAATTTTTTAACCTGCCGTACCGCCTCTTTATAATCATGCGTGATATGGATTTTACCCTGGCTGAGTTTTTTGAAATAAGCAACAGCCTCCTTGTCATCCGTGAGCAGGATAAGCGGTTTTTCGGCACGGATCGCGTAAGCGATCTCACTGGTGGTACCGGGACCGATTCCGCAGGCGACTACCACGTCACTCGTGAGGACGTTCATGCTGTTCCGCGCGAAGCCCAGCCCTGTCACAATGGGAATGTCCACATAGTCAGACATCTGTCTTTTGTCCGCGTCCGGCAATATGCCGATTACCAGCCCCCCGGCTTCCCGGGCGCCCCGGCTGGCCGCGTCCATCACACCCGCCTTCCGGCCGCCGGTTAAAAGTACCCAGTTGTTTTGGGCGATCTGCCTGCCGAGTTCGGCGGCATTGTGCTTGTCCTGTTCGGCCGCCCCGTTGCCCGGGCCCATGACGCCGATGATGGTTTTTTGTTTGGTCATTTAAGTTTGTTTTAGGTATATGATTAATTGTTCAGCAATTTTTTTAATCCCTTTTTTACTTAAAAATAAAAAATGATCCAGTTCCTCCAATTCTTTGTAAATAATATTGGGTTGTTTTAAGTGAGGGTCTTGATTGTTAAAATAAGTGTCTGATTTTTGACCATTCACAATAATAATTTTGCATTTACGCGTGAAGTCCGTTTTCCGGCAGACATCTTTAAGAAGTTTAAAATTGAACAATCGGAATAATCGATAAAGCGGCCAATTTTTTTCCATGCGCAGATATTCCCTCCATTTTTTGAAAAAATTTTTACCCAGACTGTTTAGCAGGCTTTTGACCAATTCTTTCCTTCCGATTTCTTTAAAGGGACGGTTAATAGGCGCCAGCATGATTATCTTATTCACCATTTCACTGTGTTTTTTGGCAAAAGCATTCGCGATGGAACAACCCATGGAATACCCGACCAGGATTACCTTTTTTTTGATTTTTTCATTTTCCAGGATCAGCCGGATGTCTTCCACATAATTTTTAAGAAAAGGCTTTTTGCATTTTGCATATACCACTCCCCTTAACTCAACCAGAATCACATTGTGGTGGATGGATTTTAGAAAATATTTAAAAATAGAACTGCTGGAAAAAAGGCCATGCAAAAAAACCACGGTTTTATCCGATTGGTTGTTGATGAATTGATAGTAAACCGGTTGATTTTTATTTTTGACCTGTTTGAAGTTTGCTTTTTTCATTTTTCGTAAAAGATAGGTCCATTATATCTTCAATTATTGCAGGTGAGAATGATTATCGCAAACCTTCAAAATACAGCCCGCGCGCTTTCAGATATTGCAGCCGTTCATATTTCCTGAAGGCCATGATGATCACAAAACGTTTGAATGATTCATTGGTCTCCCTGGCCCGTTCTGCCACATCATCAAAAGGCAGAACTGTGAATAGTCTTGTCTCCATGCATTTTTGGGACATTTCCCGGCTTATCAGCTGTTCTTTGATGTCGCTTGTCCGGACAAAATCGCAGATGTCCCGCGGGTCCATTTCCATATCTAATCCGATTTCGTAAATCAGCTTCAGGTCGTCTGGGGCTATTTCCACATGGCTCATCTGGCGGATGAATTCTTCCGGGGTAAGGCAGTGGCCGGCGTTTTTTTCGGGGTGCTTACTCATAGCAGTGGTTTGTTAAAGGCCGGTATTTTAAAACATAAATTATCTTTTGACAAATTATTTTATTTTTTGTTTAATAATAACCTTTATCGGATTTTTTTATGATGGAAAAGGATTTAGATACCAATGAAGAGGCTGAACGCTATTCTGAGCGGGCCAAGGTGATGCTCGATTCCCATCTGGTTCCCCGCGAGGAGGCGATGAAAAGCGCCCTGGATAACGCGAAAAAGGCTTTTGAGCTTCAGCCGGGAAATGCTGACTATTTTAATCTGTTTTTGCAGACAGCTCTGGCCACACGCCAGTCTGTTTTTCAGCTGACCTCACAAGAAACACTTGAAAAAGCCCTGCAGGTTCCCAGATGTCAGGAGGCAGTCCTGTTTGTCATCGGCCATGTCCGGAATCAGCTTATGGATTTGATGGAAAATGACCCTGAATCCTTTAAAAAAGTCTCTTTTATCCCTGAGTTGGAACTCTTGGAAAAACTCAAAGATGCTTATCCCGAACCGGAAGTCCTGCACACGCTTTATTTTTTTTATAAGCTGTCTGGCCGTCAGCATGAAGGGATGAAATTTTTTCAGCAAGCGGCTGAGGTGGAACCGGGGTCTTTTGGCCCGGGTTTTATTATGGCCTGCAAAAATCAGGAGCGCTATCAGGATCTTATCGATTACTATGAAAACCATGAACCCATTTTGCAGCCTGTTTTGTCCGACAAGCATTTAACCGTTGTGGCGGTGGCTTATGAAAGGCGGGCGGCTGGCCTGGATTGGCAGGTCCGTATTCATTTTAAAAACGAAGGGATGCCCCTGACTTCCCTGAATGATTACC